>JBJMJE010000289.1:0-18756 GCA_045806505.1 Gaiellaceae bacterium
TTGCGAAGACCGTTCCCGCGGTGGCGAGTCGACGCGGTGCCTACTAGGACGCCGAAGATCGTGGCGGTCGCGTCGGCCGCCGACCTCGACTTCCGCTACGGGTGCACACCGGCTTGGTGGCAGTTGTGGAAGGGATTGCACGACGTCGGCGTCGACCTGATCGTCACGACCTACCGCGGCAAGGCAATCGAGTCGCCGTGGTGGCGGACGGCGCCGAACCCGCTGTACCGCGAGGCCGAGACGTTCGCGCGCGCACGCGACGCGGTCGCGCGGCTGAAGGGCGACCAGTACCTGCGGCGCGCGGAAGAGAGCCCGGACGACACGCGCGCCGACCGCGCCGTCCGCGAGATCGTCTGGCGGTACGTCACGCCGCGCTGGCGCAAGCATCTCGAGTCGCTGCTCGAACGCGAGCGCGACGTCGACGCGGTCATTTTCTTCACCGTCCCGATGTCGCATTTCCGCGGCATTCCGTCGGTGCTGCGCGAGCGCTTCGACGTGCCGGTCGTCTTCTACGACGGCGACGTGCCCATGAGCCTGCCGGAGTTCGGCGGCATGGACACCGGCTTCAACTACTACCACGGCGCGCAGCCCGAGGAATACGACCTCGTGCTGTCGAACTCCGAGGGCGGGCTCGAGCGGCTGCGCGAGCTCGGAGCGCAGCGGGCGGAGGCGGTCTTCTGGGCCGCCGATCCCGAGCTGTTTCACCCGTACGACGTGGACAAGGAGTACGACGTCTTCTTCTACGGCTACGGCGACAAGTTCAGGCGCGAATGGATGGCGACGCTCGTCGGCGAGCCGTCACGGCGTTTGCCGGACACGGACTTCGCGCTTGGCGGCCGCGACTTCCGCGGCGACATCGGCGGCGCGCGGGTGATCGGCGACGTGCCGTTCAACGTGTTCGCACGGGCGATCTCCGCCGCACGCGTCAACCTCAACGTCACGCGGCGCTCGCACGCGACCGTCTACGCGTCTGCGACGAGCAGGCCGTTCGAGCTCGCGGCGTCGGGCGCGGCGATCGTCTCGAATCCGGTCGACGGGATGGAGCAGTGGTTCGAGCCGGGGCGCGAGCTGCTCGTCGCGTCGACGGCGGAGGAGGCGGTCGACGCGTATCGCGAGCTGCTCTCGGATCCCGCGCAGGCGGAGGCGCTCGGAATGGCCGCGCGCGAGCGCGCGCTCGACGAGCACACCTACTCGCATCGCGCGCGGCGTCTGCTCGAGCTCATCGGCGCCGTAGCGCCGGCGGCGACAGGGAGCATCTGAGTGCGCGCGATCGCCCTCGTGCCCGCGTTGAACGAAGAGGGCACGATTGCGGCCGTCATCGCAGAGCTGCGCGCGTTCGACTCGGAGCTCGAGATCCTCGTGATCGACGACGGCTCGCACGACCGCACTGCGGAAGTCGCGCGCCGCTCCGGCGCCAGGGTCCTCCGTCTGCCCTTCAATCTCGGCATCGGAGGCGCCGTGCAGACCGGCTTCCGGTACGCGTTCGAGAACGGATTCGAGCTCGCAGTCCGCGTCGACGGCGACGGCCAGCACGATCCGTCGCAGCTCGCGGCGGTCGTCGAACCCGTCGTCCGCGGCGATACCGACATCGCCGTTGGCTCGAGATACCTCGCAGCGCGCGGCGACGGATATCGATCGTCGGCGACACGGCGCGTCGGCATCCGCCTCCTCGCACGCGTCGTCTCGCTCCTGACGCGACAGCGGATCACGGATCCGACGTCGGGCGTCCAGGCGCTGAACCGCAAGGCGATCATGCTCTTCGCCGCGGATTACCCGCACGACTATCCGGAGGTCGAGGCGGTCGTGCTCGTCGAGCGTCACCGCCTACGGCTCGTCGAGGTGCCGATCGCGATGCGGCCGCGTACCTCCGGACGCTCGTCTATCCGCACGCTCTCGTCGGTCTACTACATGGTCAAGGTGCTGCTTGCGCTCTTCGTCGGCTCGTTTCGCCGCTATTCGACGCCACTGGAGGAGAAATGACCCCACTCAAAGTCTCGATCGCCGCTTCGATCGCTTCCGTGATTCTCTTGCTCGTCGTGTTCGAGCTGATTCGCAGCCGTCGCCTTCGCGAGCGCTACGCGCTTCTATGGCTACTGACGGGCGTGGTGCTGCTCGTGCTGTCCGCGTGGCGCGGCGGGCTGAACACGATCGCGGACTGGGTCGGCGTCGAGACGTACCCGCCGGCGATCCTCTTCGCGGTCGCGTCGCTCTTCATCCTCGCCGTGCTGCTGCACTACTCGACGGTGATCTCGAAGCTGTCGGACCAGAACTCGATCCTCGCGCAGCGCCTTGCGCTGCTCGAGGAGCGCATCACAGGGTCAACCTAGGCGTACGCGGGAGCGTGCTCGCGATACCAGGCGACCGTGCGCTCGAGCCCGTCGCGTAGCGGCGTCCGTGCCTCGAAACCGAACCGCTCGCGCGCGCGTGTCGCGTCGACGCTGCGCCGCGGCTGGCCGTTCGGCTTCGATGTGTCCCACGTGATCCGGCCGTCGAAGCCCGTCACGCTCGCCACGAGCGTTGCCAGGTCGCGGATCGAAATCTCCTTGCCGGCACCGAGGTTCACCGGGTCGGGCGCGTCGTAGCGATTGGCGGCGAGCACGAGCCCGTCGACGCAGTCGTCGACGTAGAGGAACTCCCGGGTCGGCGAGCCGTCGCCCCAGAGCACGACCTCCTCGGGTGAGTCGACCATCTTGCGGATCAGGTCCGGGATGACGTGTGCGTTCGTCGCGTGAAACGTGTCGCGCGGGCCGTAGAGGTTCGTCGGCAGCAGAAAGATCGAGTTGAGGCCGTACTGCTGCCGGTATGCCTGAGCACCGACGAGCACCGACTTCTTCGCGACGCCGTACGGCGCGTTCGTCTCCTCGGGATAGCCGTTCCAGAGGTCGTCCTCGCGGAAGGGCACGGGCGTGAACTTCGGGTACGCGCACACCGTTCCGGCGACCACGAGCTTTTCGACGCCGCGGATGCGGCTCTGCTCGAGGACGTGCGCTCCCATCATCAGGTTCGCGTACCAGTACCGTGCGGGGTTCGCGAGGTTGGCGCCGATCCCGCCGACCTCGGCCGCGAGATGGAAGACGCGCTCCGGGCGCGACGCCTCGAAGAGCCGCTCGGTGTCGTCCCACCGCGTGAGGTCGAAGTCCCGCTGCCGCGCGGCGAAGACGTCATGACCTTCTGACTCGAGCCGCTCCACGAGGTGCGAGCCGAGAAAACCGCCTCCGCCTGTGACGAGCGTTCTCATTTGGTCGCCGCCGCCACGGTCGGCCTACCGGTGCTGAGCCAGTCGACGCGGCCGATCCAGCGCTCGCGGTTCCGCGCGTACCAGTCGATCGTCTTCGCCACGCCCTCCTCCCACGAGAGGAGCGGCTCCCAACCGGTCTCGCGGTGCAGCTTGTCGTAGCCGACCCGCAACGCCATGACCTCGCTCGCACCGGGCCGCACTCGCATCTGCGTCGTCACGATTTCCCGCTCGGGCCAGTAGCCCTGTTCGCGGCCGATGCGGAGGATGAGCTCGGCCCAGTCGCGCATCGAGATGTTCTTGCCCTGGCCGTACACATAGAGGTCGCCCGGAATCCCGCGCGCTGCGACGGTGAGGTGGCCGCGCACGCCGTCGGTGCAGAAGCAGAAGTCCCGCAGTGGCTCGAGCGATCCGAGCTCGACCGTCTCGCGCTCGAGCGCCTGAGTGATGATCGTCCCCGTGACGTACCGCGGGTTCTGCCGTGGCCCGTAGTTGTTGAACATCCGCGTCACGACGCCGGGCACGCCGAACGCGTCGTGGTAGTTCATCGTCAGGAAGTCCGCCGCGACCTTCGCCGTCGCATAGATCGACTTCGGGTTGATCGGCGACCGTTCGTGGAGGATAAGGCCGCCGTCCGCGTCGAAGTCGTGATGATGCGCGACGGATTCGTGGACGTTGCCGTACTCCTCGGAAGTCCCTGCCGTGTCGAACTTCTCGAGCTCGAGGCCGTTGTCGACGATCGACTGCAGCAGGTTGAGCGTGCCGAGCGTGTTCGCCATCACGGTCTCGTACGGCCTGTGCCAGGACTCGCCCACGTGCGCCTGCGCGCCGAGATGGAAGACGTACGGTTTGTCCGGCGCCTCGCGGAGCTCGCGGATGAGGTAGTCGATCGACGTCTTGTCCGTCAGGTCGGCGAAGTGCACCTTCAGCCGGCTCCGCAGGTGCGCGATGTTGTTGAGCGCGCCGCTCGAAGTCGCCCGGACGAAGGCGTGGACGTGGGCGCCGAGCTCGACCAGCGCGTCGGTGAGATGCGACCCCATGAAGCCGTCGGCGCCCGTCACGAGCACGGTTCGGTCCTCGTAGTACTCCGCGAACTGCCCGCGGAGCTGCGCAAGCGCTTCGTCGGACCACACCGGAAGGTCTCTGTTTGAGTTCGCGGAAGCCATGAGCGTCGAGAGCGGAAAGCCTAGCCTGCCCCTTCGCGCGAGCGCCGTCCGCAGCGGCGCCGCGACGAGCGCGTCGAGTCTTGCGGTCAGCGCCGCGGCGGCGATCGCGGGCGCCTACCTCGCGCACAAGTTCGGGCGCGATGCCGAAACCGACGGCTTCCTCGCCGCCTACAGCGTCTACTTCGTGATCGTGCTTACGGCGCAGGCGTCGCGGCTCGTGATCGTGCCGGACCTGACGCGGGCGGCGCTCGAGGGCCGGTTGCCGGCGGAGTTCGTGTCGTTCGCGACCGCTTTGCTCACGATCGCGGTCCCGGCGACGCTGCTGACCCTCGTGCTGTCAGGCCCGATCGGCGAGGTCCTGACGGGGAGGTTGCCCGCCGAGTCGGCTTCGATCGCCTCGTCGGCGATCGTCTGGCTCGTCCCGGCGGCGTTCGCACAGATGCTCGCAGCGCTCGCCGCGAGTGCGCTTGCCGCGGGCGACAGCTACGGCGTCGCCGCGGCCGGATATGCGGCAGGCGCGATCGCAGGGCTCGTCGTGTTCGTCGCGCTGGCGGACGCGCACGGGATGGTCGCGCTCGCGTGGGGTCTCGCGCTGAACGGCGTCATCGCCGCCGGCCTGCCGCTCGCCTCGCTCGCGCGCTCGAAGCGGCTGCACGGCGAGCGCGGCGGAGGCGCGGCCATAGGTATCCGCCTCCGCAAGCTGCTCTACGCGTCGGTCATCCCGCTCGTGCTCCAGGGCATGTACGTCGTCGCGTTGCGCGGCGCGTCCGGGCTCGGCGAGGGCAACCAGACCACGTTGACCTACGCCTACCTCTTCGGCTCGATGCTCGTCGCGGCGACCGCGACGACGCTGGCGCTCGTGTCGTCGGCGCCGCTGACGAGACGCGCGGTCGACGCCGACGGCGCGTCGCAACACGTGCTCCACGCGTCGTGGCTCTGCCTCGTCCTGATCGGTGCCGCCGCCGGCGTCTTCGCGCTCGTCGGCGGCCGCGTCGTCGGCTTCGTCCTCGGCAGCGCGTACTCGGGCCAGGTCGGCGCCGACCTCGGGCACCTCGTGATCTACCTGTCGCTGTGGGTCGTGGCTTCGGTGGCGTTCTGGGTGACGTTCCCGCTGCTCTTCGTGCTCGAGACGCCTCGGAGGCTGGTGCCGCTCGCGCTCGTCGCGCTCGCGGTAGACATCGGCCTGTCCTTCGCGCTCCGCGCGGCATTCGAGCTCGTCGGCCTCGTGCTCGCGCTCGGCATCTCGGTCTTCCTCGTCGTCGGCGCGCTGATGGCGTTCGTCTCGACGCGCATGCTCGAGCTCACGATGACTGGCCTCGCCCGGATCGCGCTCCTCGTCGCTGCGCTCACCTTCGCCTCGTTCGGCATCGGGGAGCTCGTCGCGAACGGCTTCGCGGCTGCGGCCGTCGGCCTCATCCTGTACGTCGCGTCGCTTGCCCTCCTGCGGCCGCGCGGGCTCGTGGACGCTTGGCGCTACGCCCGCGTGCTCCACCACTGACGCACCTATCATCGGCGCCGTGACGGCTCGCCGCGCGCTCATCACCGGCATCGGCGGGCAGGACGGCTCGCTGCTCGCAGAGCTCCTGCTCGATCACGGCTACGACGTTCTCGGGGTCGTCCGTCGCAGCGCGACGAGCTATCCGAATCTCGCGGCCGTGCGCGGCCGGCTCGAGGTCATCCAGGCGGACGTGAACGACGAGCTCGCGCTCGTTCGCGCGCTGCGGTCGTTCCGGCCGCACGAGGTCTACAACCTCGCGTCGGTGTCGTTCGTGCCGATGTCATGGGAACAGCCGGTGCTGACCGCACAGCTCGCCGCGGTCGGCGCGACCGCGTTGCTCGAGGCGATTCGCGAGGTCGATCCGGCGATCCGCTTCTACCAGGCGTCGTCGTCCGAGATCTTCGGCGAGCCTGTCGAGACGCCGCAGGACGAGGAGACGCCGCTGTCGCCGCTAACGCCGTACGGGGTCGCGAAGGCGTACGCGCACTTCATCACGCGGTCGTACCGGCGGCGCTACGGGCTGCACGCCTGCGCCGGGATCCTCTACAACCACGAGTCGCCGCGCCGGCCGCTCGAGTTCCTGCCGAGCAAGGTCGCGAACGCCGCGGCTTCGATCAGCCTCGGCCTCACGTCCGACCTCTGGCTCGGCGACCTCGAGTCGCGCCGCGACTGGGGCTACGCCGGTGATTACGTGCGCGCGATGTGGCTCATGCTGCAGCAGGACGAGCCGGAGGACTACGTCGTCGCGACGGGCACCCTCCACAGCGTCGGGGAGCTCGTGCGCTGCGCGTTCGAGCACGTCGCTCTCGACTGGCATGACTACGTGCACATCGACGAGTCGCTCAAGCGCGGCAAGGCCGAGCTGCACAACCTCGTCGGCAATCCCGCCAGGGCGCGCGAGCGTCTCGGGTGGTCGCCGGCGGTGTCGTTCGACGAGCTGGTTGCGCTGCTCGTCGATGCGGAGCTCGAGCGCCTCGGACGCGAGCTTCAGCCGGAGCAGAGCTCGCGGTAGACGTCGTCGTGGGCGCGCGCGCACGCGTCCCACGTGAATGCCTGCGCGCGCTCGAGGCCCCGCGCGACCCACGGCTCCGGATCGTCCAGAACCTCCTCGAGCGCCGAAACGATGTCCTCGACGTCACGCGGGTCGAACACGCGCGCAGCGTCTCCGGCCACCTCCGGCAACGACGTCACGTTCGAGCACGCGACCGGGCAACCGCACGCCATCGCCTCGAGCACCGGCATCCCGAAGCCCTCGTACAGCGACGGAAACGCGAGGGCAGCGGCGCCCTGGTAGAGCCGGACGAGGTCGAGGCGCGACACACGCCCGCGCGCCTCGACCCCCTGCGGCAGCGGTCGGTAGTCGCCTTCGCCGGTGAGCACGAGTCTCAGGTCGGGCCGACGCGTTCGAAGCCGGGCGAACGCGTCGAAGAGCCGGGCGTGGTTCTTGTGCGGCCACGGCCGAGCGGGATAGAGCAGATATTCACCACGCTGCACCGCGTCGTCGGGCCGAAACGCGTCGTGGTCGACCGCGAGTGGGATCGCGCGCACGTGCTCCGGCGCGAGCGCGAAGCGCTCGATGAGCGTCGACCGCGAGTGCTCGGAGATGGCGACCACGAGGCGTGAGCGACCGATCGTGCGCCCGTAGACGGCCTTGCGATATGCGAGCTCGGCACGGCCGAAGAACTCGGGCAGCTCCTCGTGCTGGAGGTCGACGACCGTCGTCGCCGTCAGCGGTGCGGAGACCGGCGGCAGCATCACGCTGAGCGGGAAGTGCAGCGCGGCGAGCGCATCGAGCTCCATTTCGCGTCGAAGCGGCCTCGGATGCAGCGCGGCGAGCGACATCGCCGTGATGCGCCCGGGCATCGTCCACGACGCGCGGTAGCGCGCGACCACCGCCGACGGCAGCCCGTCGGCGGCGTCGATCGCAATCGTCGGGACGAAGACGCGATAGCTCAGCGACCCGACTCGCGCGAGCGCGCGGCAGAGCTCGCGCGCGTACGTCTCGGATCCTCCGCTCAGTCCCGGGACGAGCGTCAGCAGGCTGATGCCGATCACGCGGGACGCGCGGAACTACGGCTCGACGCGAGCCGCCAGCTTCGACCGCTCCAGCGCCTCGGACGCGAGCTGGTTCAGCTCGGCCGCGCGCGCGTGGTCCCCGAGCAGCGTGAGCACGTCCGCCGCGAGGACCAAGCCGTGAGCCGCGTCGGCCGGCCGAGCGTTGCGGAGCGCCGCCGCCGCTTCGCGCGCGAACGAGGCGGCCTCGTCCGCCCGGCCGAGCCGAGCCAGCAGTCGCGCCTGCTCGATTCGCAGCGTCGCAATCTCGTACGCGTCGCCGGATCGCTCGACGGCGGGATAGGTCGCATCGAGCAGCTCGAGCGCGTGTTCCGAGTCCTCGGGGTCGAGCGAGACACGCGCGAGGAGCTTGTGCGCGCGCGCAACGTACTTCGTGTGGTTCGCAAGTGCGACCGCTTCGAGCGCACGGCGGGCGTAGCGGTCTGCGGTCTGCCGGTCGCCGCGCTCCTCGCACCGGAGAGCCTGCGAACGCCACAGTCGTGCGCGCGCCAGTGGGTCGTCCGGCTCGTCGTGCGCGTCGACGACGGTGCGAAGAACATCCGCCGCTCGCTGCGGGTCGCCCGAGTCGATGAGCACATCCGCGAGCAGGACGGCGTAGCGAAGCCGCTCGAAGGTGTCCTCGCGTTGCTCGGCGCCGGCGAGCGCCTGCTCGAAGACACCGACGGCAGCCTCCAGATCGCTCAGCTGCGCGTACGCGCGGCCGAGCGGGCCCGCGACGGCGAATGCCCCCTGCGGATGCGTCTCGGCTGCCTCCTCGAGCAGCGCGACGGCTCCGCGCGCGGCGCCGATCGAATACGCGATCTCGCCGAGCCCCGCGAGCGCCCGTGCCCGAAGCGCGCGGTCGTCCGGGTCGAGCGCGGCCGTAAAGAGCCTCTCTGCCTCCAGCGTGTCGCCGAGGCCGAGCGCGACCTCCGCGTCCAGCAACGGATCGTTCGCCGAGCCGGGGCGGCCGGATGCGAGCTCGTCGGCATCGGCGCCGAGGCGACTCGCGAGCCGGCGCAGGAGCTGGAGCGACGGGATGCGCTCACCTTTCTCGAGCCGCGAAACGTACGCCGCAGTGCAGATGCCGCGCGCGAGCGCGCGCTGACTCAGTCCTGCGCGTTCTCGCGCTTCGCGGAGTCTCCGCGCCAATCCCGCCGCCGAGTCGACATGGTCAGACTTCTGGCGGGGCACTTTCCCACTATAGGTGCCTGGTGCCGGAGGCGCTAACAGTGCCGTAACCGCCGACCACTAGAATCGCGTCGAATGCCCGCCCCGGAGGACACGAGGGCCTCCGCGCAGGCCGGCCTCGACATCGGAGCGCTGTACGCCCGGCTGCAAAGCGAGGTCGCCCGAACGACGGGCACGGAGGGTTCGGGCTGGGCCGAGCTGCGCGATCTCGCGGAGCGGTACCGCGCGATCGGCGCCCGCGGCTCGCTTCAGCGCCAGCCCGGCGTACGCGGCGCACTCGTGCATTCGGCGAAGCGCGCGCTGCAGCCGCTGCTTGCGTGGTACGTCGAGCCGATCGTGCGCGAGCAGCGGATGTTCAATGACGCGGCGTTGAAGCTGATCGACCTGTTGGACGAGCGGCTCGGCGAGTCCCCGTGAGGGTTGCGTACTACAGCCCGATGCCTCCCGAGCGGTCGGGGATCGCCGACTATTCGGCGCTGCTCGTGCCCGCGCTCGCCAAGCGCGTCGAGCTCGACGTTGCGC
The DNA here is from genome assembly GCA_045806505.1 of Gaiellaceae bacterium. Taxonomy (GTDB): domain Bacteria; phylum Actinomycetota; class Thermoleophilia; order Gaiellales; family Gaiellaceae; genus DASVFB01. Next base: position 9,665 of record JBJMJE010000289.1, read on the forward strand.
CACGACACGGCAGCGCGAGCGGCGACGCCGCGCTCTACCACGTCGGGAACGACGCCGACGTACACGGCTGGATCCTCGAGCGGCTGCGCAGGCGTCCGGGCATCGTGGTCCTGCACGACTTCGTTCTCCATCACCTCGTCGCCGGCCTCACGCTCGGGCGCAAGAACCCGAAGGCGTACCTCGCGGCGCTCGAGCGCGACGGCGGCGTTGCAGCGCGGCTGCTCGGCCTGGGCGTGATCGACGGCTGCCTCCCGCCGCTCTGGGAGGTGCGTCCGCAGGACTTTCCGCTGTGCGGCGAGGTGCTCGAGCTGGCATCGGGCGTCATCGTCCACTCGCGCTACGTCGAGGAGCGCTTGCGAGAGCGCGGCTACGACCGGCCCGTGTGGCGCGTCCCGATGGCGGCGTGGCCGTCGCCGCCTGCAGACGTCGCCGCGGTCGATGGGTCGCCGCTCCTCGGCGCGTTCGGCCACATGAACGCATCGAAGCGCGTGCCGCAGCTCCTTCGGGCGTTCGCGCGCTTCCGCGACGTGCATCCAGAAGCGCGGCTCGTGCTCGCCGGATCTGCGGACCCGTCGCTCGAGCTCCCATGGCGGATCGAGCAGGCGGGGCTCGACGACTCGGTCGTGCGTGAGGACTACGTCCGGGAGGAGCGGCTGTGGGCGCTGCTTCGGCGAGTCGACGCGGCCGTCGCGTTGCGTGCGCCCACGATGGGAGAGACGTCGGCCGTCGTCATACGCGCGCTGTCGGTCGGCACGCCGCTCGTCGTCTCCGACGTCGGCTGGTTCTCCGAACTGCCCGACGGTGTCGCGCTCAAGGTCGCGCCGGACGAGCGCGAGATCGAGAGGCTCGTCGGCGCGTTCGAGACGCTCTCGATGCCTGGTGTACGCGAAACGATGGGCAGGTCCGCACGCGAGCTCGCGCAGAGCGAGCATGACCTCGAGCGCGTCGCGGATCTCTACGCGGCGGCGCTCGAGGAGGCCGCGGGCGTGCCGGCGCTCAGCGGCGCGCGCTCTTGACCGATGCGAGCGTGACGCACTCCGGCATCGGCGTGCGTGCCTTCGCGCGCGCAATTCCCGTGTGGGCGTGGCTGACCGCGATCGTCATGGTCTCGGCTGCGAGCCGCTTCGCGCTAGCGCGCGGGATGGTCGCGCCCTGGATCATGGTCGACGAGCTCGTCTATTCGGAGCTCGCGAAGAGCTTCGCGGCGAGCGGCCATTTCGCGATTCGCGGCGTCGCGGCCGGCGGCTCGTACGGCTTCGTCTACCCGGTGCTGGTCAGCCCGGCGTACCGGCTGTTCGACTCGGTGCCGGACGCGTACGTCGCTGCCAAGGCGATCAATTCCGTCGTGATGTCGCTCGCAGCCCTGCCGGCTTACTTCCTCGCGCGCCGCGTGCTGAACCCGCCGTTCGCGCTCGTCGGCGCCGCGCTGTCCGTCGCTCTTCCGTCGCTGGTCTACACGGGGACGGTGATGACCGAGAACGCGTTCTACCCGGTCTTCCTCTGCGTCGCGCTCGTGCTCGTGCGGATGCTCGAGCGGCCGACGCGCGCAAACCAGCTCGGCGTCCTCGCCGTCTGCGCGCTCGCGTACGGCACGCGCCAGCAGGCGCTCGCGCTGTTCGCTGCGGTGCTGACGGCGCCGCTGCTGCTGGGACTGCGGCGGCTCGGGCGGTTCCGCACGCTCTACATCGCAGCGGGCGCGGTCGCGGTGGTGGCGCTCGTCGTGGAGGTGACGCGCGGCAGATCACCACTCTCGCTCCTCGGCGCGTACGAGACGGCGGGCCGACACAGCTACTCAGTCGGCGCCGTCGCGAAGTGGCTGCTCTGGCACGTCGCGGAGCTCGACCTCTATCTCGGCGTAGTTCCCGTCGCGGCGTTCATCGTGCTCGCGTTCGCCTGGCGACGCCTCGACACTTCGCAGCGGGCTTTCATGGCCGGCGCCGCGGCGCTCACGGCGTGGCTCCTGCTCGAGGTCGCGGCGTTCGCGACCCTGCCCGGCGTCGCGCGCGTCGAGGAGCGGAACACGTTCTACGTCGCGCCCCTCTTCCTGATCGCGCTGCTGCTGTGGGTGCAGCTCGGCGCCCCGCGACCGCGCCTCGTCGCGGCGGGCTCCGCCGTCGCGGCGGCGCTGCTCGTGGCGACGCTGCCGTTCCCGAGGCTGATCCGTTCGGAGATCACCTCGGACACGCTCGCGCTCGTGCCGTGGTGGAAGGTGCAGGAGCAGGGGCTCGGGCTGCACGACGTGCGGCTGGTCGCGACGGTGTGCGCGCTCGCCGGCGCGGCGTTGTTCCTCTTCGTGCCACAGCGGTGGGCGCTCGCGCTGCCGCTGCTCGTGCTCGCGTACTTCTCCGTCGTGCAGCAACCGGTTCAGGCCCGCGCCGAGCTCGCGTCGCACAACGCGCGCGCGGCCGGTGTCGGAGGCCGGCTCGACTGGATCGACGCCGCCGTCCCGAAGGGAGCGAGCGTCGGCGTGCTGTGGTCCGGGCATGTCGACCCGCATGTCGTGTGGGAGAACGAGTTCTTCAACCGCAGCGTCGGCCCGGTCTACGACGTCGCGCAGCCGATTCCGGGCAACCTTCCGTCGACGTCGGTGCATGTCGAGATCGGCGGTGTGGTCCAGCCGCAGCCTTCGCAGCCGCTGCTCCTCAGCGACGGCACGTTCGATCTCCACGGCACGAGGCTCACGGCCGACTCTCCGAAAGGCGTCAGCCTGTGGCGGTCATCACCTCGCGTGCAGGCGGTCACACGGGTGGCCGGCCTCTATCCGAACGACAATTGGTCGGGCCCGTTCGTCGCCTACTCGCGCCTCGGTTGTGCCGGCGGCGCCGTCCGAGTCGGCCTGCTCGGCGACCCCAGCCTTTTCCGCGCTCCGCAGGTCGTGCGTGCTAACGGCGCGACGCGCGTCGTACTCCCCGGAGTACCGACGTCGCTGACCGTTCCGCTGGAGCGCTGCGCCGCGCACTTCGCGATCGAGCCGACGAAAGTCCCCGGCGGCACCGACCGGCGACGCCTCGGGTTGCGCTTCCAGACCTTCGTGTACCTCCCGCGGTGAGAATCGCGTTCGACGTCTCGCCGCTCTCGCACGCGCGCGCGGGAATCGGCAACTACATGCTCGCGGCGTTGCGAGGCCTCCGCGAGAACGGAGCCGAGGTCGTTGCCTTCGCACCCGTCTCCGCGCTGGGCCGCCCCAACGTCGACCACGCGCTCGCGGGTGTCGACGTTGAGCGGCGCCTCATCGTGCTTCCCTTCGCGCATGCATGGCGTACGGCATGGTCGCGGCTCGCGCGCCCCGCGAGCGAGCGCTGGCTCGGCGGCTTCGACGTGCTCCACTTCTCCGACTGGATGTTCCCGCCGCAGCGCGGCGGCGTGCGAGCGACGACGATCCACGATCTCGTCCCGCTGCGATTTCCGGAATGGACGCACGGGCGGACCGTGCGCATGCACGGCGCGAAGTACCGGCATGCGGCGCAGACGGCACACGTCCTCGCCTGCAACTCGGAGTTCACTGCGCGCGAGGTTCGCGAAGTCCTGCACGTCGAGCCGGAGCGGGTGCGTGTCGCACACCCCGCCGCGGCACCGGTGTTCACGCGCGACGGCGAGCGGGCCGACCTCGGCCGGCCATATGCGCTGACCGTCGCGACGCTCGAGCCACGCAAGAACCTGGAGACGCTGCTCGACGCGCACGAGTTGCTCGACGGAGAGCTTGCGCTCGCGGTCGTCGGCGCAGCGGGCTGGGGCCCGCAGCCGCGCCTCGACCGGCCCGGCGGGATTCGCCTCGGCCACGTCGACGACGCTGAGCGCGCGCGCCTCTATCGCGGCGCGTCCGTCTTCGTCTATCCGTCGCGCTTCGAGGGCTTCGGGATTCCGGTGCTCGAGGCGATGGCGAGCGGCATTCCCGTCGCGGCGTCGGCGCACGAGTCGCTCGACGAGGCATGCGGCGACGCGGCGGCCCGCGCCGATCCCGACGACGCCGAGGCGATCGCGCGCGCGGTGAAGGAGGCGCTCGCGCGGCGGGAGGAGCTCGTCCGGCGCGGTTTCGCGCACGTCTCCCGCTTCACCACGCGCGCGATGGGCGAGAAGCTGCTCACGGCGTACGCGGATGCGGCTGCGAGACTCTGAGCGTGCGCGTTGCGATCGACGTCTCGCCGCTTCGCCAGACCCGCGCCGGCACCGCGCGATACCTGCGCGCGCTGCTGCCCGAGCTCGAGCGACTCGTCGACATCGAGCCGCTGGCGTGGGGCGGCGCGCGCAAGGCGGCGACCGTCGCGCGCGACGTGTGGTGGTATCCACTCGCGTTGCCGCGGCGCGCGCGGACGGCGGACGTGCTGCACTGCCCGACCTTCCGCGGGCCGCTGTCGTCGCGCGTCCCGCTCGTCGTCACCGTGCACGATGTCGGCGTCCTGCGCCGACCCACAGCCTTCAACCGCTGGACACGCGGTTACAGCCGCTTCTTCGTGCCGCGCGTCGTGCGCGCGGCGGCGCGCGTGATCGCGGTCTCCGAGTTCACGAAGCGGGAGCTGGTCGAGGTCGTCGGCGTGCGCGAGGAGCATGTGCGTGTCGTTCCGAACGGCGTCGGGGAGCCGTTCGTCGCCGACGGTCAGCGTGCGGCGGGCGAGTACGTGCTCGCCGTCGGCACCGTCGAGCCGCGCAAGAACCTGCCGCGGCTCGCCGAGGCGGCGCGCGCTGCCGGCGTGGAGCTGCGCGTCGTCGGCGAGCGGGGCTGGGGCGACGTCAGCGTGAACGTTGCCGGTGTGCGCTTCCTCGGCTTCGTTCCCGACGAGGAGCTTGCGTCGCTCTACCGCGGCGCGCTCTGCTTCGCCTATCCGTCCCTGTACGAGGGCTTCGGCATCCCCGTGCTCGAGGCGCTGGCATGCGGCGCGCCCGTTGTGACGAGCAGCGGAACCGCGATGGCGGAGGTGGTCGACGGCGCCGCGGTGCTCGTCGATCCGACCGACTCGCAGGCGATCGCCGCCGGCATCGCCGAGGCGATCCGACGCCGCGACGAGCTGGCACCGCGCGGACGGACTCGGGCCGCTGGATTCTCGTGGCGCTCGGCGGCCGAGGCAACCGCGTCGGTGTACCGGGAGCTGGCGTGACGCCGCTCGTCTTTCTGGACGCCGACGTACTCGGGCGCGAGCGCACCGGCGACGAGACGCACGTCGAGAACCTCCTGCGCACGCTTCCGGCCGCCGCGGACGGAGCCTTTCGTTTCGCGGCGGTCACGCGTCATCCCGAGCTCGTGCCCGAGGGCGTCGAGCCGCTCCGGCTCGCGGCGCACAGGCAGGAGCTGCGGATGGCGTGGACGCTCCCGCGCCTCTTGCGACGAGTTCGCCCGGCGCTCGCGCACTTCCAGTACGCGCTGCCGCTCGCCTGCCCGTGCCCTGCGGTCGTGACCGTCCACGACCTTTCGTTCGAGCGCGACCCGGAACTGATGAGCCGCCGCGACCGTGCGATCTTCCGCGTCGTCGTGCCCCGCGCAGTGCGGCGGGCGCGCGTCGTCTTCGCCGTCTCCGAACGGACGCGCCGCGATCTCATCGACCTGTATCGCACGCCTGCGGACAAGATCGTCGTCACGCCCAACGCCGTCGACTCCGCTTTCACACCGGACGGAGAGCCCGACGGATACCTGCTGTTCGTGGGCGCCGTGCAACGTCGCAAGAACCCGCTCGCCGCCGCGAACGCCGCGAAGGACGTCGGCCTGCCTCTCGTAGTCGTGGGTCCCGAGAAAGAGCCGGAGCTCGCGCGGGAGCTGGAGCGACGCGGCGCCGACCTGCGCGGCTACGTCGAGAAGGCGGAGCTCGCGGCGCTCTACCGCCGCGCGCTCTGCGTCGTGCTGCCGTCGCGGTTCGAAGGGTTCGGCCTGCCGGTGCTCGAAGCGATGGCGTGCGGGACGCCCGTCGTCGCCGCGGACGAGCCGGCGCTGCGCGAGGTCGGCGGGGACGCGGCGATCTACGCGGACGACGCCGGTCTCGCCGACGCGGTCCGCCGTGCGCTTGCCGACCGCGACGCGTGGTCGCGCGCCGGGGTCGAGCGGGCGCGGCTCTTCTCGTGGGACGAGACGGCGCGGCGAGTCGTCGACGGCTATCGCCGCGCGCTCGCGGCGTGAGCGTCTCGGCCGTCGTCGTGTCTCACGGCGATGCGGTCGACCTCGCGGTGTCGCTCCCGATCCTCGTCGAGCAGGTCGACGAGGTTCTCGTGATCGCGAACGTTCCGGACAGCGCCGGCGGCGTCCCGCCCGTCGTCCGCGTGCTCGAGAATCCGAAACCGCTCGGCTTCGCCGCGAACGCAAACCGTGGCATCGCCGAGACGAAGCGCGACCTCGTCCTGCTCGCGAACCCGGACGCCGTCCCGGAGCCGGGTGCCGTCGCGACGCTGCGCGACTTCGTCCAATCGCATCCGCGGTGCGGAATCGCCGGTCCGCGCATGATCGGTGTGCACGGTGAGCTCGTGCCGTCGCGTCGCCGGTTCCCGACGGTACGCGGCACGCTCGTGCGTCGCACGCCGCTGCGCCGTTTGCGTCCGCCGCTCGAGCGGCAGCGCGAGCACTACCACCTCGGCGACGAGCCGGACGAGCCCGTGCAGACGGATTGGCTCCTCGGGGGCTTCATGCTCCTGCGTCGCGCCATGCTCGAGGAGCTCGGCGGCCTCGACGCCGGCTTCCGGCTCTACGGCGAAGACATCGATCTCGCCTACCGGGCCGCGAAGGCGGGCTGGGAGCGCTGGTACGTCCCCGGCGCGGTCGTGCGGCACGAATGGAAGCGCGAGACGGACGCGCGGTTCCTCACACGCCGGACGCTCTGGCACTGGCGCGGCATCGCGCGGTTCGTGCGCAAGCATCCCGAGACGCTCGCGCGGCTATGAGCCGGAGGCGCTCTGTGTCACCGAGTACTCGACGTTCGCGCCGAGGTCGCGCGGGTCGCCGATCCTCGGATCGCGTTCGTGTGGAAACGGCGTCACCGACGTCTCGACGCGGAAGGGTGCAGGCGGTGCGTCGAAGACGAACTCGTGGTCGAGACGGTCGGGCACGCGGATCGTCTTCGTCTCGACGACACGGCCCATGACCGGCTTGTCGCCCGCCAGCGCAAGCTTGCCGACCGTCACGCGAACGGTCGCGGGGTAACGCTGCGCGGCACCCGTCCTGAAGACGTGCACCTTGACGACGCTCGGCGCGTCGTTCGCGACGGAGAACTGGTCGAGCGCCGTGATCGGCTTGCCCCAGCCGTCGGGATAGACGCCTTCGATCGACTGGCGCAGTCGCAGTGGCGGCGCGACGTGGATGAGTGTCCATATACGCGAGCCGCGGCCGCCCCGGTGCACCTTCCGTTCGAGCACCGCCCCGGCGGGCGTCACTCCGGAGTCGGCGACCAGGTACTCGACGCCTGCGCCCGGCTCGAGCCGTCCATCCGAAGCGGTGAGCTGCGGCACGACCGTCGGACCAGGCCCCGGCGCGCTCCCGTCGGTGCTCCACACGTGCTGGAGCTTGCGGTTCCAGAACTCGAGCTGCAGCACGTCGAAGGGATCGTCGATCGACTGGCCGAGGTACGTGACCTGTGCGCCGCCCGGCACCGCGCGATCGACCCAGTCGAGCGGACGCGGCATGTTGTCGAGCTGAGCGCTCGCGACCTTGTGTGACTCGCGCGTGAAGCTGATCTCGCCGAACGCGCTCCAGGCGAGGATCCCTCCGGCGGCGACCGCGGCCACGGGTACGGCCACACGCGCCGAAGCGAAGCGCAGGAACAGCAGCAGCGCCGCGGAACCGAGCGCGAGCACGACGAGCAGCACCGTAGCGCCGGTCGTCGTCAAGCCCAGCGCGGGCAGCACGGCGAGTCCCGGCGCGTCGAAGAAGACAGGGATGTCGACGTGGTACGGCGTCACCGTCACGAGCAGAAGGACGAGGGCGGTCGCCGCGAGGAGCGGGATCAGCGCCGGCCGCCGGCGCTCGAGCATCAGCGCGGTCCCGACGAAGAGCAGCGGCGCGACGTAGATGAGGTTCCGCTCGCTGAGGTCATTCACTCCGAGCGTCGAGACGTAGGCCGACTTGCCGGCGACGTACGCGACGAACGTCGAGACCATCGCGACGGTCAACGCCGTGTACGCACGCCGTTCGCGCGACCACTCGTCGCGCCGGAAGCCGGGCAGCACCGTTAGCGCGGCGATCGTCGGCAGCACGCCGACGCCGATCGTCAGCGCGCCGGCGGCCCACACCGCGTCCTTGAACATGCGCCCCAGCTCGTTCTGCGTGACCGCCGCCCAGACGCCGGAACGGTGTGACGCGGCGGCGTTCACGCCGACCGCCGCGCAGATCGCAAGTGCGACGAAGCCGACCCAGTCCCAGCGGCTCCAGTTCCGCCGCAGCCGTCGTCCGCCCTCGCCGATGAACCAGAAGAGGACCGCCGCGGCGACGGCTCCGGCGACGAGGACGTCGAGCTGCGCGCGGATCAGCGGCGCGACGAGACACGCGGCGACCGCGCCGGCGATCCACGCAAGACGGCGCGTGCCCAGTGCGCGCGCGAGCAGGTAGAAGCACAGCGCGGCCCACGGGTATGCGAGCGGCTCGATCAGCAGCATCGACGAGTAGGCGAGCGCCGGGATCATCGCCGCGCCCGCCGCCGCGAACAGCGCCCACCGCTGCGAGACGAGCGTGCGCGCGAGCAGGTAGACGGGGAACACGACCGCCGTCATCGTCGCGACGCCGATCGCCTTCGCCGCGCCGTAGGCGCGAGAGGTGTCGTGGATCCACCACGCCGGGGCGACGAGATACGCCGAAAGCGAGCCGAACGCGCGCGGCACCGTCCGCGACGCCTCGTGGCCCGTGGTCGCGATCGCGCGCGAGAGCTGCGCACGCTCGAACTCGTCGCTGTTCAGCCACGGAGCGGACAGGCCCCACGCCTCCCACCCGTAGACGAGGCAGAGCCAGACGAAGACCGTGAGGATCGGGAGGGCCGCCGCAACGGCGACCTTCCAACGCGAGCGAGTCGTGCGCGCCACGGCCGACGGGCGGCCGGGCTCAGCGACCTCCACGGCTGCGGATCGACGTCACGTTGGAGGGCCCGGGCTCGACGAACGGCGCCGCCGCGATCTCGCGGCGGACGATT
>JBJMJE010000290.1:0-3357 GCA_045806505.1 Gaiellaceae bacterium
CGAGCTCGAGCGCCGCCAGCTTCTTGACCATCTCGCTCGCCGAGCCGGCCGCGACGCCCTGCTCCCGAGCGAGCGCCGTGACCGAGACGCGCGCTTCGCCCTCCTGGAGCTTGTAGATCGCCTTCAGGTAGTCCTGGATCGAGTCGGTGAGCGCTGGACCTGCCACCGCCACTCAGTGTAGGGCGTCGCTTGCGCTGCCCGTCTAGAGGCCGTGCCGACCTGCGCGGCGCGGCCGCTCGACCCGGCTCAGGCAGAGCGCGCGAGACCGAGGTGTCTCGTCGTCTGGGTCGAGACTGTTAGCCTCGCCGACGTGCTGATCCGGCTCGGACATAGCCCTGATCCAGACGACGCGTTCATGTTCTGGGCGCTCGCTGCGGGCGCGATCGACACGCGCGGCTTCGAGTTCGAGCACGTGTTGCAGGACATTCAGACGCTGAGCGAGTGGGCGCTCGAGGGACGTCTCGAGACGACCGCGATGTCGCTCGCGTCGTATCCACTCGTGCAGGACCTGTACGCGATCCTGCCGCACGGGGCGTCGATGGGATCCGGGTACGGGCCTGTCGTCGTCGGCCCGCGCCCGTTGTCGCGCGACGAATTGCTGAACACGGAGATCATCGTTCCCGGGACGGGCACGACCGCGTTCCTGACGCTCCGCCTCTACCTCGGCGAAGAGTTCAGGTACCGCGCGCTGCCGTTCGATCAGATCCTCGACGAGGTGCGCTCGGGTCGCGCAGATGCGGGGCTGCTGATCCACGAGGGGCAGCTGACGTACGCGTCGCTCGGGCTGGAGAAGTCCGTCGATCTCGGCGAATGGTGGCTCCTCGAGACGGGCCTGCCGCTGCCGCTCGGGATCAACGTCGCGCGCCGCGACCTCGGCGACGAGGTGCTGCACGACCTCTCGGAGGTGCTGCGCGAGTCGATTCGCGCCGGCCTCGACAACCGCGAGGAGGCGATGCAGTACGCGATGCAGTTCGGCCGCGGCCTCGACGAGCGGCTCGCCGATCGGTTCGTCGGCATGTACGTCAACGAGCTGACCGAGGACTACGGCGACGAGGGTCGCAAGGCGGTCGAGGAGCTGCTTCGCCGCGCCGAGGCGATCGGCTTCTACGGACGCCCCGTCACGCTCAGCTTCATTTCCTAGTGCCGCGCGCCGCCGTTCTCTCCGCCGTGCGGACGCCTGTCGGCCGTTACGGCGGCGTGTTGTCGGGCGTGCGTCCCGACGACCTCGCGGCGGTGGCGATCTCGGCCGCGGTCGAGCGAGCGGGCGTCGCCGCCGACGAGATCGAGGACGTGTACTTCGGCTGCGCGAACCAGGCGGGCGAGGACAACCGGAACGTCGCGCGGATGGCGGCGCTCCTGGCGGGCCTGCCCGATTCGGTCGCCGGCGTGACGGTCAACCGGCTCTGCGCGTCCGGGCTCGCGGCGGTCGTCTCGGCCTGCCACGCCGTGGCGGCCGGCGACGGCGACCTCTTCGTGGCCGGTGGTGTGGAGTCGATGTCGCGCGCGCCGCTCGCGATGGCGAAATCGGACGCGGCCTTTCCGCGCGGGAACGCGACCGCCTGGGACACGACCCTCGGCTGGCGCTTTCCCAACCCGCAGCTCGAGGCGATGTTCCCGCTCGAGTCGATGGGCGAGACCGGCGAGAACGTGGCCGAGCGCTGGGACGTGTCGCGCGAGGATCAGGACGCCTTCGCCGCCGAGTCGCAGCGGCGCTGGGCGGAGGCCGCGGAGGCCGCACGCTTCGACGAGGAGCTCGTCGCCGTCGGTGACGTCGTGCGCGACGAGCATCCACGGCCTGGAACGACGGCCGAGAAGCTGGCGACGCTCAAACCGGTCTTCCGCGCTGACGGCACGGTCACCGCCGGCAACTCGTCCGGGATCAACGACGGCGCGGCCGCGCTCGTGATCGCGTCCGAGGAGAGGGCGCGGGAACTCGGCGTCGAGCCCCTCGGCACGTTCGTCGGCAGCGCAGTGGCCGGCGTCGATCCGCGCGTGATGGGGATCGGCCCCGTCCCCGCCGTCCGCAAGCTGCTCGGCCGGGTCGGCATCGATGTCGGCGACCTCGACCTCGTAGAGCTGAACGAGGCGTTCGCGTCCCAGTCGCTCGCAGTCATTCGCGACCTCGGCCTCGACCCCGCGAAGGTCAACGTCAACGGCGGCGCGATCGCGCTCGGCCATCCGCTCGGCATGTCGGGCGCGCGCCTGGTCGTGACGCTGCTGCACGAGCTCCGCCGCCGTGGCGGCCGCTACGGGCTTGCGACCCTCTGCGTCGGCGTCGGCCAGGGCCAAGCGGCGCTCTTCGAACGGGCTAGCTGATTGGCGGACGTACGTAGATCACGCCCTCGTGCTCGATCGGCACGAACGGAGCGCCGAGCGACATGATCATCCCTTCGACGCGCGAGTACACGTCGTGGCTCTCGCCGGCGTGCACTTCGATGTCGATCTCGCCCACGGGCTTCGCATCGAGCCCCGCCTCCCGAAGCTCCTTCAGGAGCCGGTCGCGGTCGGGGATCCGCGCGGCGTGGACGTCGATGTGGTCCGTCATTGGCGGCGGACTCTAGTAGCTATGGTCCGGCGGTGGCTACGGCGGCGCAGGACTACGGCCTCTGGATCGGCGGCGAGTACGCGGAGAGCGCCGAGACTCGTGAGCTGATCGAGCCGGCGTCGGGCGAGACGCTCGCGCGCACGGCCGTCGCGACGACGGAGGACGTCGACCGCGCCGTTCAGGCGGCGCGCGGCGCTCTCGAAGGCGACTGGCTGAAGACGCCGCCCACCGAGCGCTCGCGGCTCCTACACGCGCTCGCCGACGCGATCGTCGCCGATCGCAAGAACCTCGCCGAGCTCGAGTCCCGCAACGTCGGCAAGGCGATCTCGTCCGTGAAGGCGGAGATCCATCAGGCCGTCGAGAACTTCCGCTTCTATGCCTCCGGCATCGCAACGATCGCCGGCCGCTCGAACCCCGTCGGCGGCTCGCTCCTCTTCTACTCGCTGAAGGAGCCCGTCGGCGTCGCGGGCCAGATCGTGCCCTGGAACTACCCGCTGACGATGACGACGTGGAAGCTCGCACCGGCGCTCGCCGCCGGCTGCACGGTCGTCCTCAAGCCCGACGACGCGACGCCGCTGTCGGCGCTGCGACTCGCCGAGCTCGCGGCCGAGGTCGGCTTCCCGGCCGGCGTGATCAACATCGTTCCCGGCCCGGGACCGACGATCGGCGCCCATCTGGTCAAGCACCCCGGCATCGACAAGGTCGCGTTCACGGGGTCCACGGCGACGGGCGGGCAGATCATGCGTATGGCCGCAGACGGCATCAAGCGCGTCACGCTCGAGCTCGGCGGCAAGAGCCCGAACATCGTGTTC
>JBJMJE010000291.1:0-10040 GCA_045806505.1 Gaiellaceae bacterium
GCCGCCGCGACGGTGCTCTCCCCGAGCGCACCGGTCTTTACGGCGTCGATGATTGCTCGATAGACGCCCTCGGACATTGCGTCGGCCGTCTTGGTCGAGCCGCCGGGCAGCACGATGTCGACCCCGGCGGCGATCGCCGCCACAGCCGCTTCAGGCGTCGGCTTGTACGCGTTCACCGCCGGCGAGTAAAGAGTGTCGGTGACGACGACGCCGTGGAAGCCGAGGCGCTCGCGGAGCAGCTGCGTCACCGCGGTCGGCGAACACGCGGCCGGAACGTGGATGCCGAACCTCGGATAGAGCGCGGTCGAGACCATCACCATCGGCAGGCCGGCTGAGATTGCGCGCTTATAGGGCAGGAGATCTGCGTTCAGCCGCGGCGCGCTCGCGCGGATGATCTCGCGCGCGTTGTCCGTATTCGCTTGCGCATAGCCGAGGCCGGGGAAGTGCTTTGCCGTCGCCACGACGCCGCCGACGGCGAGGCCGTGCGCGAACGCGACGGCTCGCGTCGCTACGTCAGCCGGCCTGTCGCCGAAGGTTCGAGGGGTGATGAAGCCGCCGTGGCCGACGTCGAGCACCGGTGCGAAATCGATGTCGATGCCGTAACCCCGCAGGTTCCGCGCTGTCTCGCGTCCTTGCGCCTGCGCGACCGCCGCTGACGTCATCTCGCTCGGCGCAACCGTGGGCGGGCCCGACAGGCGTTTGACGCTGCCGCCCTCCTGGTCGATTGCGATCAGCAGCCGCGGCTGTCGGCCTTGCTCTGCCGCACGGTGCAGCTTTCGGATCAGGAGCGTCGGGCCCGCAGGCCCGAAGTTGTCGCCGTAGAGCACGACGCCGCCGATCTCGCCGCTCCGGATGCGCGCCAGGAACTCGGCGCTCGGGGCGCGGCCCGACATGCGGGCGAGGATCAGTTGTCCCGCCATGCGCACGACCGACGGGTGCGTGGCCGTCCGTGCGTCGGCGCCGCTTGCCGCTAGCGCCGTCAGTACGACGACGCATGCGGCCGTGACGAGGGAGACGCGGCTCAGGGCCAGTGGCTCGAGCCCTCCCAGCCGTACCAGCGCTCCGGGACGATCAGCGCGCTGATCCTCGCTCCGACCCGGTTGCCGAACGTGCGGCGCGAGTAGCGCAGCGACAGCCGGTCGATGTCGGCGAAGTCGGTGTCGTCGCGGATCTCGTCGACACGACCGAAGAGCGTCAGCTGCCGGTACCAGTCCGGTGCGTCGATCACGGTGAGCGACGCACGCGGGTCACGGCGCAGGTTCGCCAGGCGTAGGCGCGTGGAGTCCATGTTCACGAGGACACGCTCGCCGTCCCAGTCGAACCATGTGACGGCAGTGTGCGGCGCACCGCTCGGAAGCAGGGTCGCGATCACTGCGGGATTCACGCGCCTGAGGAGCGCGTCCGCCTCAGGTGGGAGCGGCAGCTTCGGCATCGCGCTCTTGCTTCTTGCGCCAGTAGCGCTCGAGGCCGAGGTACGACTGGTTGAAGGGCGCGGCACGCATGTATGCGCCTGCGCCTTCACCCTCGCTCGCCTCGAGGTCGGCGCGCGCGGCTGCGACGAAGTCCTGCTCGCCCATGCCGCCGCGCACACGCTCGGCCCACACGTGGAGGTAGTCACGCGTCCGCTGAACGTGCTCCGCGACGTCCTCGACCCCCGAGACGACGCCGAAGTGGATCAGCGCCAGTTGCTCGGGCTGATGGCGCAGGATCTCGTCGAAGGTCTCCTCCCACGCTTCGAGGTCGATCTCCGGCGGGGGTGCGTGCGGGACGACGTGCTCGCCCGGGAGGATCCGAACCCCGGTTGCGTCGCCCGCGAGCAGCGTGCCGTCGTCGAGCAGGTAGCTGGCGTGATTCGACGCATGCCCCGTCGTCGCGAACGACTTCACCCCGGCCGCGACGTCCCAGATCACCTGAACGTTCTCCTGCGGCACGGGCAGCGGCTCCCCGTAGAGCCGGTCGAGGTCGTCGCCGTACAACCGCCTCGCCGACGCGATCAGGCGTGCCGGGTCGACGACGTGCGGCGCCCCGGCCTCCGACACGTGGACGCGGATCCGGGGGTTCGCGGCGACGACGTGCCCGGCCGCTCCCGCATGGTCGAGGTGGATGTGCGACAGCAGGAGGTGCCGGATCTCGCGCAGGTCGACCGCCTCGCGCAGTCGCTCGAAGCACGTCGCTGGGCCGCAGTCGAACAGCGCCGGCCCCTCGGGCGTCTCGAAGAGGTACACGCCGATGACGCGCTCGTTACCGAGGTGCTGCAGGTCGATCGGCTCGAGCGGCATCGCGGCTTTCTAGCAGGTGTCATGGCTGCGTCGGCAGGTGGTCGTCCTCGAGCCGCCCGCCTTGCGCGACGTACGAGACGATCGCGCGGTCGGACAGCCATTCGACGGGTGCGCGGTCGTCGGTGAGGACGGTGCCGCGGAATCCGGACTCCGTCAGGTCGCGCCGGAACAGCGGTGCCAGCGAACTCGCCGCCGCCGGAACTTCGCGGACCCGGCGAGCGAGCTCGGCCCGCGTCACGCGGCCGTTGCACGCGAGGAGCAGGCTGTTGAAGCGCAGGGCATCCCACCCCCACGCCTGACCGAACACGTCGCGCACGGTCGATGCAACCGCATCGAGCAGGCCGCGGTCTTCGGGTAGCCGCGCGACGTTCAGCGCCACGCAGCCGCCGGGCGTCAGATGCGATCGCACCTCGGCGAAGAACTCGCGCGTCGCTACCTGGAACGGGATGTACGGCTGCCGGTAGACGTCGATCGCGATCACGTCGTAGCGGCTGCCCGTGCCGCGGAGGTACGCGCGCGCGTCCGCGGTGACGACGTGCAGTCGCGGGATGCGTCCGAGGTCGAGATAGCGCCGCGCCGCTTCCGTCACGGCGGCATCGATCTCGACGCCGTCGATGCGCATCCGCGGGTACACAGCCGCGAGAGCGCGAGCCGTCGAGCCGCCCGCGTTGCCGAGCACGAGTGCGTTCCGCACGGGATGCGGGACGAGCGGCGGCACCACGAGGAACATGTCCCACTCTCCGCCCGTCAGGACGTTGCCGGGGTACCAGAGCGAGTTCGCGACGACGCCCTCGTTGAGCTCGAGCACGCGCGAGCCGTCGGCGAGGTCGCGCACGTCGACGTACTGGTAGCGCGACTCGCGCTCGTAGATGACACCGTGGGCCGACTTGACAGCGCCCGGCGGGACGGCGAGCAGTACGGCGAACACGAGCGTCAGCACTTGCCAGCGCGCGCCGAGCAACAGCCCCGACGCGAGCGCGAGCGCGACCGCCGTGCCGATCATCGTCCGCTGCGTGCCCGCGAACGGGATGAACACGATCGCCGCGCCGAACGTGCCGAGGATGCTGCCGATCGTCGAGAGGCCGTACAGCCGCCCCGACACGGCGCCGGCGTTCTCGACCGACGGCAGCGCGAGCCGGATCGCGAAGGGGCTCACGATCCCGAGCAGCGTCACCGGAAGAGCGAAGAGCGCGAGCGCCGCGAAGAAGGAGCCGACCGCCGCGCCGAGCGATGCCGTGTCGAGCTGCTGCACCGTCGCGTCCAGAACCGGCCGCGCGATGAACGGGATCAGTGCGATCGCTGCGGCGGCGACGAGCACGATCCGCCCGAGCAGCGCGCGCTCGGGGCGACGGTCGGCGAGCTTGCCGCCGAACCAGTAGCCGATCGACAGGTACACGAGGATCAGCCCGATCACGTTCGCCCAGACGACCGTCGAGCTGCCGAAGAACGGCGCGAGCAGCCGCGAGGCGCAGATCTCCACGGACAGCGTCGCCGCGCCCGCGATGAAGACGACGGCGCCGAGGCGCAACGATCAGACCCGGCGGTAGCGCGCGTCCGCGAAGCAGTACGCGGCGTACGCGAGCAGGCCGGCCGCGGTGAGGCCGAGCAGCCATGGGCCGTAACTCTGCTGCGCGAGCTTCTGCAGTGCGCCGTCGAGGCCGATCGCCTCCTTCGGGTCGTACTCGAGCGCGGCCTTCACCGCGAACGCGCCGATCAGCCCGAAGACGACGAGCCGCGCGAGTAGCCCGGCGACGCCGATTCGTGTCGCCCAGCGTCGCACCGCGGCGCTCATCTCACCGGTGTTCCAGCGCTCGGCAAACTTGCAAGTCACGCCGCGATAGCCGTTGAACAGGCCGGCGCCGATGACGCAGAGGCCTGCGATCCCGACGATCCAGCGGCCTGCGGGCCAGTCGAGCACATCGGCGGTCGCCTCCCTCGCGCGCTTGCTCTGCGACTGCGTGTGCGTCGTACCCGTGGCGAGCTTCGCGGCCGAGTACGCGAGTGCGGTGTAGATGGCGGCGCGACCGAGATAGCCGGCGCGCTTGCCCCAGCGCTTGTGATCCTCCTCCTCTCGCTCGAAGAACGCTTGCGCGATGCGCCACAGCGCATAGGCCGCGAAACCCGCGGCGAGCGCCAGGAGGAGCCACTTCCCGTAGCCCTCGTCGGCCAGCGTCGCCAGCGCTCCTTCGCGGCTCGTCGAGTTGCCGCCGTGTCCGACTGCAACTCGAAGCGCGAGCACCCCGACGATGGCGAAGGAGACGCCTTTCGCGACGAGTCCGATGCGGGCGAGCGGTGCGAGCCAACCGTTACGCACGTGCAGGAGAACGCACGAGCGCCTGTTCGAGGTCCGCGACGAGATCGTCTGCGGACTCGATGCCGACGGAGAGGCGCACGAGGTTCGCGGGCGCGGCGAACGGAGCGTCCGCGGTGGAAGCGTGCGTCATCAACGTCGGTACCTCGATCATCGACTCGACGCCACCGAGCGACTCCGCGAGCCTCCAGATGTGCGTTCGCGCCACGAGCTCGACCGCTTCCTGCTCCGACGCAGCGAGGAACGAGACCATGCCGCCGAAGTCCGCCATCTGCCGCTGTGCGACGTCGTGACCCGGATGATCCGGGAGCCCCGGATAGAAGACCTTCTCCACGGCGTCATGCTGCTCGAGGAACGCCGCGACGACACGTGCGTTCTCGCAGTGCCGGCGCATACGCAGCGCGAGCGTCTTGATCCCGCGCAGGACGAGCCAGGAGTCGAACGGGCCGGGCACCGCGCCTAGCGACTTCTGCAGGAAGAAGAGGCGTTCCGCGATCGTCGGGTCGCTCGTGGCGACGAAGCCGCCGACGACGTCCGAGTGTCCGCCGAGGTACTTCGTTGTCGAGTGCAGCACGGCATCGGCGCCGAGCTCGAGCGGCCGCTGGAGGTACGGCGAGGCGAAGGTGTTGTCGACGACGAGCAGCGCGCCGACCACGTGTGCGGCGTCAGCGGCCGCTCGGATGTCCACGATGTTCAGCAGTGGGTTCGACGGCGACTCGACCCAGACCATGCGCGTGCGCTCGTCGAGGTGCGCCGCGAGGTTCGGGAAGTCCTGCGCCGGCACGTACTCGAAGTCGTAGCCTTTCGGCTCGTAGACCTGAGACGTCATGCGGTAGACGCCGCCGTAGACGTCGGCGATCAGCACCGTCCGGTCGCCCGGGCTGAGCAGGTGCATCAGCGTCGTCGTCGCGCCGAGGCCCGAGGAGAAGGCGACGCCGTACTCCGCGCTCTCGAGCGACGCGAGGCACGACTGGAGCGCGGTGCGCGTCGGGTTCCCGGTGCGGGAGTAGTCGTAGCCCTTGTGCTTGCCGACCGCCTCCTGCACGTATGTCGACGTCGCGTAGATCGGCGTCGTCATCGATCCGGTCGTCGGGTCGGGCTCCTGGCCTGCGTGGATTGCGCGCGTTTCGAAGTCGATGCGGCGATTGTAGGCTCGCGCCGTGGAGCTGCGGGAACGCGAGCGGATCATCGCGCGCTGCGAGCGCTTCGTCCCGGCGTGGGCGGCGCCGCGCGATCCTGCCGAGATCTTCCGTGCGCTTGCCGAGCGGGCCGGGGCGCGGCTGGACGTCTACGGCGGCGGCGAGAGCGTCCGGCGGCTCGAGTCGCGCGTCGCGGAGCTCCTCGGCAAGGAGGCGGCCGTACTGTTTCCGAGCGGCACGATGGCGCAGCAGATCGCGCTCCGGATCCTTTGCGAGCGCAGCGGTTGCTTCGCCGTCGGCTTCCATCCGCAGTGCCACCTCGACGTGCACGAGGAGCGTGGCTACGCGCACCTGCACGGCCTGCAGGCGCGTCCGATCGGGAATCGCGACCATCTCATCGAGCGCGCCGATCTGGAGAGCGTGAACGAACCGCTCGGCGCGTTGCTGCTCGAGTTGCCGCAACGAGATCTCGGCGGGCAGCTTCCGGCGTGGCGCGCCCTGCGCGCGCAGGTCGCCTGGGCGCGCGCGAACGGCGTGGCGCTGCACCTCGACGGCGCCCGGTTCTGGCAGTGCGGGCCGTTCTACCGCCGATCGCCGAGCGAAATCGCGGCGCTCTTCGACACCGTCTACGTGTCGCTGTACAAGGATCTCGGCGCGCTCGGGGGCTGCATCCTCGCCGGCGCCGAGGACGTGATCGCGGAGGCCCGGATCTGGCGCGTCCGTCACGGTGGCCGCCTTTCGACCTACGAGCCGATCGTTCTCTCCGCCGAGCGCGGTCTCGAGGAGCTGCTGCCGCAGATGCCGTCGTTCGTGCGCAAGGCCAAGGACATCGGCGTCGCGCTCGCGACGATCGACGGGATCGACGTCGTTCCCGATCCACCGCAGGTCGCGATGTTGCACGTCTTCGTCCGCGGCGAGCTCGAGCGTCTGCGCGACGAGTTGTTCGCGATCGCGAAGGAGCGAACAACGCTGATTGCCGCCTACTTCGCGCCGACGCCGCTGCCGAACGTGCAGAAGACGGAGCTCAGCATCGGTGCGCCGTCGCTGGACGTTCCCACCGACGAGATCGCGGAGCTCTACGCGGAGCTCGTCAGCCGCGCAGCGGCGCCGCGCCGACGAAGCGCGCGAGGCGGTTCAAAGCCGGCGTCAGCGAAACGGGCCGCACGCCGTCCTCCCACCAGACGCCGTTGACGCGGAGCGTCTTCTCCTTCCGTACGTGCTCGACGTCGATGCGGCCGACGATCCGGTCGCCGCGGAGGATCGGCAGCACGTAGTAGCCGTACTCGCGCTTGTCCTTCGGTACGTACATCTCGAGCCGGTAGCGGAAGCCCCAGAGGTGCTCGGCGCGATCCCGATCGTGCACGAGCCGGTCGAAGGGGGAGAGGAAGGTGATGCGGTCCGGGACGGGATCGTCCGGGATGTCCGGGTGCATCTTCAAGACGCCGCGCTCTCGCCAGACGCCGAGCGAGCGCTGCCGTCTGAGCTCCAGCTCGCGCTCGGCCTCGCGCGGCGGCAGCGTCTCGCTCGGCGGGAAGACGCGCTCGCCGAGATCCCACAGCCGCTGCTTGCCGACGCGGCCGGCGACGCCGACCTCTCCTCGCCCGGCAAGGACCTCGAGCATCAGTCGCAGCGGCCGGTCGCCCCACCAGCGATGGTCGAGCCCGCGCGGGACGCCGTCGTGCTGAAGGTCGCGCGAGAGCATCGGGCCGCCGCGCGCGAGCTCGCGAAGGATGTGTCGACGCAGTTTCGCGTTGGTCGTCAAAAATTCGTCGATCCACGCACGCGTGCCGGGCGTTTCCCCTCGCTTGCGCCGGGCCATGCGGGCGCGGAGCAGCGGCATGTCCTCGACCGGGTAGATGAACGCGTCGTACTCGATCAGCTTCCGCTCCTCCCAGAGCAGGCGGTCGAGCTCCGCCGTGTCGAACCGGCCGAGGCGGCTGAAGAGCACGAGATGCTGCGGGGGCGCGACGGTCGAGATCGGATCCATTTGCAGGAACCCGAGGCGCCGAACCGTGTCGAGCACCGCCGTCGCCGAGCCGTCGAGCAGTTGCGCGCGGACGGCGATGCGGCGTGCGCGATCGAGATCCGGCGCCGTCATGGCCGTGTCCTCAGTAGCGTCTTGCGCGGCCGGCCAACCCAGCGCAAGGTTCTTGCGTGGAGCCATCGGGCGAGCTCATCACGCGAGCGGAGGTCGTCGGGGCTCTGTTCGCACTGCACGATATCCTTGACGAGCTTCGTGTTATCCGCGTGCTTCTCGGAGGCGACAATGGCGAAGAGATACAAGAAGATCTGGGCGAGTAAAGAGGAATACGACGCGCACGACGCCCGGGTCGTGCAGACGCTGCGCAGGCTTCGTGAGCTCGCGGAGAAGGCGCAGGCCGAGCTCGACGCGAAGCAGCAGACTTCCTGACCGCAGCTACGCCGGCACGAGCACCGAGACCACGCGCTCCTGCGCCTCGTCCCGGTAGTCCTCGCCGAGCGACTCGCTGAGCTTCTGCTCGAGCTCTCCCGTCGCCGCGAGCTCCTGCACGATGTCCGCGCCTCCGACGAGCTCGCCGCCGATGAAGACCTGCGGGATCGTCGGCCAGCCCGAAAGCGACGAGAGCTCCTGGCGGATCTCGGGGTCGGGGAGCACGTCGACGGCGGTCACCGGAGCCCCCGCGCCGCGCAGCGCCTGCAGCGCCCGCTCGGAATTGCCGCACATGACGAATTGCGGCGTCCCCTTCATGAACAGTGTCACGCGCTCCGTGTCGATGACGCTCTTGATCCGCTCCCGCAGCTCTTCGCTCACGTTGTCCCCTTCGTCTTGATTCGCATTTCGTGAATCCTGCCTGACGCGAAGGGGGCTGCGAGCGCGTCGTTGACGAGCCGGTGCTGCTCGACGAGCGAAAGGCCGTCGAAGCGCGCGCTCGTCACCTCGATCAGGAAGTGGTCGCCGCCGCCGGTGCGGTCCGTGACGCGCAGCTCCGCCGCCTCCGGGAACGCGGCGCGGAGCAGCTCCTCGAGGTCGCTCGTCACCGGTTGTGCGCCAGGTACTCGAGGAGATCGGAGCGGGTCAGGACGCCGACGGGACGGCCGTCGCTCGCGACCACGACCGCATTCGTCCGACCGCTCAGCGTCGAGAAGACCTGGTCGAGGCTCTGGCCGATGTCGACGGCGGCGAGCGGCGGCTGCATCGCCGCGACGACGTCCTCGTGCAGCGCGTCCGGGTTCTTGAAGACGCGGTCGAGCAGGTCGCGATCCTGCAGCGAGCCGATGAAGTCGGCGAGGGAATCGCTGCTCCCGTCGCGGACGACTGGGAGCTGGGAGATCGAATATCGCTGCATCACGTCGATCGCCTCGCCGACCTTCTGGTGCGACGAGATCGTCACGAGATCCGGGACGACGTGATCCTCGGCGCGCTTCGCCGCAAGCAGTTGCTCGACCGTCGGCAGCGTCGTCCGCCGCTCGACGAAGCCGTGCTCGAGCATCCAGTTGTCGTCGTAGAACTTCGACAGGTACGAGCGTCCGCTGTCGGGGAGCATCGAGAGGATCGTCTTCCCCGGTCCGAGGCGCCGCGCGAGTTCGAGTGCGGCCCACACCGTCGTTCCGCCCGAGCCGCCGACGAGGAGGCCCTCCTCGCGCGCGAGTTGCCGCGCCACGACGAACGAGTCGCGGTCGGAGACGCGGATCCACTCGTCGACGGCCTTCGGATCCATCGTTCCCGGCCAGCTGTCCTTGCCGATGCCCTCGACGAGGTACGGGTGGACGTCCGACGCGTCGCGCGCCGTGTACACGGAGCCTTCGGGATCCGCGGCCACGATCAGCACGTTCGGCGCGTGCTCCTTGAAGTAGCGGCCGACGCCCGAGATCGTTCCGCCGGTGCCGACGGAGATGACGAGCGCATCGAGCTCGCCGCCGGTCTGGTCGAGGATCTCCGGCCCCGTCGTCTCGTAGTGCGCCTTCGGGTTCGCGAGGTTCGAGTACTGATCGGGCTTGAACCCGCCGGGGATCTCCTCGGCGAGGCGCGACGATACCGAGTAGTACGACTCGGGGGAGTCTGGCTCCACGGCCGTCGGCGTGATCACGACCTCGGCGCCGTAGGCGCGGAGCATCGAGATCTTCTCCTGGCTCATCTTGTCGGGCATCACGAAGATGCAGCGGTAGCCCTTCGTCGCCGCGGCGATCGCAAGGCCGACCCCCGTGTTGCCGGACGTGGGCTCCACGATCGTCCCGCCCGGCTTCAGCTTCCCCTCCCGCTCGGCCGCCTCGATCATGGCGAGCCCGATCCGGTCCTTCACCGAGCCGCCGGGGTTCACGTACTCGAGCTTC
>JBJMJE010000292.1:0-8575 GCA_045806505.1 Gaiellaceae bacterium
CGACGCTGCCGAGCGCGACGAGCGCGAACAGCCACCAGCCGCCGAGCCACAGCGCGCCGAGGACGATCGGCGCACCGATCGCAACGACGAGCAGCCGCGAGAGGAAGGTGCTCAACGGCCGCCGAAGCGGCGGCGCCTCGCGTACTCGGCGACGGCGGCGCGGAGGTCGTCCGGGCCGAAATCCGGCCACAGCTTCTCGGTGAAGTCGAGCTCGGCATACGCGAGCTGCCAGAGCAGGAAGTTCGACACGCGCACCTCGCCCGACGTTCGCACGACGACGTCGGGATCCGGCATGTCCGGCTCGTAGAGATGGCGCGCGAACGACTCCTCGTCGACCGGCTCTCCGCTCTCGGCTAGCCGTCGCGCGGCCTCGACGATCTCGGCGCGCCCGCCGTAGTCGAACGCGATCCACAGGCTCAGGCGGGTTTCGCTCTCCGTCGCACGCTCGAGCTCGGCCAGCTTCGCCTGCAGCCACTCGGGTGCGCGGTCGCGCCGGCCCACGAAACGAGTCCGAACGCCTTCCTTCGCCAGGTCGGCGAGCTCGCGGTCGATCGTCTCCCCGAAGATCTGCATGAGCGCCTGCACCTCCTCGGCGGGGCGCGTCCAGTTCTCCGTCGAGAAGGCGTAGACGGCGAGCGAATCGATACCGAGGTCGATCGACGTCTCGACGACCGGGCGCAACGCACGCGAGCCCGCCCGATGCCCCTCCGCGACGGAGAGGCCGCGCCGCGCGGCCCAGCGGCTGTTGCCGTCCATGACGATCGCGACGGCGGACGGGACCTCCGCGGGCTCGGGGATCGGCTGCGCGGACATCGCACTCACACTTCCATGATCTCCGCTTCTTTGTGCTTCAGCAGCTCGTCGATCGACTTCGTGTGCGCGTCGGTGAGCTTCTGCACCTCCTGCTCGGACCGGCGCTCGTCGTCGTCGCCGACCTCGCCGTTCTTCACGAGCTCCTGCAGGTGGCGAAGGGCGTCGCGCCGCACCTCGCGCACCGCGACGCGGTGCTCCTCGGCCATGTGGCGCACGACCTTCACGAGCTCCTTCCGCCGCTCCTCCGTCAGCTGCGGCACGGGCAGGCGCACGAGCTTGCCGTCATTCGAGGGCTGCAGCCCGAGATCCGACTCCTGGATCGCCTTCTCGATCGCCTTGATCGAGCTCGGGTCGAACGGCTGGATGGTGATGAGCCTCGGCTCCGGCACGTTGACCGTCGCGAGCTGCTTCAGCGGCGTCGGCGTTCCGTAGTAGTCGATCGTGATGCGGTCGAGCAGCGCAGTCGACGCGCGGCCGGTGCGCACGGTGCTGAACTCGTTGCGGGCGTGCTCGACCGACTTGTCCATGCGGCTCCTCGCGTCGGTGACGAGCTCCTCAGACGTTGCCATCAGCGCCCTCCTTCCTTCGTGATGATCGTCCCAACGCGCTCCCCCGCGACGACGCGCCGGATGTTGCCGGGTGCCTGCTCGAAAACGTAGATCGGCGTCCCGTTGTCCATGCAGAGCGACAGCGCCGTCGTGTCCATCACCCTCAGCCCGCGCTCGATCGCGTCGAGGTAGGTGAGCTCGGGGAGGAACGTCGCGTCCGGATCGGTGTCCGGGTCGCCGTCGTACACGCCCCGGATGCCGTGCTTGCTCATCAGGATGGCCTCCGCGCCGATCTCGAGCGCGCGCAGCACCGCCGCGGTGTCGGTCGTGAAGTACGGGTTGCCGGTGCCTGCGGCGAAGAGCACGATCCGGCCCTTCTCGAGGTGGCGGATCGCGCGCCTTCGGATGTACTGCTCCGCGACCTGGGCGACCTCGATCGCCGACTGCACGCGCGTGTTCGCGCCGGCGCGCTCGAGCGCGTCCTGCAGCGCGAGCGCGTTGAGCAGCGTCGCGAGCATGCCCGCGTAGTCGGCGGTGGCGCGATCCATACCCTCGGCGGCAGCCGCCATGCCGCGGTAGATGTTCCCGCCGCCGACGACGATCGCGATCTCGACGCCGTCCGTTTGCACCTCCACGATCTCCGCGGCGAGCGCGTCGATCGTCGGCAGGTCCATGCCGTACTCGCGCTCGCCCATGAGCGCCTCGCCCGAGACCTTGAGCAGGATGCGGTGGAACGCGGGCGTCGTGTCGACGCCCGCGCTCTCCGCGCTAGTTTCGGGAACGGTCATCCGGCGAGCGCGAAGCGCTCGAACTCCAGCGCCTCCGCGCCTTCGTCGGCGAGCGCCTGGCCCACGGTCTTCGTCGTGTCGTGGATCCACGGCTGCTCGTTGAGCACGTTCGCCGCGAAGAAGCGCTTGTTCAGCATCCCCTCGACGATCTTCTCGCGCGCCTGCTCGGGCTTCGACTGCACCTCGTCCGTGTTGGCGTAGATCTCGCGCTCGGCGGCCGCCGTGTCAGTGGGAACATCGTCGCGCGAGATCCACTGCGGGCTCGCCGCGGCGATGTGCATTGCGAGCTTGCGCGCGAGTTCCTTGTCGCCGCCGCGAATCTGCACGAGCACGCCGAGCTTGTTGGCGGGCGGGTGGACGTAGCCCTCGAGGACGCCGCCCTCGATCGCCTCGAAACGCGCCGGCGGCAGGACGGCGATGTTCTCGCCGAGCTTGCCGATCAGCTCCTGGCGCTCGTCGTCGAGACCCTCGACCGCACTCACGCCGTCGGAGTCGACCGCGTCGAGCACCTTCTTCGCGAAGTCCTGGAACTCGGAGTTCTTCGAGACGGGCTCGGTCTCGCAGCCGACCGCGACCATCGTCGCGTGGCGCTCCGAGATGCGGTAGCCGACGAGGCCCTCGCTCGTCTCACGACCTTCGCGCTTCGCCGCGGACGCCATCCCCCGCTCGCGCAGGAGCGTACGCGCAGCCTCGATGTCGCCGCCGGCGTCGACGAGTGCGCGCTTCGCGTCCATCATCCCCGCTCCGGTCTGGTCGCGAAGCTCCTTGACGAGAGTTGCTGAGATCACAGGCGCGGTCACGTCGTCACCTCCTGCGGTGAAGTCTCGGGGGTCGGCTCTTCCGCTGCGGGAGGGTCCGGCGTCGCCACCGCCTCCGGCTCGGGCTGCGCGATCGGCTCCTCCGCGGCCGGCGGCTGCGGCTCGGGCTGTGACTGCGCCTCCGGCTGCTGCTGCTGCATCTCCTGCTGGGTGACGCCGTGCTTGCCGGCCTCGATGCCGTCCGCGATCACGCGCGCGATCAGGCTGCACGAGCGGATCGCGTCGTCGTTCCCCGGAATCGGATAGTCGGACTCGTCGGGATCGCAGTTGGTGTCGACGAGCGCGATCACCGGCATGCCGAGCCGGCGCGCCTCGCGCACCGCGAGCTGCTCCTTGCGGAGGTCGATCACGAACGCGGCGTCCGGCTGACGCCGCAGGTCGGCGACGCCGCCGAGGTTCGCCTCGAGCTTCTCGAGCTCGGCGAGCATGCCGAGACGCTCCTTCGCCGGCAGCAGCTCGAGCTGCCCCTCCTCCTTCTGGCGCCGGAGGTCGTGAAGACGATCGATGCGGTCGGAGATCGTGCGCCAGTTCGTCAGCAGCCCGCCCAGCCAGCGATGGCTGACGTAGGGCATGCCGACGCGCTTCGCCTGCTCCTCGACGGCGTCCTGCGCCTGCTTCTTCGTGCCGACGAACAGGATCGTGCCGTTCCGCTCGGCGACATTGCGGGCGAAGTCGTACGCCTCCTCGAGCAGCGTGACCGTCTGCTGGAGGTCGATGATGTAGATGCCGCCGCGCTCGGAGAAGATGAATCGCTTCATCTTCGGGTTCCAGCGGCGGGTCTGGTGGCCGAAGTGCACCCCGGCCTCCAGAAGCTCGCGCATGGAGACAACAGCCATGAAATTCCTCTCTGTGGTTGACGATCGGTACGCCGACGGCGCTGGAGCGGAACCGGCCTGAGCGGCCGGCACCCCCGCACATGCGGTCGCCGGGGAGTCGGGACAGAAGCGCGGCAAGTCTAGCGGCTTCCGTCCGCGGGTTAGCCTGGGCTCGTGGAGCAGCGCATAACGCTCGTGACCCTCGGTGTCGCCGACTACGAGCGGGCGAAGGCGTTCTACGAGGCGCTCGGGTGGTCGGCCACGCTCGAGGTGGAGGAAACCGCCTTCTTCCAGGCCAACGGCGTCGTCCTCGTCCTGTGGGCACGGGACAAGCTCGCTCCCGACATGGGCATCCCGGACGACGGCGCCCGCTGGAGCGGCGTTGCGCTCGCCCACAACGTCCGCTCGCGCGAAGAGGTGCACGCGGTGATCGAGCAAGCCCGCGTGAACGGCGCCGAGATCACGCGTGAGCCGTCGGAGACGTTCTACGGAGGGTACGCGGGCGCCTTCCGCGATCTCGACGGCCACGCCTGGGAGGTCGCGCACAACCCGGGCTTCGGGCTCGACGACGCGGGCAACGTCGTTCTTCCCGTGGCCTAGCCGTCGATGCCTGGGGTCAGCGCGCCCTCGCCAGAGCGTCGACGAGATCTCCAGGCAGCGGGGACTCGACGTCTACGCCCTCGCGAGTGACCGGGTGCGGGAACGCGAGCCGCGCGGCATGCAGGAACTGCCGTTCGAGGCCGAGGTCGCTCTTCACGCCGTAGACGCGATCGCCCGACACCGGGAGCTCGATCGCAGCCAGGTGCACGCGGATCTGGTGGGTCCTCCCCGTCTCGAGCCGTACACGCAGAAGGGCATGCTCGGGCAGCAGCTCGAGGAGCTCGAAATGCGTGACCGCCTCGCGCGGCGTGTCCGTGTCGAGCGAGTGCCGCAGCGGATCGTTGCGGTCCCGTCCGATCGGCGCTTCGATGCGTCCGCGCAGCGACTGCGGCTTCCCGCGCACGAGCGCGAGGTACTCCCGCTCGAGCTTGCGCCCGCGGACGAGCGACTGCAGCCTCGCGTACGCCTGCTCCGTCTTCGCGACGACCATCAGCCCCGAGGTGTCGCGGTCGAGGCGGTGGACGATGCCGCGCCGCTCCTCCTCCCCGCCCGCGGCGACGCCGACGAGCGCGTGGACGAGCGTGCCGGTCGCATGTCCGCCCGCAGGATGGACGACGAGGCCTGCGGGCTTGTCGACGACGAGCAGGTGCTCGTCCTCGTACGCAAGACGAAGCTCGCGCTCCTCGCGCTCCAGCGGCTGCGGCGGCGCAGGCGCCTCGAACTCGACCTCCTCCCCGCCCTGCAGACGCCACGACTTCGCACGCGTCTCGCCGTCGACGCTGACGCCTGCAGCGATCACCCGCTCGGCTGCGGCGCGTGAGCCGACGTGCGTCGCGACGAACGCGTCGAGTCGCGCACCCGCGGCGTCGTCAGGAACGCGAACGCGCAGGACGATCTGCGGCGACGAGCGCGAGCAGCAGGATGCCGACGCCGACGACGATGAAGGTGTCGGCGAGGTTGAACGCGGGCCAGTATCTGAAGTCGAGGAAGTCGGTGACGTGACCGAGGCGCACGCGGTCGACGAGGTTCGAGACACTGCCGCCGATCACGAGCCCGAGCGCCACGGGAAGCACCGGGTGGCGCGATCCGGATCGCGCGAAGAAGAGGAGCATCCACCCGACGGCGAAGGTCGTCAGCACGATGACCGCGACGGTCGCGCTCGAGAACAAACCGAACGCGATGCCGGAGTTCTGCACGTGGTGGATCGACAGCGGCCCGAGCAGCTTCACCTGGTCGTCGAGCGCGAGCTGCGAGGAGACGATGTGCTTCGTCAGCTGGTCGGCGATGATCGCCGCGATCGCGACGGCGCCGAGCGCCAGCCATTCGGTCGGGCCGGCTGCGAGCGAGCGCGAGGCCGTCGAGAACGGCGTCAGGCCGTCGGTGGCGGAGCCGACGCGAACGTCAGGCGTTTGAACGCGCGCCGACGACTCCGTCACCGGCTGTCGGCTTCTCTCTGGCAGTCGATGCACAGGCTCGCCCACGGCCGCGCCTCCAGTCGCTCCTCGGGAATCTCCTTGCCGCAGTTCGCGCAGGTGCCGAACGTCCCCTCTTCGATACGCGTCAGCGCGGCGTCGATCTGCCCGAGAACCTGCTCCGAGTGGCCCTCGAGCGAGTAGTCGATCTCGCGGTCGAGTGTTCCGGAGGCGGCGTCGCCGAGGTGGTTGTCGGAGGTGCCGAGCACCTCCTCGGTCTCGTCCTCGAGCGAGCCGGGCGTCTCGCAGTGCAGGTAGTCGATCGCGCTCTGGATGCGCGAGCGCTCGTCGAGCAGAGCCGTGCGAAAACGATCGGAATCCACGTCAGCCTTTCCCTTCGGCGTCGGCCAGCAGGCGCTCCGTCTGCGACTGCTCGAGGCCCTCCAGCCTGACGATCTTGTCCCGTGCGGCGTGTCCGGAAACGAGGGAGACGCTGGTGCGCGGCACAGCGAGAGTCTCGGCGAGCAGCCGCAGCACCGCCTCGTTCGCCCGGCCGTCCTCCGGAGGCTCGGCTACACGGATCTTCCACGCGTCGCCGTAACGGCCGGCGATCCCGGGGCGGCGAGCGCCCGGCGAGACCCGCAGCTTGAGCCGTGTCGTCGCCGTGCGCACGTTCCTAGCTTAGACCGCTACGCCGCCCTGGCTTCGGCTTCCTCCGCGCCGTTGTGCAGCTCGAGCGTCGACAGCGCCGCGCCGAGCAGCGAGCGGATGCGCGCGGCCTCGACGCGCATGCGCTCGAGGTCGGCGACCGCTTCGCGCCTGATGCGGCGGGCCTCGGAATGCGCCTCCTCGAGCATCACGCTCGCCTCGCGCCGCGCCTGCTCCCGGAGCTCCTGCGACGCACGCTCCGCGGAGACGAGCGTCGTCCGAAGCAGCGTCTCGAGCTCCCGGTAGCGCACGAGGTCCGCGTCGAGCCGCTCGACCTTGTCGGCGAGGTCCGCGCGCTCGCGCCAGACCTGCTCGAAGCTCTCGACGACGTCCTCCAGCAACTCGTCGACGACCTTGCGGTCGTACCCGAACAGCGAGCGGCTCGGCTTGATGTGTCTGATCTCGACCGGTGTGAGTGCCATGTCCAAACTCCCCTTTCAGTGCAGCTGGCTGAGGATCGTGTGAAGCACCTGCTGAAGGACGACGAGCACGAGCACCGCGACCATCGGCGAGAGGTCGAGCGGCCCGATCGGCGGCACGAAGCGCCGGAAGACGCGGAGGTACGGGTCGCAGACGTCGTAGAGGAAGCGCTGGATCCGGTTGAGCCAGATCGAGTACGGCAGGCGGACCCACGAAAGGATGATGTACGCGAGGATCAAGAGGATGTAGACGCCGATGAAGACGTCGACGAAGCTCTCGATCCTGGACACCGTGTCCGCAAGCAGCATCGACCGAAGCACGTCGCCCATCAGACTTCGCTTCGCGCGTTCCGTTCGAAGTCCTGCGGACTTCGAAGCGCACCGCTCACGCCTGGTTGAAGAAGCCGCCGCGTTCGAGCAGCCGGGCACGCTCCTCGGCGCTCACCTGGACATTGCGGGGGGTGAGGAGGAAGACCTTGTCGGCGACTCGCTGCATGCCGCCTTCGAGCGCGTAGGTCAATCCGCTCGCGAAGTCGATCAGGCGCTTCGACAGCTCTGCGTCGGAACCCTGCAGGTTCAGGATCACCGGGATCGACTCCTTGTACTTGTCCGCGATCTGCTGGGCGTCGTTGAAGCTGCGCGGGATGACGAGGTGCACGCTCGCGGGCGCGGGGCCTGCAGGCGACGGAGTGTCGACGCGGCGCAGGCGCGCCGGGCGCGGTTCCTCGCGCTGCGCGGCGGGCTCGGTCCAGTCGTCGGGATCCTTCTCCCGCTTCCGCGGCGAGAGCCGGCGCACGTTCGCGCGCCGCTCTTCGTAGTTCCGCTCGAGCTCCTCGGTGGCCGCGTAGTCGTCGTCCCACTCGTCCTCCTCGGCGATCCCGAAGTAGACGAGCGTGCGGTTCCAGAGGTCTCCCAGCGCCATCTAGGGCCAAAATCCTACTTCGCATAGAGAACGGAGCCGACGCGGACGTGCGTCGCGCCCTCCTCCGCCGCGACGCGATAGTCCTGTGACGTGCCCATCGACAGCTCGCGCAGGCCGTGCCGCTCGGCGAGCTCGCGCAGGCGGCGGAAGTACGGTCGCGACGCCTCGGGATCGTCGCTCGGCGGCGGCATCGTCATCAGTCCCTGCACGTCGCCGTACAGCTCGAGGAAGCGCGGTAACTCGTCGGGCGTGATCCCCGACTTCGTCGGCTCACCCGAGAGGTTCACCTCGACGAGCGCCGGGATCGTCAGGCGCTTCGCCGCAGACTCCGACGCGAGCGAGTGGCACAGCTCACACAGCTCGCTCACCACGGTCGCCTTACGGCTCTGCAGGTGCCCGATGAAGTGCCAGCGGAAGCGGTCGCCGTAGCGCGCGTGCTTCGCCTCGAGATCCTGCGCACGGTTCTCGCCGACGACCTCGACGCCCGCCGCCGCCAGCGCCTCGAGCTCGTCGACGGAAACGTATTTCGTCGCGGCGACGACGGTCACCGACGGCCCGACCTGCGAGTTGATCCGCTCGTACCGCTCGCGGATCTCGTCAGGCGACACGTGCAAGCACTCCCTGGACTCCGCGCGGCTTGCCGTCACGGCGGTGGGAGAAGAACCGCTCCGGTTGGCACGCCGTGCAGAGGTCGAAGCGGTCGACGCGCGTCACGCCTGCTTCGTCCAGAGC
>JBJMJE010000293.1:0-4602 GCA_045806505.1 Gaiellaceae bacterium
GTGATCGACGAGCCGTCGAAGCCCATGCCGTCGTCGAGCGCGTCCTCGATCTCGCTCGGCGTGACGGCGAAGCTCTTGAGGTGACCCTCGATGTCCGTGAACCAGAGGAGGATGAACTCGATCCCCTCGTCGTCGATGCGCCTGAGCACTTCCTTGCGCACCTGCGGATCGCTCGTCGCCCGGTTGCCTGTCCCGACCTGCGCCATTGACCCTCCCTCGCTCGTGATTTTCCGGGGCCTAGCATCCCATGGATGCGAGCCGGCGAGCGGGCGGAACTCGACGCGATGCGCGACTGGGCGGCAGCCTCGCCCGGCGGTCCGATCGAGTCCGCGCAGAGCGGCAGCGCCGTCGCCCTTCGCTGCACGGCGTTCCCCCTCCGCGAGCTCAATCGGATCATTGGGCTGTACGACCTGAAGGCGCTCGACGAGCTCGCTCCGCTCTACGCAGGCGATTCCTTCTGGGTCGCGCTCGATCCGGAGGCCGCCCTCGACGACGCGTTGCAGGCGCGCGGCTTCGTGGCGGGATACGCGTGGCAGAAGTTCGAGCGAGGGCTCGAGCCGGTGGACGCGCGTACGGATCTGCGCGTCGTCGATGCCGAGTCGCCCGGTGATTTCGGAACTGCCTTCGCGCGGGGCTACGGCCTTCCGCCCGTTCTCGGCGACTTCGCCGCGAACGTCGTCGGCAGGCCGTGCTGGCACTGCTTCGTCGCCTACGACCGCGGCGAGCCCGTCGCTGCCGGCGCGCTCTTCGAGAGCGGCGACGCCGGCTGGCTCGGCGCCGCTGCGACGCTCCCATCGCATCGCGGCCGCGGCGCGCAGGGCGCGATCCTCGCGGCGCGCGTCCACCGGGCGCGCGAGCGGGGCCTGCGGGTGCTCGTGACGGAAACGGGGATGCCGCGCGACGGACGACCCGGCGCGTCGTACCGCAACATCGTGAGGAGCGGATTCCGGCCGACGTACGTCCGGCCGAACTACGCGTCGCCGAGCTGAGGCTGCGGCAACGCCTCCAGCTCGGGCTCCGCGCCGCCGTGCCGGAGGGCGCGCGCGTAAAGGCCGAGCGCAGGCGTGAGGACGAGCGCGCCGGTGGCGAGCGCGGCCCGGATCCCCCAGACGTTGCCGATCGCGCCGAGGACCGGCCCGCCCGCGGCCTGCCCGACGGCATCGGCCTGACCGGTCATCGAGAGCACTGTCGCGCGCACGCTCGAGTCGGTGATCTGCTGGTTCAGCCAGATCGACCACAGCGGGTTCATGAGCAAGCGGATCAGGTAGACCCCAAGGAGAGCCACGATTGCGACGGCTGCGCTGCTCGTGAGCGCGAAGGCGAGCTGCGCCAGGATGACGAGGCCGGTCGCGGCGAAGAGCAACTGCGCGACCTTTGCCGTCCCGGTCCGCTCGAAGCGCTTTCGCAGCGTGCCGGCGGCGAAGAACGCGAACACCATCGCAACCGCCGACAACGCGCCGAACCAGACGACGGGCTCGAAGCCGCCGATGGTCGGCAGGCCGACGTCGCGGATGAAGTGCGCCTCCTTCAGGCGATCGAAGGCCTCCGCGCCCATGCCTCCGATCAGGGCGATGCCGAACAGCAGGACGAGCAGCGGCTTCCCTCGCATGAAACGAGCGCCGATCGAAGCCGTCGCGGCCAGCGCGCGGAAGGCGTTGGCGCTGTCGTGACGGCGGCGGACAAAGCCGGTCTCCGGCATGAGCAGGGCACATGCGACGCCGCAGGCGATCGTCACCACGCCGCTCGCGAGGACGGCCGCGCGCAGCGAGAGGGCGCCGAGCCCGACGAACACGACGAGCCCGAGGAAGGAGCCCGCGTATGCGAGTCGCGCGCCACGGAGGAAGACGTTCGGCACGCGCTCGATCCCGACCTCGTCCGTGATCCACGCCTCGTACGCCCCGCTCGTGAACGTGTACGAGACGCCCCACAGCGCCCAGAGGGCGATCACCACGGCAGGCGAGTCGATGACTCCGACGAGCAGCCACGAGATGCCCATTCCCAGGTAGCCGATCACGAGCGAAAGCCTGCGGCTGTAGGTGTCCGCGACGAGGCCGGTCGGGATCTCGCCGAAGAAGAC
Organism: Gaiellaceae bacterium; assembly: GCA_045806505.1. Taxonomy (GTDB): domain Bacteria; phylum Actinomycetota; class Thermoleophilia; order Gaiellales; family Gaiellaceae; genus DASVFB01. Next base: position 2,078 of record JBJMJE010000293.1, read on the forward strand.
CGCCGCCTCCATCGCCGTCCCCATCAATACGAGCTGGAGCGGCGAGAGGTGGAGAACGCTCACGAGGTACAGCGACGTGACGACCCACGTCGGCATCGCGAGGAAGAACTCGAGCGCGTAGTACAGCTTCTCGGCGTCGACGCGCCTCACGGCAACGGCAACCGGCGGCCGAACGCGATCGTGCCCTCCGTCGTGACGTACCCGAGCCGCGCGTTGACCGCCTGCATGTTCTCGTTGCCGGTCTGCGTGTACGTGACGAGCGTGCGCACGCCGTTCGCCGCGGCCCACGCGATCTGCCGCTCCTTCAAAGCGGTTGCGAGACGGCGGCGGCGCCGGTCGCGCCGCACGACCGTCAGGCCGTGCTCGGCCTTCGCCGGATCGCCACCCCACCGCATCAGACCCGCATAGCCCACGATCTGCTCACCTTCGAGCGCCACGAACGAGCCACCCGGAAGCGTCGCCTCCTCGACGAGCCAGCTCTCGAGCGAGATGTCGAGCCCCGCGACCGGCATATCCGCATAGCCCTCCTGCGCGAGCGGGAAGACCGCCTCGAGCAGCTCCGGCCGTGACTCGATCGAGACGAAATCGACGCCGGCGACGTCGCGAGGCTGGACGCCGTCGACGACTAGCTCCTGCTGGATGTCGCGGCGCGTCTCCTCGAAGCCGAAGCGGCGCGCGAACGCGATCGAGCGATTGTCGTCGTCCGCGACGTGCGAGCTCGCTTCGGTGTAACCATGCAGCGCCGCGTGCTCCGCGATGCGCTCCAGGATCGCGGCGCCGACGCCACGTCCGCGCTTGTCCGGCAGCACCCGCGGCGCGAGGTGCGCGCGACCGGTGTCCGATCGATTCATCAGTCCGCTGCCGGCAAGCTCGCCGTCGAGCTCCGCGAGCAGGTGGAGATCGTCGGGCTTGATCCCCTGCTTCAGCTCGTCGAGGCCCGGCGCGCTCTCGTTCGGAAGGACCGCGCGACGCACGGCGAGCCACGCCTCGTAGTCCGCATCGGTCTCGCACGCGCGCAGCGTGATCATCCGGATCGCTTCAGCTTTCCGTGCCGCTTAGCGTAGCGCTCGCCGGTCCGGAAGACGAAGAGCCCGAGCGGCACAGACACCGCGCCGATCACGAGCAGCGGCCAGATGTCGGCCCACTGCGCGCTCGTCCCGTCGAGGATCGCGGCGCGGATGCCGCGCAACGCGTACGTCGCCGGCGAGATCGTCGCGATCCACTGCATCCACTCCGGCAGAACCGAGACCGGGTAGTAGACGCCGGACACCACGAGCATCAGCCCCTGTGCGATGAAGCCGAGCTGCGTTCCCTTCTCGGGCGAGATCAGCGGCAGGACCGCCGTCATCATCCCGATCCCGATGAAGGAGACCGACGCGATCGCCAGCAGCACGAGCGCCGCAACGAAGTTCGCGTCCGGCATGTGCAGCGAGAAGAACGCCGCGATCACGACGAACAGCAGGCTCGCGCGCACGACGCCGTAGGCGACCGCGAAGATCCCCATCCCGAACAGGTGCACGGGGCGCGAGAGCGGCGCCATGAAGGTGTACTCGATCGTCCCCTCCCAGCGCTCCCACGAGACCGTCTCGGTGAGGATCTCGAAGATGATTCCGAGGTACGCCCAGATCACGCCGCCGATCAGGAGCTTCGTCGCGAGCTCGTTCTGGAGCGCGGGCGGCGCATTGATGCCCTTCGAGATGAACACGATCGTGAGCGTGTTCGCGCACGTCCAGAGGAAGAACGCGACCTCCCACCACACGTAGCGCTTGACGAGGTACCAGTTACGCTCGACGACGCCGCCGAGGCCGACGAGCTCGTGCCGAACCACCTGTGCTGCCTGGGCGACCATTACGCCATCACCTCGCGATCCTTGTCCTCTTCGGTTTCCTCTTCGAAGCTGCGGCCGGTCGCGGCGAAGAACGCCTCTTCGAGCGTCTCCACGCCGAACCGCGCCTTCACGTCCTCGACCGGCTCGAGGAACAGCAGCTCGCCGCGATCGAGCAGTCCGATCCGGTCGGCGAGCCCCTCGGCCTCGGCCATGTCGTGAGTGCAGAGCAGGATCGTCGCGTCGTGGAGCGCGCGCATCTCGCGGATGAAGTCCTGCACCTCGAGCTTCGAGCGCGGATCGAGGCCGGTCGTCGGCTCGTCGAGCAGGAGCAGCACCGGCGACGTCAGCAGCGCACGCGCGAGCGCGACCTTCTGCTGCATTCCGCGCGACAGGTGCTCCATCGCCTCGTTCCGCCGGTCGGCCGGGAAGCCGACGCGCTCGAGGATCCGCGGGATCTCGCCCTTCGTGCGCCGCGGCGTCATGCCGTAGAACCGCGCCGCGTAGGCGAGGTTCTCCTCCGACGACATCTTCTTGAAGAACGACGCCTCGACCGACACGCGGTTGACGAGCCGCTGGACCGCGCGCGACTCCTTCACGACGTCGTGGCCGAAGATCGTGGCGCGGCCGCCGTCCGGCAACAGCAGCGTCGACAGCAAGCGGACCAGCGTCGACTTGCCGGAACCGTTCTGGCCGAGGA
>JBJMJE010000294.1:0-7435 GCA_045806505.1 Gaiellaceae bacterium
GCTTCGGCTTCCCGAAGGAGTGGCGTGCGGCGCTCGTGGAGTCGGAGCCGGAGAAGTTCTCGCTGCCGAGCGAATCCGACATGCGCTACCACTGGGTGCACGCGCGGCTGGACGCGCTCGAGCCCGAGGAGATGCGCGACCTGGTCGAGAACGCCTGGGCACTGTGCGTCCCCAAGCGTGTCGCGAAGGAGTACGGGGTCAGTCGTGGCTACGCCGTCTAGCGCGCGGGCGCGCTTCGACCGGCACGCACGCGAGCACCGAGCCGCTCGGTCGTAAATCGCCAGCCGTTCCATCTTCGCCCCATCGGCGCGCCATTGAATCCGCCGCTGCGGCGGCGCACACTCTGGCTGACGATAGGCAACGGGAGGTGATCTCGGTGAGAGGCAAACGAGCCGCGCTGGCCGCAATACCCGCCGCGTGCGCAATCGTTGCAGCGACGCTGGCCGCAGGTGCACAGGGAAGGCGGGACGTGGCGCCGCCGAACGACAACCGCGCGGACGCGTTGGCGATCGGGGGCTTTCCAGCCACCGTCCCGGGGACGACGGTCGACGCGACGGCGGAGCGACTCGATCCGCAACGGTCGCAGTGCGGAACGGTCGAGTCTACGGTCTGGTACCGCGTCGACAAGGCGCCGGATGGAACGATCGCCGTGAGCGTCAACGGCACGGGGCTCGCGCCCGCGGTTCGCATCTACACCGTTACGAAAAACGGGATCTCGGAGATCGACTGCGCGTCGGCGAAGGCGTCGGGGACGGCCAAGGTCGTGTGGGAGACGACGCGTGGCAACTCGTACCTCGTGCTCGTCGGCAAGAAGACCGGCGCTGCGGACGGCGGATTCACGCTGAACGCGCAGCTGTTCCTGCCGCCGGCCAACGACTCGTCTCGACAGGCGACGCGGATCGGCATTCGCGGCCAGGTGAAGGCGACGACGCTTGGTGCCACGAGCGACGACAACGACCCGGACGGTTGCTCCCTCGCGGGTGGAACGGTCTGGTACGGGGTCGCGCCGGGCAGGGCGACGCGCGTCGTTCTCCGGCTACACGCCGAAGGCAGCTTCGACGCCGCAGCGATCCTGCTCAAGACGTTCCGCTCGCAGACGGACGACGTCGGATGCATCAGGACGAACCGGAAGGGCGACGGCATCCTCGCCTGGGAGGTCGAGAAGGGCGCCTCGTACTTCGTCGTGATCGGGCCGCGAAGCGGATCCGCCCCCGGTGACTTCACGCTGCGCGCGCTTGCCGCACAACCGCGCGAGGCGATGCCCGGCCAGCACCTCCGTACCGGCGGGGTGGGTTCGCGCGTCGACTGGCTCACCGACGTGAACGACATCTGGTGGACGAGCTTCAGCCCCGGAACGACGTACCGCATCGCGTTCAGCTCGAACGGGTGCGCGGCGCTGAGCCTGCACGGCAAGGCCCTTCGCCGTTCGGTCGAGTGCAGCGGCTACATGACGTTCACGCCGGGGCCCGACGACGGAGGCAGGTACATGTTCGAGGTAACTGCGCCGGCCCGCGTCGGATCCGCGTCGTACCGGCTGCGGGTGCTGCCGGCCACGGCGGACGATATCGGCGTCGGCCTCGGTCTCGAGAACCTCGCCACCGCCCGCGGCACAATCGCCCCGAGCGCGGGTGACGTCGTCGACCTTTACCACTTCGACGTCACCAGCCGCAGTGACGTTCGCCTGCGCCTCGCCGCGGGTGCCGGCGCATCGGTGACACTCCTCAACTACGCCGGCGGGCAGCTCGGCTCGTCGACCGGCGAGGTCGACCGCACGCTGGGGCCGGGACACTACGTCGCGGCCGTTCGAGGATCGCTCGGCACAGGTCGAAGCGCGTACCGGCTGTCGCTGATCGTCCGGCGCGTCACGCACACGAGGCTGTCGGTCGCATCGGCCGAGATCGCACCGGGCGCGTCGGCCGCCTTCGCAATCGCGATCGATCCGCAGCCGAGCGCTGGCCGGGTGCGGCTCAGGATCGACCGCTTCGACTCGCTCAGCGGCTGGCAGTTCTTCAGGATGATCAACCTCTCGGGCCCCGGAGGCACGGTCTCGTGGAGGCCGCCGGCGCCGGGCCGCTGGCGCGCCCGCGCCTCGTTCCTCGGGACGGTCGAATTCAGCCCGAGCACTTCCGGCAACGCGAGCGTGCTCGTCGCGCGGCCTCTCGTGGGCGGACGCAACTTTCAGCCGAGGCTCGTCACGCGCTGACCCGAACGTTCCCGCCTCGGTGTTCGGACCATCGAGGCGGGAGCCTTTCGCCCTTGAGGTCGACCGGGATCCGTCTTACAGTGCGATCGCGGCGTCACCAACTCAGGAGGGTCACCTTGGACACGTACCACGTCGTTCTCTACATCCACTTGCTCTCGGTCTTCATCGGGATCGGGGCGGCGTCGATCCTGATGGTGTGCCTCTTCCAGCTGCGCAAGGCGCAGACGCTCCCGGAGGCGGCGCCGTGGGGCGGAGTCGCCGGCAAGATCGGCCGCGCGTTTCCCGTTGCGATTCTCGGCCTGTTCGCCACGGGTGCGTACATGACGTCGGACGTGTGGACCTGGAGCACGGGCTGGATCTACGTGTCGATCGCGGGTCTCGTCGTCATCGGCATCCAGGGGCCGCTCATCGCGGAGCGGACGGGACACAAGCTCGGGCAGGTGCTCATGGCGAACGGCCCGGGGCCGCTCTCCGAGGAGGCGCGGAAGATGACCCGCCACCCTGGGCTCTGGGTGGTCGAGTTCACGAACGTCGCGCTCGTCCTCGGAATCGTGTGGAACATGACGCAGAAGCCCTCGACGGGGACCGCGATCCTGTGCCTAGTGATCGCGTACGCCGTCGGCCTAGGGGTCGCGCTGCGATTCATGCGTGCTCCGGCGGAGGCTCCTGCTGTCGTGGCCGAGCCGACGGGGTAGCCCGCACGCGCAAATAGATCAGCACCGCCGCGGCGAGCGCGGGCAGCGCGAGGACGACGCCCGCGGCACGGACGCCGAACGCGCCCGCGATCGCGCCGTCGGCGAGGCTCGCGACCGGGCGCAGCCCGAGGAAAGCGACCGACCACAGCGCCATGATCCGTCCGCGCTGCGACTCGTCCACCTCGAGCTGGAGCTGTGCCGTGGCGCGCGTGTTCGACGTGAGGTAGCCGAAGCCGGCCACGACGAGGAACGGGAAGCCGATCCAGAGCGTCGGCGAGAGCGCGAACACCGTGATGCCCGTGGCAAGGAGCGCGAGCGTCACGACGGTTCTGCGCGCTGAGCCCTCGCGCCCCGCGGTCGCGATCGCCGCGCCGACGGCGCCGGCGCCGAAGGCGCCGATGATCACTCCCGCGAACGTATCCGGACGGCCGAAGGCATGCGCGAACGCCGGCGCCTCGGTGTTCACCGGGTCAGAGGCGAAGCCGGCCGCGAGCACGACGAAGAGCAGCCACAGCAGGCGCGGGTTCGTACGAACGAGCGCCAGGCTTTCACGCAGGCTCGCGTGCCGCTGCCGCCGTTGCGGTCGCGGGTGCACGAGCAGCAGCAGCCCGATGAAGAGGATGTACGAGCTGGCGTTGACGAGGAACGCCGCCGGGATCCCGAACGCCGCGACCGTGGCCGCCGCGGCCGCGGGTCCGAGCGCACGTGCGATGTTGAACGTCATCGAGTTGAGCGCGATCGCCGACGCGAGGTCTCGGTGCGGCACGAGCGTGCTGACGAGCGCCTGCTGCGCCGGCGCGGAATAGGCGCTGACGACTCCGAGGCCGAGCGCGAACACGATCACGACCCACGCTTCCGCGAGGCCGCCGAACGCCAACGCGCCGAGCGTCGCGCTCAGCACGACCGCGATCGGCTGCGTCACGAGCAGCAGGTGTTTCCGGTCGAACCGGTCGGCCGCGGCTCCGGCCCACGGCGCCAGAACGAGTACGGGGATGAACTGCGCGAACGCGAGAACGCCCAGCAGGAAGGCCGAGTGCGTGAGGCGGAAGACGAGCAGCGAGGCCGCGAGGTTCTGGAACCACGTGCCGCTCGCGGAGAGCGCGTTGCCGAGGAAGTAGGGGCCGAAGTTGCGGTGCGTGGCGACGCGGAACGCCTCGCGCGGGCCCTTGAGCCGCGGCGCCTCCTCGTCGACCTGCTGCGGCTCGGCGCTCATCGGGCGGTGAACTCTAGGATGCGACGTCGTGACTGCCGCACAGGGAAACGGTGGCTCGCCGTCCTCGCGGCCGACGCTTGCGCTGCTGCACACAGTCCTGTCGCTGCCGCCGGTGTTCGCCGCGCTCGCGGAGGAGCTGACGCCCGGCACCGAGCTCTTCCACATCGTCGACGAGAGCCTGCTCAACGTCACGCGCAAGACGGGTGCGCTCACGGCCGTCACGCGCCGGCGCGTGCTCGGCTACCTCGAATCCGCGGCGGAAGCGGGAGCCGACCTCGTGCTCGTGACGTGCTCGTCGATCGGCCCGGCCGTCGACGCCGCGCACGACTTCGTCTCCGTGCCGGTGCTGCGCGTGGACGAGCCCATGGCGGACGAGGCCGTGCGGCTCGGAAATCGCGTCGGCGTCATCGCGACGCTCGCGACGACGCTCGAGCCGACGGCCGCGCTGGTCGAGCGGCGCGCAGGCGTGGCGGGGCGGAACGTCGCCGTCGACTCGCGGGTCTGTCACGGCGCGTTCGAGGCGTTGCAGGCCGGGGATCGCGAGCGCCACGACGAGCTGGTGCGCGAGGGCCTCCGCGGCCTCGTCGCAGACGTCGACGTGATCGTGCTCGCTCAGGCGTCAATGGCGCGAGTCGTCGATTCGCTGCCCGAGGCCGAGCGGACGGTGCCGATCCTGTCGAGCCCGCGTCTCGGCGTGACGCGGGCGGCCGAGCTGCTCAGGTCGCTGGCCGCAGCTGCGCCAGCTCCTCGCGGCTGAGCAGCCGCGTCGGCAGCCCGCGCAGCAGCAGGACGAGCTTCGCCGTCTCCTCGATCTCCTCGATCGCACTAGCGGCGGCGTCGAGCGAGGGGCCCGCGACGAGGGGGCCGTGGTTCGCCAGCAGGAGCGCGCGCGTGTCGCGGGCGCGCTCGCGCACGGCTTCGGCCAGCGCCGCGTCGCCGGGCTTCGCGTACGGCACGAGCGGCAGACGGCCGACGCGCATCACGTAGTACGGCGTCAGCGGCGGCAGGACGTCGTCCGGGTCGACGTCGTCGAGGCACGCGACCGCGACCGCGTAGGTCGAGTGCAGGTGGACGATTGCCTGTGCGCCCGGGCGTTCCTCGTACATCGCGAGGTGGAGAGGGCTCTCCTTCGTCGGCACGTCGCCGTCGATATGGCCGCCGGCCGCGTCGAGCCGCGACAGCCGGCCGGGGTCGAGCGCGCCGAACGACGAGCCGGTCGGCGTCATCAGGAAGCCTTCGCCCGCGCGCACGCTGATGTTCCCGGAGGTGCCCGGCGAGAGGCCGCGGTCGAAGAGCGAGCGCGCGTGCGCGACGATCGCCTCGCGGAGCTCGCGCTCGCTCACCGTGCCGCCTCGATCGTCTTCAGGAAGAAGTCCGGCGGGCCGAAGTTCCCGGACTTCAGCGCGAGTGTGAGCCGCGGCTCGCGCAGCGACGTCATCCAGGGCACGCCTGTCGCGATCTCGCGTCCCACCTCGAGCGCCCGCAGGCCGAGCGCGGAGACGACGGCGCCGGAGGTCTCGCCGCCGGCGACGACGACCGTGCGTGCGCCGGCGTCGACCAGACGTCGCGCGATCTCGCCGAGCGCTCGCTCGACGCCGGTGCTCGCGCGCTCGACGCCGAGCCGTTCCTGTACGCGCGCGACCTCCGCCGGCGAGGCGGTCGAGTAGACGAGGACGGCGCCGTCGGCGAGGCGAGCGGCTGCCTGCGACCCGAGGGCGCCGGCGTTGCCGTCGAGCGCGTCGAGCTTCAGCGACGGGTAGTGCTCGGACATGACGCGAACCTGCTCGCGCGTCGCCGTGGAGCCGCTGCCCGCGATGACGGCGACCGGGCCCTGGATCCGCGGCGGATCCGGCGCCGCGTCGTGCGACCGCAGCAGTCCGTTGCGGCGGAAGTTGTCGGGGAGCCCGAGCGCGACGCCGGCGCCGCCGGTCACGAGCGGAAGATCCGCACACGCTCGGCCGATCGTGCGCAGGTCGCTCCCGTCGAGTGCGTCGACGACGGCGTACGCGACCCCGGCCGTGCGCAGATCCGCGAGCCGGCGCTCGACGGCGTTCGGTCCGCTCCGCACGACCTCGAAGGGAACGAGGCCGACCCGCCTCGGCGTCTGCCTGCCGAGGAAGCGGACGAGGTTCGAGTCCGTCATCGGCGTCAGCGGGTGCTGGGCCATCGACGACTCGGACAGGAGCGTGTCGCCGACGAAGAGATGCCCGCGGTACACCGTGCGGCCGTTCGCAGGATAGGCCGGGCAGGCGATCGTAAAGTCGGCGCCGAGCGCGTCGAGCAACGCGTCTGCGACCGGTCCGATGTTCCCCTCCGGCGTCGAGTCGAACGTGGAGCAGTACTTGAAGAAGAACTGCCGCACCCCGAGCTCGCGCAGCCAGTCGAGCGCCTCGCGCGAATCCCGCACCGCGTCCGCGACCGGGGCCGTGCGCGACTTCAACCCGACGACGACCGCGTCCACGTCCGGCAACTCGACGTCGCGCGCGACGCCGATCGTCTGCACCGTCCGCATCCCCTCCCGCACGAGCGTGCTGCAGAGGTCGGTCGCGCCGGTCATGTCGTCGGCGATCGCGCCGAGAAGCGGGGCACGGCGAACCATCGGTGTCGTACTTTGCCGCTTGACGTGAAGTCGCTCGATCCCAACACCGTGCTCGAGCGCGTGCGCGCAGGCGAGCTGCGGCTGCTCGATCTGCGGACGAAGGCGGAGCGGAAGCGCTACGGCGCGCCGCCCGGCGCCGAGCACGTCTCGCTCGCGCGGCATCTCGCGCGGCCGGAAGGGCCGCGAACGGTCTACCTCTGTCAGCACGCGGTGCGGTCGAAGCTGACGCTGCGGAACGGCGCCGCGGAGGTCGCCGGCGGCTTCAAGGCGTGGCGCGAAGCCGGTCTCCCGGTCGCCGAGGCGGAGTAGGTCGGCGTGGTTCCGTACGTGGCCGACGCCACGCGCTACGACCGGATGCAGTACCGGCGCTCGGGCCGCAGCGGGCTCGAGTTGCCGCTCATCTCGCTCGGCCTCTGGCAGAACTTCGGCGGCGACCGGCCGCTCGAGACGTCGCGCGAGATCGTCCGCCGCGCGTTCGACCTCGGCATCACGCACTTCGACCTCGCGAACAACTACGGGCCGCCGTACGGCTCGGCCGAGGAGACGTTCGGCCGCCTGCTGGCAAGCGACCTGCGGCCGTACCGCGACGAGCTGATCGTCTCGACGAAGGCCGGCTACGACATGTGGCCGGGCCCGTACGGCGACGGAGGATCGCGCAAATACCTCCTCGCGAGCCTCGACCAGAGCCTCCGCCGCATGGGGCTCGAGTACGTCGACATCTTCTA
>JBJMJE010000295.1:0-15478 GCA_045806505.1 Gaiellaceae bacterium
CTCGGGTTGTTGAATGAAACCTGTCCGCATGCGAGGATCGACTTCTGTGGCACCGAGGGGAAGGAGGAGCATGAGGCGTATCGTTGTGTTGGCAGCAGCGTTGACGACGTTGCTGCTCGTTGGGCCGGCGGCGCAGGCCGACCCGCAGCCCGCGACTGTGGACCACAACTGCACCGTCACGGGCGCAAGTCTTCCGCCTGGCCCGCCCGGGAGTGTGGGCGTGGTAACGGTCACGCCGTCAGCGAACAGCGGGCAGGGTGTGGTGGCGACCGGGACGGTCCCCGGTCCCTGCGGGGCACCTGGCTTCAACAAATAGGCCCGTCCAGCTTGGTGGCGGAGCGCCAGTCTCCGCCACCAAGCCGCGTTTGCCGGATTGGCGACGTTCGCTTGGCGGGGAGGGTGGCTGCCTTCTTGCGCATCAGACGTCCAGTGGTAAAGGCGTCCACCCGGCCACGCGATGGCGAACCGTCCGGCCCACTCACAGGGGGCGGTCGGTGCAGTCCCGCGACGAGCATATGGGCGTGCTCGAGGAATTCGCTCCTTCTGAGCGCGCGGGACGAGCCCAAGTAGCCAACTGCCCGCCTTGTCACTTGCGAGCGGCCCGCTCCCCCGGGCCGCTCGCGTTCGAGCAGTTGTATCGACGCGCAGAGCGGCGTACGCTCGCTGCTAGGCGACTTCTTCATGGTTGGCAGGCTCACCGCACGGAGGCCGCTCATCGCGACCTTCATGCGGTTCGGGATGGGCGTATTCGTCGCAGCCGCGTTCCTTCCGTCCTACGCCGAAGCTGCGGTCCGCGCTGAAGCAAGCGGTGGCAAGGACGGCGGCCCGCTTACGATCGGGATCAGCAGCTTCGACTTCATCGATCCGGCGCTGGTGCTCGATCCGGCCGCCTCGGACACGGCGAGCGTCGTCGCCGCCACCTGGGGCACCGCGGACGCAACCTGCGCGATGCTGTTCCGGTACCCCGCCACCGCGCCGACCGCTGTTCGCTTCGACTTCGTGCCGGAGGTCGCTGACGGCTTTCCGGACGTCTCACACGACGGCAAGACGTACACGTTCACGATTCGGAAGGGTTTTCGTTTCAGCACCGGCTCGCCGGTGACGGCGCAGAGCTATGTGAGGGCGATCAATCGGGTCCTGAATCCCGTAGTGAACTCACCGGGCGCGCGCTATCTGCAGGACATCGTCGGGGCCGAGGCGATGCAGCAGGGAACCGGACGGACGGCGTCCGGCGTAACGGCCAGGGGAGACCAGTTGATCGTGCGGCTGAAGAAAAGGGTGCCCGATTTCACGGCGCGGACAACGATGCCGTACTTCTGCCCGGTGCAGCAGGACCTGCCGACGGTTCCGGAAGGGGTCGGCGCGCCGCTGCCGGGGTCGGGCCCCTACTACGTCTCGGAGTTCGTGCGGGGATCTCGCGTCGTCCTGAAACCGAACCAGTACTACCGTGGAACCAGACCGCACCACCTCGACCAGATCGTCTTCCAGGTCGACCCCGACCAGGTGGGGAATACGCGGAAGGTCGAAGCGGGCGAACGCGACATCGATCTCGCAGTGCCGCTTCCGACGATCGGCGAGATCGCCGCGAAGTACGGCGTCAACCAGAAGCAGTTCTTTTCCGTCCGCTCGCCGTCCGTGTTCTACATCTACATGAACACCCAGCGCCCCCTGTTCAGGAACAACCCCAAGCTGCGGCAGGCGGTCAACTTCGCACTCGACCGCACGGCGATGCTGAAAGCATTCGGCGGGCCTTTCGGCGCGCGCACCGACAGCTACCTGCCGCCGGGGCTGCCCGGATACGTCAACACGCACCCCTATGCGGTTCGGCACCCCGACCTCGAGAAGGCGCGCGCGCTCGCCAGCGGGCACACCAGAACCGGCAAGGCGGTCTACTACACCTGCGACAACGTGCTCCGCGCGTGCCTCGTGTGGGCCCAACTCGTCCAGGGCGCGCTGAAACAGATCGGGATCGACGTCGACATCAAGCAGTTCCCGACCGACGCAAGCGCTGCAAAGACTCGTACGCGCGGCGCACAGTTCGACCTGACCGACAGGCGGCTCGACGTCGCGTGGGTGGATCCGTACCAGTACATCAACGTGCAGCTCGACGGGCGGACGATTCAGCCCGCCGGAAATCTCAACCTTTCGTACTTCAGCTCGCCGCACTACAACCGGCTGCTCGACCAGGCGGGAAGCCTCTCCGGCCACACTCGCTATGACGCGTACGGCAAATTGGCCGTGGACATCGCGAGAGACGCCGCGCCGATGGCGGCCGTCGTCGATCGGAACACGCGCATTTTCGTCTCGAGCCGCGTCGGTTGCGTGCGCGCCGGCGTGCACTATCTCGACCTCGCCAGCCTCTGCATCAAATGAGCAAGCGGCACCTGTCGTCGTCGGTTCTCGTGGTGGGCCTCAGCCTTGTGCTCATCGTCGCGGCCGCGTCAGCCGGTCAGCGCACGCTGAAGGAGCTCACGATCGAGACGCCCGCTTTTGACTACATCGATCCGGCGCTCGTGTCCGATCCGGTTCTCAGCGCGACCTGCGGGGCCTGCACGATCGCCATGTGGGCCGTTCAGGACGCGACGTGCGCGATGCTCTTCCGCTACCCGGTCGGCACTCCTCCGATCGTGGACGCCGACCTCGTACCGGAGGTCGCCGCCGGCTTTCCAAAGCTCTCGCGTGACGGCACGACCTACACCTTCACCGTCCGGAAGGGCTTTCGCTTCAGCACCGGCGCGCCTCTGACCGCCGCGAATTACGTGCGCGCTTTCAGGCGAGTGCTCACTCCCGCGATGAACTCACCCGCTGCGCGGTACCTCCAGGAAGTCTCGGATGTGAAGGCCGACGGCGACCACCTGGTCGTCCAGCTGACGAAGAAGGTTCCCGACTTTCCCGCGCGCATGACGATGCCGTACCTGTGCCCGGTGCCGCCCGACCTGCCGGTCAACCCCGAAGGCGTCGGCGCGCCGCTCCCCGGTTCTGGCCCTTTCTACGTCGCGGAGTTCATCCGCAACAGCCGCGTGCTGCTGAAGCGCAATCCTTTCTACGGCGGGACCCGGCCGCACCACGTCGACCAGCTGGTCATCCGCGTTGACGCAGACCCGACGGTCACCTCGCACAAGGTCGAGACGGGCGATGTCGACGTCGACCTGTATGTGCCGCCGGCCGTGGTCGACCCACTCGTGGCCAAGTTTGGCGTGAACAAGGGCCGCCTTTCCTTCATTCGTGGGTTCGACATGTTCTACACGTTCATGAACACGCAGAGCCCTCTGTTCAAGAACAACCGGAAGCTGCGGCAGGCGGTCAACTTTGCGCTCGACCGAACGGCGATGCTGCGGGTTTACGGGACGCGCGACGGCTCACGCAGCGACAGTTACCTGCCGCGCGGGCTGCCGGGGTACCGAGACGTCCATCCCTATCCGGTGAAGTACCCCAATCTCGCGAAGGCGCGCGCGCATGCCGCGGGGAACACGAGAAGCGGCAAAGCGGTCATGTTGGTCAGCGATCGCCTCCAGTGCACGTGCCGTGCACACGCGGAGACCGTGCAGTACGACCTGAGCAAGATCGGAATCGACGTCCAACTCAAGTTCTTCCCCACCGCGATTCGCGATGCCAAGGTCGCCACCCGCGGCGAGCCCTTTGACCTCGCGAACTTCCGAGTGTCCGTGGACTGGGTGGATCCATACCAGTACGTCAATCTGCTGCTCGACGGGCGGACGATCCAGCCGACGGGGAACACCGACTACTCGTACTTCAACTCGCCGCACTACAACAGGCTGATGGACAGAGCAGCACAATTGTCAGGGCAGGCCCGCTACGACGCCTACGGCAAGCTCGCCCTCGACATCGAGCGAAACGAGGCGCCGATGGCCACGTACATCCAGCAAAACCGGCGCTTCTTCGTCTCCAGCCGCGTCGGGTGCGTGCGCGGGACGGGAGCGGCGTCGCACGGCCTCGACCTCGCGGGGCTCTGCCTCAAGTGACGAGGCGGCGGCGGCTCCTCATCTCGATTCTGCTCGTGGGCCTCGGTCTTGTGCTCGTCGTCACGGCGGCATCGGCCCGGCCACACGCCGTGAAAGACGGCGGGACGCTCGAGATCGGCGTTTCGAGTTTTGACTTCATCGACCCGGCTCTCGCGTCCGATCCGGTGTTCGATTCGGCTTGCGGGACGTGCACGACGGCAATGTGGGGCGTCGCGGACGCGACGTGCGCGACGCTGTTCCGCTATCCGGTCAGCGCTCCACCGGTCGTTCGGTACAACCTCGTACCCGAGGCCGCGACCGGCGACCCGGTGGTCTCACACGACGGCAAGACGTACACGTTCACGATCCGGAAGGGCCTCCGCTTCAGCACCGGCGCGCCGGTCACGGCTGCGAACTACGTGCGTGCCTTTCGACGCGTTCTCGACCCGGTCATGCACTCGCCCGGCGCCAGATACCTGCAGGACGTCGCCGGCGTCAACGCCGTCGGCGGCAAGCTGATCGTCCACCTCGCGAAGAAGGTGCCCGATTTCCCTGCGCGGACGACGATGCCCTACCTGTGCCCGGTGCCGACCGACCTTCCCGCCGTTCCGGAGGGCGTAGGGGCACCGCTGCCGGGGTCCGGTCCGTACTACGTCGCCGAGTTCGTCCGCGGCGTCGGCGGACGTGTCGTGCTAAAGCGCAACCCGTTCTACGCCCGATCGCGGCCGCGGCACCTCGACGAGATCATCTTTCGGTTGGGCGGCGACTCGGTCGCGATTACGCACAAAGTGGAGGCCGGCGACCTCGACGTCGATCTCACCGTGCCGCTGCAGGTTCTTCCTGACATCGCGGCGAAGTACGGCGTGAACAAGGGCCGGTTCTTCTCGATCCGCTCCGCCGACATGTTCTATCTCTTCATGAACACCGAGAGCCCCTTGTTCAAGAACAACGTGAAGTTGCGTCAGGCGGTCAACTTCGCGGTCGACCGCACCGCTTACCTGGGCGTCTTCGGCGGACCATTCGGCTCGCGCACAGACGGATACCTCCCCACCGGGCTGCCGGGCCATCAGAACGTCCACCCGTACCCCGTGCGGCATCCGAACATCGCGAAGGCGAAGGCACTTGCTAGCGGGCATACGAGAAGCGGCAAGGCCGCCTACTACTCGTGCGACAGCCTCCTGATCAGATGCCTCCCGCACGCGCAGCATGTCCAGCAGGACCTGAAGCAGATCGGGATCGACGTGGAGATCAGGCCGTTCCCGGTCGTCACGTACGCGACGAAAGTGGCCACCCGTGGTGAGCCCTGGGACATCGTCGACTTTCGCGTCAACGTGGCGTGGGTCGACCCGTCGCAGTACGTCGACCAGCTCCTCGATGGGCGGACGATCCGGCCGGTGGACAACACGAACCTCTCCTATTTCAACTCGGCGCACTACAACCGGCTGATCGACCACGCGCGAAGCCTTTCAGGCAATGCGCGCTACGTCGCGTACGGCAAGCTCGCAGTCGAGATCGAAAGAGACGCCGCTCCGATGGCCGGGCTGACCGAGCGTAACACCCGATTCTTCGTCTCGAGCCGCGTCGGCTGCGTGCGCGCCACGGGAGCGGCTGCGCACGGCCTCGACTTCGCCGGCGTCTGCCTCAAGTAACGGCCTGCACCGTGACCCAGAGTTTCCCCGCCCCGTAGGCGATGCGGCGCGGGCTGTTTCCCACGTGAATCGTCTTGACCACCTTCAAGGTCTCCAGGTCGATCCGCGAGATCGTTCCGTCGCCGCTGTTCGCCACCCACACGGCACCGGGCGCGTACGCGATGCCGAAAGGTGCTATTCCGACGGAGACGCTTCGTGTCGAGCCTGAATCCGGGTCGATGCGAGTGACAGTGTCATCTCCCATGCTGGTGACCCAGACGGCGCCGCCGCCCGTAGCGATGCCGTTCGGACTCCGGCCGACGGTGATCGGCAAGCTGAACGGCGCGTTCGTGAGCGTGTTGATGCGCGCGACTCTGCTGTCCGACACGTTCGCCACCCAGACCGAGCGGCTGCCGTAGGCGATCGCGGACGGCGAGTTTCCCGCAAGCGTCGTGGCAACGACGTGCAGCGACTTGGGATCGATCCGGGACACGCTCGAGTCGCCGAAGGCGACCCAGACAGACTTGGCGCCGATGGTGATGCTGCCGTGGGTGCCGCCTCCGCCAACGTGCCGCGTGAACGGAGGCCGAATCGTCTTGATGCCCGTGTACTGCGGCGCGACGCGCGACACCGTCCCGAGGATTCCATGCGCGACCCACACCGCGCCGAAGCCGACTACGAGATCGTCCGGAGTTCCCTGCGCTTCGAGGGAGATCCTTCGCACCACCTTGCGCTTCGCGGGATCGATGCGCATGAGCGACTTGTCGTCGAGATTCGCGACCCATACCGGCGCGTTGGGCCCTTGCCCGACGGCCACGCCTTCAGGCCTCGGTCCGACGGCGACGTACCCGACGACCTTGTTCGTCTTCGGCTCGATGATGCCGACGGCGTTGGGCGGCACCGTGACGACTCCGGGTCGCGTCGTGTAGACGGCGGCCAGCCCGATGGCGGCCGCGGCGAGCGTGGCGCCGGCAAGCGCGAGTAGTCGCCGCCGCTTGCGCCGGCGGGCCACCTGCGCCGGCGAAAACGTCGGGGCCAGCGCTCCGACGAGGACGTAGGCACCGTTGCGTTGCTGCAGCTGAAATGCGCCGGCGGTTGCCGTTGCTGTGCGCTCACCGACGACGACCTCGCCCGGCTGCGCAAAGCGGACGAGGCGTGCAGCGGACGCCACCGGTGTGCCCGTCACGAACGAGCCGGGGCGGCCGAGGATCACCTCGCCGCTGGCCACCCCCATCCGTAGCGAGAGCGCATCGCCGAACACGCTCGTCAGGCGTCTGCGCGTGGCGAGCGCGGCGCTCACCGCTCGGACTGCGTGATCTTCCTGTCGTGCCGACTCCGCGCCGAAGGTCGCGAGCAGCGCGCCCGCGAGACCCTTCTCGACCGTGCCGCCGGCCGCTTCGATCTCGGCCGCGGCTTCATCGTGGATGCGATCGAGGAGGGCACCCGCCTCCTCCGGATCCGCTTCGGTCTCGTCCGCCATTCCGAGATCGGCGAAGAGGACGGTGACGTTCTTCCGCTCGACCGGACGGGGCGCGCGGGCGGCGACCGGCCCCGTCATTTGCGGCGTCACGAGGCCTTCGTCCTGAGTGAGGATCTGCTTCTCGAGCCGTTGCAGATCCGCGCTCGGCTCGATCCCGAGCTCGTCGACTAGTGCGCGGCGGGCCTCTTGGTAGGCGGCGAGCGCCTCGGCCTGCCGGCCGGAGCGGTAGAGCGCGAGCATCAGCTGGCCGCGCAGCCGCTCACGGTGCGGGTTCTCCGCGATCAACGCCTCGAGCTCGCCGATCAGGTCGGCGTGGCGACCGAGCGCCAAGTCGGCGTCAATCCGCTCCTCGACCGCCGCGAGCCGCAGCTCCTCCAACCGGCCGATCTCGGCCTGCGCGAAGGGCTCGAAGGCGAACTCGGCCAGCGCCGCGCCGCGCCACAGCGCCAGCGCCGCGTGCAAGAGCTGCGCGGCGCGCTCCGCCTCGCCGGCGGCGCATGCTTCGCGTCCCTCAACCAGCAGCCGCTGAAAGCGGTGCAGATCGAGATCGTCGGGCTCGACCTCGAGCAGGTAGCCGGGCGCACGGGTGTGCAGGGTCTGCGGCGGCAGCACCTTGCGCAGCCGCGAGACGTACACCTGAAGAGTGGTCACCGCCGTCTCCGGTGGCTGGTCGCCCCACAATTCGTCGATCAGGCGGTCGCGCGAGACGACATGATTCGCGTGCACCAGCAACAGCGCGAGCAGGGCGCGCTGCTTCGCTCCTGCGAGCGGGAGGGACCGGTCGCCGTCGCGAACCTCCAGCGGGCCTAGCACCCGGTACTCCATCCCAGCCCTCCTGCAGGCGCTCGCTTTGGCGCTCTGCTCGTGCTGTTTTAACTCACTCGCTCGCCTGCGGCAATCACCCGCTCTGAACGTGCGCCGCCGTCGGTGTCCGCTCGCCGGGTTCCAGGGCGTGCCAGAGGAAGGCCGGGGTGGGAGATCGACGTGGGCGTTCTTCCGCATGTGCGTCGCTGTGGCACTGATTCCAACGTGCCGAGCGACTTGCGCTGCAGTACAGACTTGAGCCAGTTTCGTGCGCGAGTCGTGCGCCAGCGAGGGCGTGATGTAGTCGATTTCTGCGGACGCGCGTGGACTTCGGCGCGTTGGCCGGTGCAGTCTCTGAGACCGCCGCATCCCTGAAGCAGTGCGCCTCCGCGGGACGCACCGCTTCGTTGAGCGTAGGGGGAGGGATTTGAACTCTCGATCCGCCGATGACGGATAGCGGCTTTCGAGACCGACCCGAATATCGTTACTTACAGGCACTTGCCTCTCGTTCGCCAGTCGCGGTTGCGCCGCTGATTCCATAGTCGGGGCCGCACCCTTCTCTGCAGCCGTGCGGCACGGATACAGCCACCATTCCTCTTGCGGGAGCGGTTGCAGGAGGTGCCCCTTGCGGCGGAGCGGGCCAACGGCTTGCTCTGGATCGCGTATACCTTCGCGCGATCGCTGGCTGCTCAGGACGCGGAACGCGAAGAATGTCTTCAATCCGCGCTTCCGGCCACTACTCCAAGGCGCAGGAGCGATGTACTCCGGCGCGCGGTGCAGGCTCCGAGATCATGACCTTGCCGTCTTTGAGGCCTAGGCTTTACCGCTTCGTAGCCGCCCGCCGGATACACGGGGAGTCCCGGACTCGATAGAGGGGTATGGAGCGAAGCGACGCCGAACTCATCCGTGCGGCGCGCACCGACGCGTCGGCGTTCGGGGAGCTCTACGAGCGTCACGCGGCCGCTGTCTTTCGTTGGTGCGAGCGGCGCGCCCACCACGTGGCTGCGGATCTGGCGGGCGAGACTTTTGCGCAGGCGTGGCTGAGCCGTCATCGCTTCCGCGACCGTCGTGACGGCTCGGCATTGCCGTGGTTGCTGGGGATCGCGCAGAACGTCTTGAACGAATCGCGTCGCCGTGACCGCGTCGAGACGAGGGCTCGCGCACGCCTTGGGCTCCCACTCGACCTTGCCGACGACGAGTACGAGCGTGTCGAGGAGCGTTTGTCGGTGAGTGGATCACTCGCGGTCGCGGTCGGCGCGCTGCCCGCGCATGAGCGCGAGGCGCTCGAGCTCCGCGTCCGCGACGACCTCTCCTACGAGGACGTTGCACGTCGACTGGAGATCCGACCCGCCGCTGCGCGCCTGCGCGTGTCCCGCGCGCTCAAGCGTCTTTCCCCGTTCGACCCAAAGGAGGAAATGTGACCTCGCTGCCTGACAGTCTGATCGACTTTCGGCGCCAGCTCGAAGATGCCGCCGCGCTTGATCTCGCGGGTCGCTCGCGCGTCCGGCCGCTCGTACGTCGCGGGGTCGTCATCCTGTTGGCAGCCGCGGTGGCGGGCGCGGTGGCGGTGTTCGCGGGAGTCTTTGGAAACCATGCGCCGTCGTTCGTCGAGCGTGCGTCTGCGGCGCTGGCGGTGCACGACGGCACGATCCTGCACGTGGTCGTCGTCGGCCGCCAAGACAACGGCGACGGCACGACGTCGACGTGGCGGGACGAGACGTGGCAATCCGCCTCCGAGCCGTACGGGCGCCGTCAGGTCGAGCAGGTCGGAGCCGAGCCTGTGACGGAGACGAGCTCGGCAGGCGACACGGAGGCGATCTACGACCCCAACACGAACACGATCTACTCGCGCGAGGAGCCGGCGTCCTTGCCCGCGACAGGAAAGCTGCTCCGCTGGAAGACGATTGACGGCAAGGTGCACCGGGTGATCGTGAAGGGGGGACGGCCGGCACCCCCGAAGACGCAGGAGGACCCGATCGAGGAGCCTTTCCGGCGCGAGGTGCTCGAGCTCCTGCGATCCGGCGACGCCAGGGAAGACGGACGCGCGATCCTCGCAGGTCGCGACGCGGTCCGGATCGTCGGCAACAACGGCAGTTCAACGTACTTCGTAGATGCGAAGACGTTCGATCCGATCGAGTTCCGCACCGTCGGCGACGGCGGGGGTACGTCGCTGCGCTTCGAGGTCTACGAGACGCTGCCACTCGACGCGTCGACGCGCAAGCTGCTCAGCGTCGCGGAGCAGCATCGGGATGCGCGCCTGAGCACGAAGCTGTCGGAGTTCGAGGCGGCGCAGGCGCGCCTCTTCCCGCACGGCTAACGCGGACTCGGCACGCCGCCTCGACCAGCGTTTCGGCGGCCCCTCGCGAGGCGCGACAGGCCGCGGGCGGCGCGCAACGGCTGCGAGTCGAAACAGGATCGACCGCGACGCCTTGCTGAAGTCGGCTTGCGCAACCGGCTCACCGCACGTTCCTCGGTGCCTCCTCGAGGACAGCTCGCCGAGGAGTCGTTCGCGACGATCCCTGTGCAGACGCAAGGCAGCGGTTGCGCACGTGGGAGGGGCCGGCTGTGTAGCCGGCCCCTCGCAGCGCAGGGATTATTTCGTGGTCGTGCCGGTGCCGTTTACGTCGAACGGTGCCGCCGCGTCTGATTGCTCGGAGTTGCCGAGCGCGAGGCGGAACGCGACGGGCGTCGTTTGATTGCTGCCGCCGAAGAAGGTAGACAGCCCGGTGATCGAGTACATGCCCGCGCCGGGTTTGATGCCGAGCGTACTCGCGGTGGTGGTCAGGGTGAGCGTGCAGGTTCCGGTCGGCGGGGGTGTGCCGAAACAGGTTCCGCCGACTGTCGCGGCCTGCTTTGGGTCGTACTCGAGCGACGTTATCGTCGGGTTGAGGTTGTTCATCATTCCCGCTTCGCCGGCGGGGCCGTCGGGTGGTGGGTTGTCGCGGTAGGCGATGTAATAGCTCTCGCCGTAGCCGTCGGGGTTGCCGTCGGAGGCGGACCAGAACTCGGCGCCCCAGACGCCGCCGGTGACGGGCGCGCCGCCGCACGCGATCGCCTTGGCGGATGTCGGTGGGGAGTTGAGGGTGAGCGAGATCGTGATCCGGTCGTCGGTGCGGGTCGCGGCTGCGCCGAGTACGTCCATGCCGGGGCACGTGAGCGTGGGCAGCCCGGCAGCGTTGAAGGTGTCGCCCGCGCGGTCGGTCACCGAGTGGTCCTTGATCGGCCAGGCGTTCATCAAGTTGATCGTTTGTTTCTTGAAGACGCTGACGCCTGAGAGTTGGCGCGAGAACTTGTTCCTGGTGTCGCTGCCGCGGGAGGTGTTGTCGTCGGCCCAGACGACGTTGGCAGCGCCGAGGTGGTCGATGTCGACGGTGAAGAAGTCGAGCAGGTCGCGGTCGCCGTCGCACGCGAGGCCGGCGGTGCAGATCTGGCCGAGGTGGTTCGGATGATCCGAGATCTGTACCGATTTGAAGTTCGAGCCGGTGTTGAGCGCGTTGAGCGACTGCGCGAAGTAGACGTTCCAGACCGAGGGGTTCTCGCGGCAGCCGGGAGAGTCCTCTTCGCACTCTTTGCCGTTGGCGTCGACGAACGCGAGGTTCGAGTTGATGCCCGTGTTCGCCTTGTAGTAGACGAGGTCGACGCGTCCGGGGTCGCCGGCGACCATCCACGGCATCACCGCGCTGTCGTTGGCTTCTTGCGTGAGCGGGATCGGCGCCGACCAACTCGTGCCGCCCTGGGCGACGGTGGAGAAGGCGTAGTAGACGTCCTGCTCGCCGAGCAGGCCGCTGTCTTCCTGCTGCGGGCCCTGCGTCTGCGACCACGTGTAGTAGAGGTTGCCGCCCCTGTCGACCGTCATCTGCGGGAAGAGGTTGACCGGGTTGTGCGCGCCGAGCGACGCGACCTGATGGCGCGTCCAGGTCGAGCCGCCGTCGGTCGATTTCGCGACCCAGAGCGAGTAGGGCGGCCCGGCCGACACCCCCGGGATGATCGGCGTGCCGCGCACGAACGGGATGTAGAGGTTGTGCGTCACGTACTTGTCCGCGACCGGCGGGCCTGCCAGCTGGAGCTCCGGGTCGGCGGCGTCCGGGCAGACCGTGTTGTTCGGAATCTGGCCGTTGATCGTGTTGCACAGCGAATCCGTGACGAACGACCCTTGGTCGCCGTCGTGGAGGCTGCGCGCCAGCCCGAGCGTCGGGATCGCGATGTTCGTGAAGTTGATGTACGAGACGTACACGTGGCCGGTTGCGGGCGGGGCGTCACCGGGGAAGGTTTCGTCCTCGTCGACCCATTGCCGGTCGTCGATCGAGCCCGGGCCTTGACCGCAGCCCAGCTCGTCGTCGCGCCAGTTCTCGCCCTGGTCGTTCGAGACGTTCATCGTCACGCACCCCGGGCCGGGGAGGTCGACGAAGAAGACCTTGTGTGTGACGTGCCCGACGACCTGGTGGCTGTCGCCGCCGCCGCCGCCCTGGCCGAACGTCTTTCCGAAGCTCGGAACGTGGGCGGGGATCCGGAACGTCTCACCGATGTCATCGGACTTGAAGAACGGGCTGTAGTGCGGGAACGAGAAGCCGTTCGGAGCGGACACGTACGTGATGTCAGGCGTGCACGGGCTCAACGTCGTGCACGTGAGCGTCCTGTTCCCGACGGTGACGTTGCTCGTAAACGGGTACCGGTCGACGGCCACCGTCGGCTCGCCCCCGAAGCGCTTGTAGTCGACGAACACCGAGGGCGAAAAGATGCTCGTCGACGACGTCGTCGAGCTGATGTTCCCACCACTGCCGCCGCCGCCGAAGTTGTCAGCGAGGACGGCGGTGCCGGGCACGAGGTCGAACGGCTCACTCGCCCCCGCCGCAGTGACGGCGAAACCCAACGCGAGCGCGAACAGCGCGGCCGCGACGCCGCCACGGTTTCGCATGAATCGGTACATCGAAAACCCCTTTCGTCTTACAGGTCAGGCCCGTGCTGTTGCCCTCGGCCGCCGCGGTCAGCTCGCGGGAGGCGATGCCTCACCGCCCCTGGAAGACGCTTCCGTCAAATCGGTCGAACCTCCCCTCGATAGATCGTCCTTGCATCGGCGGGAGAGTACCACCACTACGAGAGGTGTCATACACCAAGATCGCGCAAGGCGCTGTTCGAGAACCTCGTCCAACCTGCTGCCCCTCGCCTGAGCGGACCCGCGCTCGGCGGGTTCGCCCTCGCGAGCTCTAGTTGCGCTCCCGGGGCGCACTCGGCTGCTCGCGGTCGTGGCGCATCGCGCGCCGTGCTCTACCACGAGACGGACACGGCGAACGAGCACGCGGCGCGACCTGCTCAACAACTGTGATGACGTTGCGCGATCGCATCCCTACACCAGCCGACGGGGGCGCTCGACAAAAGTGCCAGCGACCGCGCGTAGTCGGCGCTCGCGCTCGCCGGCAGCAACGGACTCTTCAATGGAAGAAGCTTTAAGCACCGAAGACGGTGGATCAGCGGATCTGGACGGATGCCCGTGGACTCGGCGACGCGGTCGCCGAGACTGCCGCAGCACAGCAGCGGAGCGCCTTTTCGGGGCGCTCCGCTTTGAGCGGAGGGGAGGGATTCGAACCCTCGAGCGCCTAGCGACGCCTAGCGATTTTCGAGACCGACACGAACATGCCGCTTTGCAGGGATTTTCTTTCTCGTTCGCCAGTTTGTTCGCCAGTCAGCGGCACGTCATCTAGGGGGTGTCTCCTCAACTGACGACGGGAATCTCGGGAGTCGTCCACGCCGTGCACGGCTAGCTCGACCGTGCGCGTAAACAGGCTTCTCCGGCGCGCCGATTCGTCGACGCTGTTCGACGTGGAGGTTCGGCAGCAGGAGCGCGGTGCCGTCCGCGTCGGGCAGCCGGGGTAGCGCCACGCCGACCGAGTCGATGAGCCTGCGCCTCGGCCGAGGTCGACGACCCGCTCAAACCTGTCGGGCGCCGTCCTCCGACCGCGTGGGCGTCTGACGCTCCTTGACGACTCGCTCGCCCGCCCGAGCGCGGGCTGAGCTGCGTCTCGCCGACGTCGCGACCGAGGTTCGTCACCTTGCCGTCCAGCCTCCGTCGACTGTCAGCACCGCGCCTGTGATGAACGGTGCCGTCGCGAGGTACAGGCACGCTCCGGCGACGTCCTCGGGCGTGCCGAAGTCGCCCGTAAGCGGCTGGAGCTCGGGTAGGCGCGCGCGGATCCGAGGATCGTCCTGCGCCCGCCGGCTCATCGGCGTCGCGATCAGGCCCGGCGCGACGACGTTGCACCGGATCTGGTCGGGCGCGTACGTCACGGCCATCGCGCGAACCAGGCCGATCACGCCGGCCTTCGACGCGGCGTAAGCGTGCGTCGCGAAGTCGGCGTCGCCGCCGACGAGGCCGAGTGCAGACGACAGCGCGACGATGGCTCCGCCCCCGTTCGCGCGCAGCGGTCCGAGCGCGCGCTTCGCGTAGAGAAAGACGCTCTTCAGGTTCGCGTCGAGCACCGCGTCCCAGGCCTCCTCGGTGCACGCGTCTACAGACCCGTCGCCGAGGCTGCGGCCGCTGATCCCGTGCGTGCAGACGAGAGCATCGAGCCGCTCGAGTTCCGGGAAATCGTCTCCGACGTCGACGCCGTGGACCTCGAAGTCCGCGCCCTGGAACGCGGCTATTGTCGCGCTGCCGATTCCGCCGCGCGAACCGGTGACAACCGCGACGCTCACGGCGCAGACGTTCGCACATGGGGGAGGATGGCGGCCTAATGGACGCGGTCGAGCAGATTCGGTCGGAGCGGCTCGTCGCGATCCTGCGGCGCGTGCCGGACGTCGACACGCGCGTGTCCGCGCTCGCCGACGCGGGCTTCGGTGTGGTCGAAATCACGCTCGACGATCCCGATGCGCCGGCCGCGATCGAGCGGGCGCGATCGCGCGACGACGTTACCGTTCTCGCGGGAACGGTCCGGCGGGCGGAGCAGGTCGACCTGGCTGCCAATGCCGGCGCGGAGGCAGTCGTCAGCCCGGGGTTTGTGCGCGAGGTCGTGGAGCGCGCCGCGGAGCTCGGTGTCCCCGCGGTTCCGGGCGCGCTGTCCCCGACCGAGGTGGAGGCCGCATGGCGCGCGGGCGCCGCGCTCGTGAAGCTGTTCCCCGGCAGCCTCGGCGGTCCGGCCTACGTGCGCGAGTTGCTCGCTCCGCTCGCCGACATCCCACTCCTGGTCACCGGCGGCATCGACTCGAGGAACGCGCGCGCCTTCCTCGATGCAGGCGCGATCGCGGTCGGCGCCGGTTCCGCTCTCGAAGATCCCGCCGAAGCGCGGCGGCTCGTCGAAGCGGTGCGACGCTAGAGGCCGGCGACGACGTCGGAGAAGTCGCCGCTCGCCTCGTCCTTGAGGATCAGCTTCCGGCGCCCGTCCGGCATCTGCTCCTCCTTGATCACCGTCTTGCCCTCGTGCTCGCGGCGACCGCGGGCGATCCGTTCCGTCGTGCCACCGCGCCAATCGGCGATCCGCACAGGCTCCCACTTCCCCGAAGCTCCCGACGCGTAGCAGGCGTCCATTACGGCGTTCACGACGTAGCCGTCGTAGAAGGTCTCGCGCGGAGCGCGTCCCTCGTCGAGCGCGCCGAACATGTCGTCGAACATG
>JBJMJE010000296.1:0-9550 GCA_045806505.1 Gaiellaceae bacterium
GAGCGGCCGACGAGCCTGTCGCCCGGCCGCCACGTTCTTACCTTAAGCCCTGGGAGCGACGTCGTAATTCGCCACGGTCCCCAGCGCACTTCGCGATCGAGCGCGACCGGCGAGCGCTCGAGCCAGAGGCGGTCGTACTCGCGGACCGCCTGAACGCCGGCGCCGAGGTCGACGCGCTTCGACGCCGCCGGGTCTGCGAGCAACTCCGCGAGCGCGGGCGGCAACGTCTCGCGCCGGTCGAGCGCGCGCAGCAGGTTCTCGTCGGCAGCGGGATGGATCGCGCGCAGGAGCGGCAGGATCTGGGTACGGATCAGCCCTCGGACGGTGTCGCGGTTCGACGAGTCCTCGCGAAACGGCAGGCCGTGTTCCTCGCAGTAGCTGCGCGTCTCGCCTCGCCAGGCGCAGAGAAGGGGGCGGACGACGCCGTCCTCGCGCTTGGGCTTGATTCCCTTCGCTGTGCCGCTCGTTACGAGGCGGTAGAGGATCGTCTCGACCTGGTCCGAGAGGGTGTGGCCGGTTGCTCGCAGGCGATCGGTGGCGAAGCCGTAGCGGATCCGCCTGAGCTCGTCTTCGGTGCTTCCTCCCGGTCCGTCGACGACCTCGGCGGCGAAGTGCTCGCGGCAGAAGCGCGCGTCCTCGTCGGACTCGCGACCGCGCAGGTGGTGGTTCACGTGCAGCGCCGAGACGGCGTAGCCGAGCTCGCGCAGGACGTGCCACAGGCACGTCGAGTCGGCGCCGCCGGAGACGAAGACGGTGACCGATGGGCGGGGCACGATCAGCTCCTCGTCCCGGATGAACCGCTCGACCCGGTCGAGAAGCTCGGTCACTCGGCGCTCCGCATTGCCCTGCCGGACGGGCCGGGCATCCACCCCGGCCGTCGTTCCGACTCGCGTGGCGGCGGCCCGGGACGCTGCCAGTGGCGGCCGGAGTAGGAGACCAGCTCCTGCGCGGCCCAGTGGAGGAGCCACAGCCCGAGCGCGAGCTTCACCAGGTTGGCGCCGCGCACCAGTCCTCGAGGAGCGTCACGGCTGCGGCGAGCTCCGCGCGCGAGAGGCGGTACGGATGGGCGTGCGCGACGAGCGGGAGGCGACGCGCCGGCAGCTCGCCGTCCTGCGCCGCGAGCACGTACGCGATCGGCAGCGAGTGGATCACGACGAGGACGCCTTCCTCCGTGCGAGCGAGCACCTGGCGAAAGCCGCGCACGTAGCGATCGATGATCCGCCAGCGGCTCTCGCCCCCTCCCGGCACCTCGTCCTGCGACGTCGCGGTGGACGCCCACGAGCGGTACTCCTCGAGCGCTCCGCCCTCGAAGCGTCCGTAGCGCGGGTCGTTCAGCTCGGGGACGACGAGCCGCGGGACGTCCCGTCCTGCGAGTGCCAGGTCGGCTGTCTGCCGCGTGCGCTCGAACTCGCTCGTCACACAGAGATCGACGCGGTCGCCGGAGATCGCGCGCCCGAGCTCACGCGCCTCCTCCTCGCCTCGCGCCGTCAGCGGGCCGGCGGTGGCGACGTCGCCGTTCACGAGCTGTCGCGCGCTGAAGACGCTCTCACCGTGGCGAGCCAGGATCACGGACTCCATCGCACGTGCTCCTGCGCCACCTGATCGACCGACGTGCAGCCGAGCAGGCGCAGGCCGAGCTCGACCTCCTCGCGGAGCAGCCGCAGCAGCTGCGCGACGCCCTCCTCCCCGCCGGCGGCGAGCGCATAGACGGCCGCGCGTCCCACGAGCACCGCGCGAGCGCCGAGCGCGAGCGCGCGGAGGACGTCCACCCCGCGCCGCACGCCGCTGTCGAGCAACACCTCACAGCGGCCGTCGACCGCTTCGGCGACCCGCGGCAGCGCTTCGATCGACGCGGGCACGCCGTCGAGCTGCCGGCCCCCGTGGTTCGAGACGACGACGCCTGCAGCACCGTGCTCGACGGCGGTCAGCGCGTCCTCCGGCGTCAGGATCCCCTTGAGCACGACCGGGAGGCCGTGGCCGGTGATCCATTCCACGTCGCGCCAGCTGACGCTCGGGTCGATGTCGTCGAAGATGTCGCCCGCGACCTCGAGCTCGTCGGGAATGTGGAAGCCGCTCCGGAGCGCGCCCTCGCGACGGCCGAGGATCGGCACGTCGACCGTGAGCACGAGTGCCGAATATCCGCTCGCGCACGCCTCGTCGATCAGCGCCTGCGTGACGGCGCGGTCGCGGAAGACGTAGATCTGGAACCAGCGTGCCGCTGCGTCGGCCGCGGCGGCGACGGGCGCGGGACGCATCGTCGCCGAGGTCGAGAGAATCATGATCGTGCCGGCGGCAGCGGCTGCACGCGCCGTCGCAGCCTCGCCGTCGGGATGCGCGAGCTTCTGCAGCGCGACCGGCGCGACGAGGACCGGCGCCGCGACCGGCGTGCCGAGCACGGTCGTCGACGTGTCGACGTCCGTGACGTCGACGAGCACGCGCGGCTGGAGCTTCAACCGGTCGAAGGCGGCGCGGTTCTCGCGGAGCGTCGTCTCGTCGCCCGCGCCGCCGCGGAAGTACTCCCACGCCATTCCGTCGAGGCGTTCGCGCGCAAGTGCCTCGAAGTCGAATGCGTTCAGCGGCTCCAAGTGAACAACTCTGTCAGTTCGTCGCGGTCGACCGGCAGCTCGAGCGCGGCCCAGGCCGTCTCCAGGTGCGCGAGCCGTCGCGGCCCGACGACCACCGCGCCGATCTGCGGGTTAGCGAGGATCCAGGAGAGAGCGAGCGTCGCCGCATCGCCACGGCGTGCGAGCTCTTCGATTGCGCCGAAGACCTCCGGCCGGACGAACTCGGCGTAAGGATCCGGCCGCAGCGTCATCCGCGAGCCCGCGGGGTAGGCGGCGTCGCGCGCGTACTTGCCCGTGAGCCAGCCGCCGGCGAGCGGGCTGAACGCCTGGAACTCGATGCCGTGCTCCGTGCAGAGCGGCAGCACGTCGTTCTCCGCGTCGCGAACGAGCAGCGAGTACTCGTTCTGCACCACCGCGATCGGCGCCAGCCGAACGGCCTCGGCGAGAAAGGCGGCGTCGACGTTCGAGACGCCGATCGCGGCCACGACGTCGTCGCGTACGAGCTCCTCGAGCGCCGACAGCGTCGCGGCAAGCGGCGTCGCCGGATCCGGCTCGTGGACCAGGTAGACGTCGATGCGGTCGACGCCGAGCCGGTCGCGACTCTCGCGCGCGACGCGTCGCACGCGCGCCGGCGCCAGTCCGCTGTCGTCGCCGGCGTGCACCGGATGGAAGACCTTGCTCGTCAACCGGAGCCCGACCGGCCGCCGCTCGCGCACCCAGGCTCCGATCGTCCGCTCGCTGTGGCCGCCGCCGTACGACGACGCGGTGTCGAACCTACGCACGCCGCGGGCCCACGCCGCGTCCATCAACTCGAACGCCTGCGCCTCGTTTTCGCCGCGGCCGACGAGCGACAGGTCGGAGCCGATGCCTCCGAAATTGCCGCAGCCGAGCACGATGCGATCGAGGCCCATCAGAAGATGATGCTGCGGTACGTGAACACGCGCCGCATACCGATTGCCTCGTACACGCGAACCGCGGGAGCGTTCTCGGGCCGGACGAAGAGGCAGACGTGCGGCACGCCGCGCAACAGGAGCTTGCAGAGGTCGCGCATCCCGCGCTGCGCGTAGCCGTGCCCGCGAACGGGCGGATCGACCCAGACCTGCTGGATCTGCACCGCCGACGGCGTCCAGGCGGACGCCTCCGCCTTGAAGAGGATCGTGTCGCGCTCGCGCCAGATCCACGAGCGTCCCTCGTCGATCTGGCTCCGCGTGCGCCATCGAAACGCATCCACGTTCTCGCGTAGCGGGTCGACTCCGATCTCCTCTGCGTGCGCCGCCGCACACGCGGGAAGCAACAAGTCCAGATCGTCCTGCGTCGCCGGTCGCAAGCCGGTCTCGCCCGCGAACGGCGGATCGTCGATCACGTACACGGGCTGCCCGGGACGATCGGCGCGCGGCCGGGGCACGCGCCGGCGCATCGCGTCCCAGAGCGCGCCGACGGCGTCGTCGCGGCCGACGATCATGCGCACGTTGCCGTTGAGACCGCGGTCGGCGAACGCTTCGCAACCCTCGCCCGCCGGAACGACGTTCGCGCCGACGTGGCACAGAGCGGTGAGCCTGCCGTCGCCACCCAGCGCGACGAAGCGGCCGAGACCCCGTCGCGCGACGTCTTCGAGCAGGACGCGTTCGACGGGATCTTCCGCGCAGAACTCGAGGATCTCGTCAACGTCCGGGACGAGCACCACGCCCTGGATCCTGATGCATATAGGGTCTCGCCGTGCCGATCCACGTGCGTGCCGAGGCCGGCGACTATGCCGACGCGTGCCTGCTGCCGGGCGACCCGCTCCGGGCGCAGTACATCGCCGAGACGTACTTCGACGAGCCCGTCCAGCGGAACCACGAGCGCGGCATGCTCGGCTACACCGGCGCGTGGAACGGCAAGCCAATCTCGGTGCAGGCGACCGGCATGGGCTGCCCGTCGGCCGCGATCGTGATGGAGGAGCTCGTGCAGCTCGGCGTCAAGCGGTTCATCCGCGTCGGGACGTGCGGCGGCCTCCAGCCCGACCTCGAGCTCGGCGACATGATCGTCGCGCTCACCGCGGTTCCCGCCGACCGGACGGTCGAGACGTACGTCGACCACGAGCCGCACTGCCCGACCGCGAGCTGGGAGCTCGTGCACGGCGCGGTGCACGCGGCGAAGGAGATCGGCCAGCAGATGCGCGTCGGGCCGATCGTCTCGAGCGACGTCTTCTACAACCCGGACAGCGGGCAG
This sequence comes from Gaiellaceae bacterium, assembly GCA_045806505.1. GTDB lineage: Bacteria > Actinomycetota > Thermoleophilia > Gaiellales > Gaiellaceae > DASVFB01. The sequence continues at coordinate 4,776 of JBJMJE010000296.1, forward strand.
TACGAGCGCTGGTCGAAGCGCGGGGTGCTCGCCGTGGAGATGGAAGCCGCGGTGCTGTTCACGCTCGGCGCGCTGCGCGACGTCCACGCGGCCGCGCTGCTGACGGTGAGCGACGTCGTCGTCGAGGGCGAGTTCCAGCGGATCACGGACGACGACCTCCGCGCGGCGGTCGACCGCATGACGCGAGTCGCGCTCGCGACCGCCACGGCGGATCCGAAATAGCGGTCGTCTTCCTCGTCAACCCGGCGTCGGACAACGGCGCGACCGGTCGCCGCTGGCCGCAGCTCGCGAACGCAGCCGCCGCGCGCGGTCTCACCGGCGACGCGCTCTTCTCGGAGCGCCCCGGCCAGCTGACGGACCTCGCACGGCAAGCGGTCGACGACGGCGCGAAGCTGCTGGTCGTCGTCGGCGGGGACGGCTCCGTCAACGAGGTCGCGAACGGGATCGCGCAGCGCGACGTCGAGATCGCCGTCATCGCGCGCGGCACCGGCTGGGACTTCGCCCGCTCGCAGCGCATCCCGCGCCGCACGGACGACGCGGTCGACGTCGCGCTCGACGGCGCGACGCGCGAGATCGACCTCGGCCGCGTGCGCTACCAATCGTGGGCGGGAGCCGAAGAGACGCGCTGGTTCGCCAACGTCGCGAGCGTCGGGATGAGCGGCGCGATCGCGCAGCGGGCGAACGAGACGACGAAGGCTCTCGGCGGGAAGGCGTCCTATCTGCTGGCGACGCTGAACGTGTTCGCGCGCTGGCGCGTCGGCGACGTCAGCGTCACCGTCGACGAGCACGTGCGCAGCGGGCGCATGCACGACGTGATCGTCGCCAACGGCCCGTATCTCGGCGGCGGGATGAAGATCTGCCCGGACGCGCAGCCCGACGACGGCGTCTTCGACGTGCTGCTGATCGGCAATCTGACGAAGCGCGACCTGATGCTCACGCTGCCGAAGACCTATCGAGGGACGCACCTGCCGCATCCGAAGGCGGAGGTCCTGCGCGGGGTCGCAGTCACGGTCGAAGCCCCGTCGCCGCTGCCGGTCGAGCTCGACGGCGAGCAGCCGGGAACCACGCCGGCGCGGTTCGAACTCGTGCCGCGCGCGCTGAGGGTCCGCGTGCCGCGCTAGCGGGGGGGCGCGCCCGGCTCGCGCCGTGCGTACGCCTCGATCGCCTCTTGCTTACGAGGGTCGGCCGCACGTTCGAACGCACGCTCGATCTTCGCCCAGCCCTCGTCCTCGTCGAGCTTCGGAAAGAGGAGCCGCCGCACCTCGTCGAGCTCCGGCGACCTGTTCACGGCGAGGCAGTCGGCGGCGCCTTGCGCGCCGGGGACCGCTTGCTGCTCGACGTCTCCTTCGAGAGCGCCGAGACCTGCTTCTCGAGCTTCGCGATCCGCGCCTCGAGCTCGCTGATCCCCTGGACGCGCTTCGTCAGCTCGTCGAGCTGCTTCCGCGTCGTGCGTGCGTACGCCATCGCGCGATCCATGCCCGGAGCCTCGCCCAGACGCCGGAGCGCGTCCTCGCCCGCGTCGGCAAGCCTCGCCAGGATGTCCTTGTCGCCCGCTGCCATCGGAAGCCACTTTACCGCGGTCGTCGGCGGTCGTCTCGACACCGCATTTTCACGACCTTTTAACTTGTGCTCGCGGCCGACGTCACTACTGTCAGAAGAGATGAAGGCTCAGCGGAATCACCGGCACCAGGCTGTGGTCATCCACGCGCTGCGGCAGCGCGCAGGCATCCCGTACGAGGTCGAGCAGAAGGTCTGCTCGGCGTGCGAGCGGGTGCTGAACGAGCGCACCGTCAAGCGCGCGGCTGCCTAGGCAGCCAGCAGCTCGACGACTTCCCGGAGCACCGCTCCGGCGGTTCCGTCGATCTTGAGCTTCGCCCGGTGGTCGAACGCCGTCGGCCCGAGGTTGACGATCGCGACGTCGCCGCCGGCGGTGACCGTCTCCCAGGTCAGGCCGGCGACCGGCTGCACCTCGAGCGTCGAGCCCACCACGAGCAGTAGCCGCGCCTCCCGCGCGAGCTGGAAGGCGCGCTCGATCGACGCGGCGTCGAGCAGCTCGCCGAACATGACGACGCCGGGCTTGAGGACGCTTCCGCACGACGTGCAGCGCGGAATCTCGCCGGCCTCGAGCATCCGCAGCACCTCGTCCATCCCGTAGCGCCTGCCGCACGAGAGGCAGACGCACTCGCGGATCGACCCGTGCACCTCGATCACGTCGCGGCTTCCCGCGCGCTCGTGGAGCAGGTCGATGTTCTGCGTGATCAGGCCTGAGACGAGCCCACGGCGTTCGAGCTCCGCGAGCGCGCGGTGCGCGTCGTTCGGCTCGGCATCGGTCAGCGCGCGGTAGCGCAGCGAATAGAAGCTCCAGACCTTCTCCGGGTCGCTCTCGAACGCCTCGATCGTCGCGTACTCCATCGGGTCGTAGTGCGCCCACATGCCGGTCGGCGAGCGGAAGTCCGGGATGCCGCTCTCCGTCGAGACGCCGGCGCCGGTGAGGACGACGCAGCTCCCCGCCGTGCGCAGCAGGCCGGCGAGGTCGGCGGCCTCAGCCAACGCGCTCGAGCAGGTCGGCGAGCGAGACGTCCCCGAGCGACTCGACGACGAGATCGGCCTGCGAGAGATCGAGCGTGCTCGTGACGTCGTTCGGGAAGCCGACGCAGAAGATGCCCGCCGCGCGCGCCGACGCGATCCCGTTCGGGGAGTCCTCGACCGCGATCGCCTCGTTCGCGGCGACGCCGAGCAGCTCGAGCGCTTCGAGGTAGAGCGCGGGGCTCGGCTTGCACCGGGTCGTGTCGCCGTCCGCGCAGACGATCGTCGCCCAGCCGTCGACGAGGCCGAGTCGCTCGAGGTTCGACTGGATCCAGCTACGCGAGCTGCTCGACACGATGGCGACGCGAAGGCCGAGGTCTCGCGCATCCTCGAGAAATTGCCCGACCCCGGGACGGAGCGGCTCGAGCTCGAGCAGTTCGAGCTCGCGGCGCCGCCGCGTTGCCGTCACCGCGTCGCGATCGCACGGCGCGTCGAGCAGTGCATCCAGCTCGTCGAACTCGTTCGGCCCCGTGAGCGTTCCGATGCGCAGCGCGAAGCGGTCGAGCGGCACCGCGACGCCGTGCGCGTCGAAGACCTCCGTCCACGTGCGCAGGTCGATCGACTCGGTATCGAGAAGCGTGCCGTCGAAGTCGAAAAGGATCGCCTCGAGCATCGGGCCATCGTAGAGTCCGTGCCGTGGACGGCTTCCGCTTCTCGACGGACGTGCGCGTCCGCTTCGCGGAGACGGATGCCCAGCGGATCGCCCACAACGCGACGTATCTCGTTTGGTTCGAGGTCGCGCGCGTCGCGTATCTCGACGAGTTCACGGCGGGCTACCGCGCGTTTCAGGACGCGGGGTACGAGGCGACGGTGGTCGAGACGCACGTTCGCTACCTCACGCCCGCGGTCTTCGACGACGTGATCCGGATCTGGACGCGCTGCCTCGACGTTCGTGGCGCGCGCTTCCGTTACGAGTACGAGCTGGTGCGCGTCGGCGATGACGCTCGCATCGCGGAGGGCTGGACGACGCACGCGTGCGTCGACGCCCACACGCTGCGGCCGACGCGGCTGCCGCAGTGGATCGTCGACGCGATCGCTAGGGCTGAGTCGTAGTCGCCGGGGTGGTCTTGGTCGCGGCGGTCGTCGTCTTGGCCGTGGTCGTCGCCGCACCGGTCGTCGTGGTCGTCGTGCTCTCCGTCGTGGTCGTGGTCTTCACCGGCGGAGGCGGCGGCTTCTTCGTCCCGACGCGGACGATCCGGTACTCGCCGCGGTAGTGCGACGACCAGTGGTCGTCGTACAGCAGCCTGCCCTTCCGGTTGTAGACCTTGCGCTCGACGCTCGTCTGGAGCGCCGGAGAGCCGGCCTCGTCGACGACCGTCGTATTGACGAGGAGGTCAGGATCCGCCGTCTCGCGCACCGGGACGGGCCCGGCCACGGTGAGCGGCGCCGTCTCGGTGACGACCTTGCGGTGAGGGCTCGTCCCGTACAGGTTCACGGTCAGCGACGACGAGCCGACGAACGCGCGCAGAAGGAGCCAGTGCTTCGTGTCGTTGACGAAGCGCAGGTCGAGGTCGGGATAGTTGACCGTGGCGTCGCGGCCGAGTGGGTAGTGAGAGATGTAGAGCGCGTGATTCGTCCGCGCCGTGATCTTCAGCCCCGCCTCGTACGCGGCGTTGAAGACCGTCGTCGACACCTGGCAGACGCCCCCGCCGAGGCCGGTCTGCAGCTCACCGTTGATGATCACCGGCGCCTCCTTGAACCCCTTCGCTGCGGTGCGCTCGCCCGTCGTCTGGTTGAAGGAGAACACGGCGCCGGGCGCGATCACGTGCCCGTCGACGAGGTGCGACACGAGCTGCACGTTGTGGATGCGGTTCGCTTCCCCGCCGTAGAAGGTCTGGTAGCTCGCAACGAGGCCCTTGATGCCCATCGCGCGGGCCTCTTCGGTCGAGCGCGCGGCCTCGGCCTTTTCGACGATCAGCTTCGCCGAGCGCAGCGACGGGTCTGTCACGAGCGCCGCGCGCAGCATCGCCCTCGCGCTGCGCGGCACGTCGAGGAGGTAGCCGGGCTTGTCCGCGACGACGTTGATGCGACCGTTCGAGTAGATCGCCCACGTCGCGTCCTTGGCAGGCGTGTCGACGCGCTTCCCTAACGCGGTGAACCACGCACTGGCGCCGTTCCCGCCGATGTCGAGGCTGCGCCGTCCGTCCGCGGGGAGTTCGAGCAGGCGTGCGATCCGGCCGGGCCGGAGA
>JBJMJE010000297.1:0-5887 GCA_045806505.1 Gaiellaceae bacterium
CTGCTCGCCCGGCGTCTCGCGCAGTTCCCGCGCGAAGCTGCGGCCGCTGCGACCCGCGCCGACGACGAGCACGCGCCGTCGCGGGCCAGAGCTTCGCAGCGTCGTGACGCCGCGATACGCCGCGCGCTCCCAGAACCGCGACGCGCCGATCAGCATCGTGCAGAGCAGCACGTCGATGACGAAGACCGCGCGCGGAAAGTCGCCGCGCACGCGCGTCGCGGACATGAACGCGAACGCGAGCACCTCCGACATGAAGACGGCAAGCGCGATTCGGATCGCGTCGCGGACGTCCACATAGCGCCACACGCCGCGGTACAGGCCCATGGGGATGAAGACGACGTAGCGCGCGAAGAGCAGCACCGGCAGCGTCGCGATGAAGAACGACCGCTGCGACGGCGTCCCGTTCGAGCCGAGCCGCAGGACGTATGCGCCGTAGAACGCCGCGGTGATCACGACAGCGTCGACGACGACCTCGACGAAGCGTCGCCGGTGGACGATGATCAGGCGCAGGAAACCCTCCCGCCGTTCCGCGCTCTTTGTCTCACTGCGGTCGACGTCGGCGAGGAAGCTTGCGAACTGCACGATCAGCGCGAACGTGAGCAGCACGCCGATGACGGTGATCTTCGCGTCGTCGATCACCGTGTAGGTCAGGCTCGTCGCGCCGAGCGCGGCGGAGATGCCGGCGAGCAGGATGACCGCGCGCCGGTCGGTGAGGCCGTGGTAGACGAGCCGGTGGGACGTGTGGTCGCGTCCGCCCTGGTAGACGGGTCGACCCTCGAACAGCCGCACGACCGTGACGAGCGTCGTGTCGAGGATCGGCACGGCGAGGATGAGCAGCGGCAGGATCAGCGTCGCGACCGTCGTCTGCGCGACCTTGAGCGTGGACGCGATGCCGCACGCCGCGAGCGCGAAGCCGAGAACCTGGCTGCCGGAGTCGCCCATGAACATCCGCGCCGCGCCGCGTCGCCGCAGGTTGAACGGGAGGAATGCGAGGCACGCGTTGAACAGCGCGAGAGAGACGACGAGGACGGTGGTGTTGTGATGGAGCGTCGCCGCGTCGATCGCGAAGAAGAGGGCGGCGATCGCGGCGAGCGTCGCCGCGAGACCGTCCATGTTGTCGAGCATGTTGAACGCGTTCGTCAGTCCGACGAGCCAGAGCGTCGCGAGCGCGAGTGCCAGCCAGTGGTTGGAGACGATCGTGACCTTGAGCCCGCTGGAGAGGACGATCGCGGCCGCGCCGAACTGCGCGGCCAGCTTTGCAACGGGAGGCAATCCGAACACATCGTCCAGCAGGCCGGCGACGAAGAGGACGGCGCAACCGGCGAGGATCCCGAGCACCTCCTCGTGCGACCCCGTCACGGCGCCGACGGCGACCGCGGCGAGAATGCCCGCGGCTAGACCGGCGAAGATGCCGATCCCGCCGACGTACGGCGTCGCGCGCTTGTGCCAGCGATCCTCGCGCGGCCGGGCGACGAAGCGCTCCGCGAGCGACGACCGGAGGAGGACATAGAGGACGAGCGCGGCAACCGGGTACGCGACGAGTGCCGCGGCAGCGCTCATGCGCGGGAGGTTAAACCGTGGGTGTTAGGCAGATGTTTGGTCGCGGGAGGCGTGGAGGCTCGCTCGTACACTGGTGGGGTATTTGAGCGTCTACTCGGAACTCTTCTCCTACCGCGAGCTGTTCGCAAACCTCTTCCGCAGGGATCTGCAGAAGCGGTACAAGGGCTCGGCCCTCGGCGTCGTCTGGGTCCTGCTCCCGCCGTTGATCCTGATGGCGATCTACCTGCTCGTGTTCCACGTGCTGTGGCGGCCGTCTTCGGTCGACCGCTACCCGCTGTATCTGCTCGCGGGCCTCGCGACGTGGGTGTTCTTCGCGACGACGGTGCAGGTCGGCTCGCGCGCGATGCTCGACAACGCCGAGCTGATCCGCAAGACGCGCTTTCCGCGCCAGCTCGTCGCCTTCTCCGTCGTCGGCGCGAACGTCGTGACCTACGTCGTGATGCTCGCGATCCTGCTCGTCGGCGTCTTCGTGTTCGTCCCGGAGTCGCGTGCGACGGAGCTGCTCGCGGTGCCGCTGGCCGCCGGGTTCGTCTGCTTCGTCGCCGGCTTCACGCTGATCATCGCGTGCCTCGACGTCGTCTTCCGCGACGTCGAGCACCTCGTCGGCGCGCTGCTCCTGCCGTGGTTCTTCGTCACGCCCGTGTTCTGGGACTGGAGCCTGTTCACGCGGCACGAGACGATCGTGCAGATCGTGCGCTACGGAAACCCGGTGTCGCCGCCGCTCTCCGCGATCCGCGATCCGCTGTGGGCAGGGAAGGCGCCGCGTCTGGTCGACGTGGTGTACCTCGTCTGCGCGGCGGTCGTCGCGCTCGCGCTCGGCGCGTTGACATTCAGGCGCCTCGACGACCGCATCGCCGTGGAGCTGTGAGCGCGCCGCTGCTCGTCCGCGCCGCTAGGTGCGAGCCCGTCGAGCGGACGCCGGTCTGGTTCATGCGCCAGGCCGGCCGCTCGCTGCCGGAGTACCGGGCGCTGCGCGAGCGGCACGACTTCTTCGAGCTCGGCCGCACGCCGGAGCTGTGCGCCGAGGTCACGCTCCAGCCGGTTCGGCGGCACGGCGTCGATGCGGCGGTGATCTTCGCCGACATCATGACCCCGGTCGTCGCAATGGGAGTCGACGTGCGGCTCGTGGAGGGCGTCGGTCCCGTCGTCGATTCGTTCGCGCCCGAGCACCTGCACGTCCCGGACGAGGTCGCACCGGAAGTCTGCGAGGCGATACGGATCGTGCGCGGCGAGCTCGACGAGGACCGCGCAGTCGTCGGGTTCTGCGGCGCCCCGTTCACGGTCGCGGGCTATCTGATCGAAGGCAAGCCGAGCCGCGACTTCACCAAGGTGAAGGCGTTCATGTACGGGGAGCCGCGCGCCTGGCACGCGCTGCTGGCGACGCTGGCGGACGGCTTCGCGCGCTACGTGCGCGAGCAGGTGGAAGCCGGCGCGGACGTGATTCAGCTGTTCGACTCGTGGGTCGGCGTGCTGTCGCCCGCGGACTACCGCGAGTTCGTCAAGCCGTACAGTCGGTGCATTCTCGAAGCGGTGGACGTGCCGACGATCCATTTCGGCACCGGCACCGCAACGCTGCTCGACCAGATGGACGGCGACGTCGTCGGGCTCGACTGGCGGATCGCCCTCGACGACGGCTGGGAGGTCGTCGGCGACCGCGCGGTGCAGGGCAACCTCGACCCCGCCGCGCTGCTCGCGCCCTGGGAGCGGCTCGAGACCGCCGCGCTCGACGTGCTCGAGCGCGCGCGCGGACGCAACGGGCACATCTTCAACCTCGGCCACGGGATCCTGCCGCAGACGGATCCCGACGCCGTCACGCGCCTCACAGACCTCGTGCAGACGCGCACCGTGGAGGCCCGGGTATGAACGCTGCCGTCGTCCTGATGGCGTACGGCTCGCCGGAACGGCTGACTGACGTCCCGGCGTACTACGCCGACATCCGCGGCGGCCGGCCCATCTCGCCGGAGAACCTCGAGGACCTCGTCCAGCGCTACCGTCGCCTCGGCGTCGAGGAGCACAACCCGCTGAACGCGATCACCGAGGAGACGCGCGCGGCGCTCGAACATGAGGTCGGGCTGCCGGTCTTCACCGGCATGAAGCACTGGACGCCGCGGATCGCGGAGGCCGCGGAGGCTGCGCTCGCGGGCGGAGCAGACGTCGTCGTCGGGCTCGTGCTCGCGCCGCACTACTCGCGGCTCTCCATCGCCGGCTACCGCCAGCAGCTCGAGGACGCGCTCGCAGGTCGCGCGGACCTGCGGATGATCGAGAGCTGGCACGACTTCGAGCCTTTCCTCGACGTGCTCGCCGAGCGCATCCGCGGCACGAGCGCGCACGTCGTGTTCACCGCGCACTCGCTTCCGGCGCGAATCCTCGCGGACGGCGATCCGTACCAGGAGCAGCTCTTCGAGACAGCGCGTCTCGTCGCCGAGCGCGCTCGGATCGACGGCTGGACGTTCAGCTACCAGAGTGAGTCGCCGACGGGAGAGCCGTGGCTCGGGCCCGACATCCTCGACCACCTGACCGACCTGCACGCGCGCGGAGTGCGCGACGTGCTCGTCTGCCCGGTCGGCTTCGTCTCGGACCACCTCGAGATTCGCTGGGACATCGACGTCGAGGCGCAGGAGCGCGGGCGCGAGCTCGGAATGACCGTGCGACGGATCGAGATGCCCAACGCAGATCGTGAATTCGTGCGCGTGCTCGCGTCGCTCGTGAACCAGGAGCTCGGTGCTCGTGCGGCAGGGTGAGATCCGTGTCGATGGCCTGTCGCGGCGCTTCCGCGTTCGCGTGCGCGGCACCAACACGTTGAAGAGCCTCGCGCTGCTTCGTTCGCAGAGCCGCCCCGCGGACGTGTGGGCGCTGCGCGACGTCTCCTTCGACGTCGAGCCCGGCAGCGGCCTCGCGCTCATCGGACGCAACGGCTCCGGCAAGAGCACGCTGCTCCGCGTCGTCGCCGGGATCATCAAGCCGACGGCGGGCCGAGTGGACGTCGGCGGCAGGATCGGCACGCTCCTCGAGCTCGGCGCCGGCTTCCATCCCGACTTCACCGGGCGCGAGAACGTCTACCTCAACGGCTCGATCCTCGGGCTGAAGCGCGCCTACATTCGCGAGCGTTTCGACGAGATCGTCGCGTTCGCGGAGCTCGAGGACTTCATCGACGTCCCGGTGCGCACCTACTCGTCCGGGATGTTCATGCGGCTCGGCTTCGCGGTCGCCTCGCACCTCAACGCGGACGTGCTGCTGCTCGACGAGGTGTTCGCGGTCGGCGACGGCGCGTTCCAGCGGAAATGCCTCGAGCGGATTCTCGAGTTCAAGCGAAACGGCGGCACGATCGTCTTCGTGTCGCACGACTCCTCGGCGGTCGAGCGCCTCTGCGAGCGCGCGATCCTGCTGCGCGACGGTCGCATGACGTTCGACGGCGCGACGCACGAGGCGCTGACGGAGTACCACGCGCTGCTCGCCGACGAGCGCGATCCCGCCGAGCGCGCAGGCGGTCTCACCGAGTGGGGGAGCGGCGAGGCGCGAATCAGGAGCGCGCACGTCTGCGGCTCCGACGGCGAGGAGCGCGAGCACCTCGACGCCGGCGATCCGTTCTCGCTCCGGCTCACGCTTGCGGCGGAGCGCGCGGTTCCGCCGCCGCGGCTGTCCTATGAGTTGCGGGACGAGGCCGACCGGCTGCTCGCCGGCGGAGCGCTCGACACGGCCGAGGTCGGCTGGCCCGAGGCTGCGGGCCAGCTCGCGGTGCGTTTCGACGTGCCGTCGCTGCCGCTGGCGCACGGACACTTCCATTTCGCGCTGTCGCTCGCCGGCTCGGACTCCGGCCACGTCTACCATCGTCTGGAGCACGCGGCGCCGTTCGCCGTCTACCCCGGGGGCGGCGAGCGTGGGGCCGTCCTGCTCGAGGGTACGTGGTCAGGAGGGGAAATCACCGCCGCCGCAGAAGTGAAGACGTCATGAGCTCACGCACTTGCCCAGACTGGCCGCGGCTGATGGAGATCGCGCCGGAGCTGCAGTTCAAGCACTACACCGTCGCCGAGGCGAAGCTGCCCGCCGACGCGCTCGTCCACGTCAACGGCGTCTCGCTGTCCGACGTCGCCCTCTGCTGCGACCTCGAGCGACACGTGTTCTACGCGGCGCACACCGACCCCCGTGTCGTCGAAGCGCTGCGGCAGACGCACTGGTTCGAGCTCGCCGAGTGGTCCACCAGCGGGCAGGGCAGCAGACCCTGACGCAAACGGGCCTATTCCGCGAGCGCGTAGCCCGTTAGGCTCCGCACATGGCGTTGTTCGTCGTGCCCTTCAGGGCTGACGGAAAGACTCGGCTGGGCGACCCC
>JBJMJE010000298.1:0-5016 GCA_045806505.1 Gaiellaceae bacterium
TCCCATGCGCCTCCGTCGGGATAGCGGTTCAGCTCGCGCGTGCAGCGCTCGAGGGCTTCGACGGCTGCCGGGAAAGGCGGGAACGGGCCTTCGTTCGACGCGAGCTTGACGACGCGCTCGAGGCCGAGCTCGCGCTGGACTTCCTCGACCGGCTTCCCGGGCTCGTACGGGACGAGGTCGGCGGTCGAGCGCCGGAAGAACCGGCCGCCGTCGCTCAAACGACGGGCGGCGTGTCGTCGTTCTTCTTGCGCCAGAACACGAGTGCCGCGCCCGTCGCCGCTGCGAAGCCGAGGCCGACGACCGCAGTCCGCCTGAGCCAGCCGGGCTTGCCGTCATTTCCCACCGGCACGGCGCGCTTGGCCTTCGACTTGGCGACCCTCGTCACGATGTTCCAGACCGCCCAGCCGAGGACGGCATTGCGCCTGTTCACGATTGACATTTACGTTCCCCCTTTTGGTTAAGCCGTTGCCGCAGCCCGTCGCCGCGGCGGCAGGTGGATCGCGCGGCCGAGAGCGACGAGTCCGGCCTCCTTGATCGCCTCCGACAGCGTCGGGTGCGGAGCCATCCCGTCGGCGACGGTCTCCACCGTGGATTCCGCGTCGAGCGCGACCACGCCCGCCTCGATCAGGTCGGTCACGTGCGGCCCGACCATGACGATCCCGAGCAGCTCGCCGTAACGCGTCTCGTGAATCGACTTCACCCAGCCGACCGTCTCGTTCTGCATCACCGCGCGCGCGTTCGCAACCCACGGGAACATCCCGACGGCGACGTCGTCGCCGTGCTGCTCGCGAGCCTCGGCCTCGGTGAGCCCGACGGCCGCGATCTCGGGATCGGTGTAGATCGGACGCGGGACGCCGCGGTTGTCGACGACGGCGTTGTGGCCCATCGCGTTCTCCGCTGCGACCTCGCCCTCGCGGAAGGCCGTATGCGCGAGCTGCCAGTAGCCGGCGCAGTCGCCCACCGCGTAGATGTGCTGCACGGTCGTGCGGCGGTGCTCGTCGGCGGCAATGCCCTTGCGCCGGTCGAGCTCGACGCCGATCCCCTCGAGGCCGAGGTTCTCGACGGACGGCGCGCGGCCGACGGCCACCAGCATCAGGTCGGCCTCGACGGTCTCCCCGTCCCCGAAGTGCACGCGCAAGCCGTCTCCGGCGTCCTCGACCTTCGTTGCCTGCTTGCCGAGGTTCAGCGCGATGCCGCGACGGCCGAACTGCTTCGCGAGCTCCTTCGCCGCATCCGCGTCCTCCTGCGGGATCAGCGTGTCGAGCATCTCGACGATCGTGACCTCGGAGCCGAAGCGGCGGAAGATCGAGGCGAACTCGCAGCCGATGATCCCGCCGCCGAGCACGACGAGGCGCTTTGGCACCTCCGTCTGCGCCAGCAGTCCCGTGGAGTCGACGCAGCGATGGTTGTCGAGGCCGTCGATCGGCGGCCGGATCGGGAACGAGCCGGTCGCGACGATCGCGGACTTGAACGTGACGTCCTCGCCGCCGTCGACGGCGATCGTGTTCGCATCCTTGAACATGCCGGTGCCCTTGACCCACTCGACGCCGTTCGCCTTGAAGAGGCTCGCGACGCCGCTGGTCATCTGTTTCACGACGCCGGCCTTCCACTCGTTCGCCTTGCCGAAGTCGAGCTGCGGCTCGCCGACGTTGACGCCGAGCTTCGCGAACGTCTCCTCGGCCTCCTTGATCGAGAACGCCGTCTGCACCCACGCCTTCGTCGGAATGCACCCGACGCGCAGGCACGTGCCGCCGAGCTCGGGCTCCTTCTCGATGCAAGCCGTCTTCGCGCCCAGCTGTGCGGCGCGGATCGCGGCGGTGTAGCCGCCGGGGCCTCCGCCGAGAACGGCGACGTCGACTTCCATCAAGCTGATGCTAGTCGGCGTCGTCGTTCAGCCGCGCCAGCATGGTCCAGCTGCCGTCCTTCTCGCCGACCTTCTCGAAGCCGTGCCGTTCGTACAGGCGGAGGGCGGGGTTGTCGGGCTCGACGCTGAGCGAGATCTGCTCGAAGCCGTCCTTCTTCGCCTGCGAAAGGAGACCCACGAGCAGCTCCTCGCCGTAGCCCTTGCCGCGGCACGACGGCACGACGGCGATCGAAAGCTCCGGCGTCTGCTCGTCGACGAAGCCGTAGCCCGGCTCCCGCGCCTTGAACAGCCTGTACCAGGCGGCGCCGACGTTCCCCGAGTCGGAATATGCGATCACCGCCGCGTCGCCCGGCCTCCCCCAGCTCATCACGTAGCGCTGGACCGACCCCTCGCCGGGATCCACCGGCGCGTGCTCGCGCCAGTAGTAGGCGTGGTGGAGCATGTCGCGGAGAAAACGGGCGTCGTGGCGGCTGCCGGAGCGAATCACGGCACGAGGTCCTGCGCGAGCTGGATCCTGTTGCCGTCCGGGTCGTAGACGTCGAGCAGGCGCACGTGGCCGTGGAGCTCGAGCACGACTCCGACGTTCACGCCCTCGGCGCGCAGGCGCTCCGCCTCGGCCTTGAGGTCGTCGACGTCGACGTGCGCGACGCCGCCCTCTTCAGGCTCACCCTCCGCGATCGCGATCTCCATCTCGCCGCGCTGCAGGCGCGCCCAGCGTTCCTGCCAGTCGACGAAGGTCTCCTCGAAGCCGAGCGTCTCGCGATAGAACGCGCGGCCGGCATCGAAGTCGCGCACGCGGTACCAGACGGTCATCGGATCTAGAGCGCGAGCGCCGGGCTCTCGACGAGCTGCTTCAGCGTGCGGAGGAAGTCCGCGCCGACGGCTCCGTCGATCGCGCGGTGGTCGCACGTCAGCGTCATCGTCATCAGCGGCACGGCCGTGAAGTCACCGTTGCGGACGACGACGCGCTGCTCGCTCGCGCCGACGGCAAGGATCGCGACCTGCGGCGGGTTGAGCACGGCCACGAACTGCTCGACGCCGAACATCCCGAGGTTCGAGATCGTGAACGTGCCGTTCGCGACGTCCTCTTGCTTCAGCTTGTTGTCGCGCGTGCGCTGTACGAGATCGGCACGGGCGCGCGCAATCTCGGCGGTGCTCAGGCGGTCGGCGTTCCGGATCACTGGAACGACGAGACCCTGCGGCGCCGCGACCGCGATGCCGACGTTGGCGGTCGGGTGGATCTGGACCGCGCCGTCGACGTAATGCGCGTTGACGTCGCGATGGCGCATGAGCGCCGCGGCCGTGACGCGCGTCAGGACGTCGGTGACGGTCGGCCGCTCGTCCGGGTGTAGCTCGCGCAGCCGTTCGACGAGCGCGAGCGCCTGCGTCATGTCTGCCGAGACGACGAGCTGGAAGACCGGCGCCTCCCATGCCTGCGTCAGCCGGCGAGCGATCGTCTTCCGCACGCTCGTCAGTTGTCTCGTTTCGACCTGTCCCGGGGACAGTCCCTCGGCCAGGGCCGGAGTCGGCGCTGCTTCGGCGCGCTCGACGTCCTCGGCGACGATGCGCCCCTCGGGACCCGTGCCCTGGATGTGCGCAAGGTCGATGCCGCGCTCTCGCGCGATCCGGCGTGCAAGCGGCGACGCCTTGATCCTGCCGCCGTCTCTCGACGGGACAGGTGTGGGGGACTGTCCCTCGGACGTGTCCGCGATCGGCGCCTGTTTCGGCTTTGCGGCCTCCGGCGCCTTCGCGCCGTTCCCGGAGATCGACACGTCCTCGCCCTGCTTGCCGATTACCGCGATCGTCTTGCCGACCTCGACCTCGCCCTCCTCCACGGCGATCTTGAGCAACACGCCCGACGCGTCGGCCTCGACCTCCTGCGTGACCTTGTCGGTGTCGAGCTCGTAGAGCGGCTCGCCCTTCTCGACCGACTCGCCCTCGGACTTCAGCCACTTGACGATCGTCCCGGACTCCATCCCCTGCCCGAGGCGGGGGAGCTTGATCTCAGTTGCCATTCCGACCGACGGTCCGCATTACCGCGGCCAGCACGTCGTCGGCGTGCGGCACGCACCACTCCTCCATCACCGGCGCGAACGGCAGCGGCGTGAACTTCGCGCCGACGCGCTCGATCGGCGCGTCGAGCCAGTCGAATGCCTGGTACTGCAGGACGGCCGCGACCTCGGCGCCGAAGCCCATGCGCGTCACGGCCTCGTGCGCCACGACGCACCGGTTCGTCTTCTTCACGGACTCGACGAGCGTCTCCTCGTCGAGCGGCTGCAGCGTGCGCGGGTCGACCACCTCGACCGACACGCCCTGCTCCTCCGCCTGCTTCGCAGCACCCAAAGCCTCGTGCACGAGCCGGCCGGTCGCGATAACCGTGACGTCCTCGCCCTCGCGATGCACGCGCGCCTTGCCGATCTCGATCGGCTCGAGCTCGTCCGGCACTTCCTCCTTGATGCCGTACAGCGTTCGGTGCTCGAAGAAAACGACGGGGTTGTCGTCGTAGATCGCGGACCACAGGAGCCCGCGCACGTCCGTCGGCGTCGAGGGGAAGATGACCTTCAGCCCGGGGATGTGCACGAACCACGCCTCGAGCTGCTGCGCATGCTGCGCGCCGGGGCTCCAGCCCGCGCCGCCCTGCGTGCGCACCGTGAGCGGAACCTTGAGCTGCCCGCCCGACATGTAGCGGTGCTTCGCGGCCTGGTTGACGATCTGCTCGGTCGCGAGCGTGAGGAAGTCCTCGTACATGATCTCCGCCACCGGCCGCATGCCCTGCATCGCGGCGCCGATCGCCGCGCCGGCGAGCGCCATCTCCGAGATCGGCGTGTTGCGCACCCGTTCGGGGCCGAACTCGTCGAGCATGCCCTGCGTCACGCCCATCGAGCCGCCCATCTCGGCGATGTCCTCGCCCATCAGGAAGACGTCGTCGTCGTCGCGCATCGCACGGGACAGCGCGTCGCGCACCGCTTCGCGGTAGCTCAGCTCAGGCATTACGCATAGACGTTCTTGAGAGCGTCCTCCGGCTTCGGGTCGGTCCCGTTCTTCGCGAACTCGACGGACGCCTCGACGATCTCGACGATCTCGCGGTCGAGGTCCTCGAACTCGTCGTCGGACAGCTCGAGCCGCTCCCGGACGAGCGGGATCGGATCGTG
>JBJMJE010000299.1:0-11384 GCA_045806505.1 Gaiellaceae bacterium
CCCCGGAACTTCACAACAAAGACCCCTATTTGCTGCTCTTTTAAGTGGAGCGTACCGGGATCGAACCGGTGACCTCCGGCTTGCAAAGCCGGCGCTCTCCCAGCTGAGCTAACGCCCCGCGACGCCCAACAGTAGCGCCAACGATCAGAGACCGGAGACGCCGGAGTCCAGCACGCCTTGCACCAGTTCGTCGCCGCGGAGGAGCATCGCGCGGCCGAGACGGCCGTACGCGTCCTGGAACGTCGCGCTCGAGTTCGACTTGACGAGCGCGCGGCGCTCGGCGTTGCTCAACCGCACGAGAGGCAGCTCGGAATACGACAGGATCTCCTGCACCTGCTCCGCGCGCCCGCTGCCGGGCGTGGCGCTGAGCTGGAAATAGTCGGTCACGACGTTCGCGAACGAGCGCCACTGCGAACCGAGATCGCTGCCGAAGTACGCCTGGATCTTCGCCCCGATCGACGCGTTGTTCGTCGTCCAGGCGCGGTAACCGTCGTTGAACGCCCGCTGGTCGGCGCGCGGGTCCGACGACGAGCGGCTGACGAGGCCGGCCGAGATGAAGCGTCCGCTCATCACGGCGTCGCTGATCGACTCGCCCATGTCGCTGACGAGCCCGGTCTTGATCTCGAGCGCCTTCTGGTGGTCCTGCCACTTGCGCGTGAAGCTCGGAATGAGGAGGTTCACGAGGACGGCGATGGCGACGGCGATCACGAACGGGTGAGCGAGCCCGTGCGACAGCTCGCGCACGCGTGACGGCCGCGGGGGACCGGGGCTGTCCTGAGCGGGGACGTGCGCACCCATGCCTGCGCCGTGTTCAAGGCGCCTGCCCGGATGCCTGCCCGGCTACGCCGCGTGCCGCTCGAGCCGCTCTTCGGCGCGCGCGCGGGCGATGATCTTCTGCCTGTCGCCCCAGCGGAGTTGGGCGCGGAGCTGACGTTGTTCCTGCCACAGCTCCTCGAGCCGTTCCTCGAGCCCGTGCACCTCCGCCTTGAGTCCCGCGTCGTGCCCCTCGGACAGCGCGTGCCACAGCTCTACGCGGCGCTCGCTCAACTCGTCGATCTCGCGGTGGATGATCTCTAGCGTCCTCATGTGCCTCTCTTCAACGCGATAAGGAACGCGCTATTCCCGCGGCGCGGGAGAAAACACAACAAGGCGTCAGCGGCCGAGGAAGTACCACACGATGACGCCCGCTCCGACCACCGCGGCGACGGTGGCCACCCCGTTCAGGAGCGTGACCATCAGTCGTATCCGAGCTCTTCGAGACGCTCCTCGTCCATCCCGAAGTAGTGCGCGAGCTCGTGGAGCACGGTGATCCGGATCTCGCGCTCGAGCTCGTCCGGATCCGGAAACGACTCCTCGAGCGGCAGGCGGTAGATCGAGATCTTCGCCGGCATGTACGGCTGCTCGTCGAACAGCCCGAGCAGGTCGGGCTCCTCCGGGTTCTCGTCCTCCACGACCACGGCGACGTTCTCGAGGCCGCGCGCCAGCTCGGGCGGCAGCGAGTCGAGCGCCCGGCGCACGTGGTCCTCGAACGTCATCGCCAGGTGTAGCGGGGCGTGGGGCTCAGCGGCGGTCGCGTCATGAACAGGCGAACCGTCAGGATGCCGAACGCGAAGCCCCCGATGTGCGCGAAGAAGGCGACGCCTCCGCCCGACGCCGGAGTCGTGATCGAGATCGTGCCGTCGAGCGCCTGCAGCGCGATCCAGATGCCGAGAAAGAAGATCGCCGTCAGCACGCTCGCGCGCGGCAGGAGCAGGAAGTACGCGCCGAGGACGCCGGCGATCGCGCCGCTGGCGCCGACGTTCGCGATGCTCGCATCCGCCGCGGTTCCGAAGTGGAGCGTGACGAACGTCTGCAGCGCCGTCGCCGCGATCCCCGCGAGCAGGTACCAGATGAGGAAGCGGACCCGGCCGAGCGCGTCCTCGACGTTGTTGCCGAAGATCCAGAGGAACAGCATGTTGCCGCCGATGTGCAGGAGGCCGCCGTGCATGAACATCGACGAGAAGACCGTCTCGACGAGCTCGTGGTGGTCCTGGGCCGCAGCCGTCGTGCAGGGGCCTTCGACGGCGCAGGGGTAGTAGCCCCATGACTCGACGTGCTGGTTGAGCCCCGGCTTCGACACCTCCCAGAGGTAGACGAGGACGTTCGCGGCGATGAGCGAGACGGTGACGACGGGGAACGACCGCGTCGGGACGTTGTCCTTGATCGGGAACACCGAGTCGCGTTACCCGGTCGCGCAGCAGAGCAACGCCGCCACAGCGTGATCCTCGCGGATCTAGTACTTGACAATTAGCGACTCAGGTTTTATTCTCGCGAAGGAATCAAGTACGAGCACGAAAGGAGCGACACATGGCAACGTTGGTGCGTTGGCAGCCCTGGACGGAGCTGGCGACCCTTCAGACGGAGATGAGCCGGCTCATGAACGGTCTCATGGAGGGCAACGGCAAGTCGGTACAGAGCTGGGTGCCCGCGCTCGACGTGTGGGAGACGGAGAAGGAGCTCGTCTACGCGTTCGACCTGCCCGGCATCCCCGAGGACGAGATCTCGGTCGAGGTCGAGGACGGCTCGCTGACCGTGAGCGCCGAGCGGAAGCGGACGAACGAGCTGTCGGAGGACCGGTTCTACCGCTTCGAGCGCCGGCACGGGACGTTCACCCGCACGATCGGCCTGCCGCAGGGCGTCTCCGAGGACGGGATCACGGCCGACTACAAGAACGGCGTGCTCGAGATCCACGTCGCGAAGCCCGAGCAGGCAAAGCCGCGGCGGATCCAGCTCGGTTCCTCGCCGCAGGCCACGATCGAGGGCGAAGCGAGCCAGAAGTAGCGCCGGCGAGAAGCCGCCGGGCTCCAGGGGCGGCCACAAGCCGCCCCTGTTCGTTCAGACGGTCGGCAGGCGCAGCGTGAGCACCGCGCCGCCGCCGGGAGCGTTTCCCGCCTCGGCGGTGCCGCCGTGGGCCTCGACGACGTGACGGACGATCGCGAGGCCGAGACCCGACCCCGGCTTTCCACGTGCCGTCGGTGCGCGGTAGAAGCGCTCGAAGACGAGCGGCAGGTCCGCTTCGTCGATTCCGGGACCGTGGTCGCGGACGACGACGGCGCCGCGGGAAACGCGCACCTCGACACTGCCGCCGTCGGAGCTCCACTTCAGTGCGTTGCCGAGGACGTTCGCGATCGCGCGGCCGAGCCGCTCCGGGTCGCCGCGCACCGAGCACGGCTCGGAGGCGAGCTCGAAGCGGACGCCGCGCGCTAGCCGGCGCATGCGCTCGACCTCGACACCCACGAGCTCGTCGAGGCGGACGTCCTCGAACCGTGCGGCAGCCTCACCGTCGAGCGCGAGCTCGATCAGATCCGTGACGAGCCCGTCGAGCTCGTCCACCTGGTCGACGACCGCGCGCGCGACCGTATTCTGCTCGGCCTCCCTGACGCGTCCGCGTTCCAGGAGCTCCGCATTCGCGCGGATGCTCGTCAGCGGCGTGCGGAACTCGTGCGACGCGTCGGCGACGAGGCGTCGCTGCGCTGTGAGCGAGCGGTCGAGCGCCTCGAGCATCTCGTTGAACGCCGCGCCGAGGCGCGCGACCTCGTCGTCTCCCTCGTCGTCGAGCCGGACGGAGAGGTCGCGCGTTCGCGCGACGTCCTCGGCCGCACGCGTCAGACGCCGAACCGGCGAAAGCGCCTTTTCGGCAACCCAGCTCCCGATCAGGATCGAGAGCACGAGCGCGGAGGCGGCGACGATCAGGAAGCCGTAGCGGAGCCTGCGAAGCGTCGCGTCGTCGTCCGCCAGCGGCCGCGCGATCTGGAGCGCCTCGCCTGATCCGATGTGCGACGTGACGAGCCGCATCCGGCGGCCGCCGATGTCGATCGTCCGCGTTGCCGAGCCCGATCCCGATGCGATGGCGCGGTCCCGCGCGGCGCCCGGCAGCACCGTCACCTGGTACGGCGGCCGGATCGAGCCCCCTTTCGCCGTCAGCAGCTGCACGAGCTCGCCCGGAGCGGCGATCACGGAGCGAAACTCCTGCGTCCCGGCGACGGCTGTCGGACTCAGCTCCGTCACGCGGGTCCGCAGCGTCACGTCGACGCGCGAGTGAAGCTCACGCTTGACGAGCTGGTAGGCGAACACGCTCAGCAGGACGACGACCGTCACGAGCGCCGCCGACGTCGCGAAGATGACGCGCTTCCCGATCGTCATGGCTCGTGCCGCATCACGTAGCCGACTCCGCGGACCGTGTGGATCAGGCGCGGGAGGCCGCCTTCCTCGAGTTTCCGCCGCAGATAGCCGACGTAGACCTCCAGCGAGTTCGAGGTGGGGCCGAAGTCGTAGCCCCAGACTGCGACGAGGATCTCGGAGCGCGAGAGGACGCGCTCGGCCGAGCGTACGAAGAGCTCGAGCAGCGCGAACTCCGTCCGTGTGAGATCGAGCCGGGTTCCCGCACGCCACGCTCGATGGCCGAGCGGGTCGAGGACGACCTCTGCGTACGAGAGCTCGCCGCCGCCTCCGGGCGTGCGCCGGAGGAGCGCGCGCAGTCGCGCGAGCAGCTCGTCGAGCGCGAACGGCTTCGGCAGGTAGTCGTCGGCGCCCGCGTCGAGGCCGGCGACGCGGTCGGACACCTCGCGCCGCGCGGTGAGCATGAGGATCGGGATCGCGTTTTCTGCGGAACGGAGCTGCCGGCAGACGTCGAGCCCGTCCGGCGGCGGCATCATCACGTCGAGGACGGCGGCGTCGGGCTCGTCGCGCTCGACCGCGATCAGCGCTTCACGGCCGTCGCGCGCGAACGCCACCTCGTAGCCCTCCGACGTGAGCGCCCGCCCGAGGGCGTCGCGGACGGCGACCTCGTCGTCGGCGATCAGGATTCTCACGGTCGTATCTTTGCCGCTGGCGCCGGAAACGCGAGAGCCGGCCCAGGGCCGGCTCTCAGGTGTCACCAAGGGGTTTGAGACGACTCGAGTGTGCCCGAGCGCGCCTGAACTACGCGTGAACGCTCGGTAAGAAGTCGATAAGAAAACGCCGCGCGGGCCCGAACGCCGCTCTAGGATCCTGCCGATGGCGTCGCGGTTCTCTCTCTGGGCCCTGGTCGGGCTGCTCGCTTTCGCTCTCGCCGGCTGCGGCGGCAAGAGCGACGAGGAGAAGGCGAAGGAGGCGGCGGCCGAGACTTCCGCGCCCGTCTGCGACGTCTCGACCGAGGTCGAGGGGTCGAAGCTTCCATCGGACTTTCCGAAGCCGGACGGAGTGACGTACCGGCAGGAGTCGACCGCAGGGCCGTCGCAGGTCGTCGACGGCACCTACGCAGGCGGCCTCGACGACGCGTACGACGCGTACGAGCAGTCGTTCGAGGGCGGCGACTACAAGATCCTCTTCAAGGAGAAGGAAGAGGAAGACGCCGAGATCTCGTACGCGGGCGGCGGGACCACCGGGCAGGTTGCGTTGCGCGACGTGTGCGGCGAGGACGACAAGCTCGTCGTCCACATCACGAGCCGCCCCGAATAAACAGCGTCTTCAGGTAAGCGAGCACGTCGGACTCGCTGCCGCCTGTCACGAGGTGCGCCGGCATGATCCCGCCGCCGTTGTCGATCTGCGCACGCGCCTCTTCGACGGTGAGTGCGACGCCGGCCAGTCGCGGGCCGACCTTGCCCTCGGCGCGCATGCCGTGGCAGGGAGCGCATTTCTGCAGAAACAACACCTTGCCGTGTGCGGCGTCGCCGAGCGTCACGGGGCCCGATGCCGTCGCCGGGCTTGCGGGATGCAGTTTCGCGAGCGTGAAGACGCCCGCCGAGACGGCTACGAACAGCACGAGCGGGAGCACGACGATGCGTCGTAGAGGCCAACCCTGCCCGGGTGTGGACACGCGGCCATCGTAAACCGTAGGGTCGCGTGCGAAGGCGATGACTCAGGCGAGCGTCTCCTCGGCGTATACCGACTTCATGACGTCGATCTTCTCGACGGCGATCGCCGGGAAGGCTTGGTTCGCCACTGCCGCCGTGACGCTCGCCGTCGTGCAGGTGCTGACCGGCGCCCGCATCTTCGGAAAGCTCGAGCGCCTCGTGCGCATCCCGCGCCCGACCGTGAACCGCGTGCACCGGTGGTCGGGACGACTCGCGTTCCTGTGCACGCTGCCGGTCGCGTTCCACTGCATCTTCATCCTCGGGTTCAAGACGACGAGCCCGCGCGTCGTCGCGCACTGCATCCTCGGGTCGTTTGTCTACGGCGTGTTCGTCGTGAAGGTGTTCTTCGTGCACGACCGCCTGCACCCGCGCTGGGTGGTGCCGGTGCTCGGCGGGACGATGGCGTCGGTGCTCGCGGGGCTGTGGGCGACGTCGGCGCTCTGGTACTTCACGAACGTCCACTTCGGCTTCTGATGGACGTGCAGGAGCTGAGGCCCGGGCTCTGGCGGTGGACGGCGCGGCATCCCGAATGGGACGACCGCGAGGTCAGCTCCGCGTACGTCGAGACGGCGGAGGCGGTCGTGCTCGTCGACCCGCTCGTGCCGCGTCACGAGGAGGCGCGCTTCTACGGCGCGCTCGATCGGGACGTCGAGCGGCTCGACCTGCCGGTGGCGATCGTCCTGACGAACCCGTGGCACCGCCGTAGCTCGGCCGAGCTCGCGGAGCGCTATGGCGCGACGCTGCACGTCGCGGCCGAAAGCCTGCCGCCGGGCTTGGAGGCATTTCCCGGCGGGATGCAGCCCGAGGATTTCGTCGCCTTCGCGCCGTCGCACCGCGTGCTGTTCACCGGCGACACGATCGTCGACGGGCGGCCGTGTCCCGAGGACTGGCTCGCAGCGGGGCCCGAGCATCATCTCGCCTGCCTGCGCCGCCTGCTCGAGCTCGATGCCGATCTCGTGGTGCCGTCGCACGGCGAGCCGTTTCCGCTCGAGCACCTCACGCGCACGCTGTAGTAGACGCTCCTCACAGCTCGTGCGCTCCGTCCGAGGCTGCGGAGACATACGCGCGGCCTCGCTTGCCGTAGCGCCGTCTGTACTCGCTGATAACGCGTCGCGCGAAGGCGTCGGCCCGCTCTTGCTCCACGAGCGCGACGATCGACCCGCCGAAGCCGCCTCCGGTCATCCGCGCGGCGACCGCGCCTGCCTCGCGCGCGAGCTCGACGAGCGTGTCGAGCTCGGGGATCGTCACCTCGAAATCATTGCGCAGGCTCGCGTGGCCATCGGTGAACAGACGCCCGAGCTCGGCGAGCCGCGGCTGTCCCGGCTCGCGGAGGATCGCGACGACTTCGCGCACGCGCGCATTCTCCGTCTCGATGTGGCGGACGCGGGCCGGTTCCCCCGCCTCGAGCTCCCGGCGACGGTCGCCGTACTTCGACGATTCGAGCTGACGGGAGACGCCCGAATCGAGGACGACGAGCGCGAGGTGTGGCGGAAGCGGCACGTACTCGTACTCCAGCGTTCCGGTGTCGAGCAATAGGGCGTGGCCGGCGCGGCCGAGCAGCGACGCAGCCTGATCCATGATCCCGCTCGGCACGCCGACGGCGCGGTGCTCGGCGCGCTGCAACGCGCGCGCGAGGTCGAGCGGCTCGACGTGGAACTCCGCGACCCCGCACAGAGCAGTTGCGACAGCGACCTCGAGAGCCGCGGACGACGAGAGGCCGGAGCCGATCGGAAGGTCCGACCGGACGGTTCCCGCGATTCCGACGGCCGGCCTGCCGAGGGCGGCGAGCTCGACCTCCACGGCCGCGACGTACCGCTGCCAGCCGCCGTCGTCCGGCAGCGCGTCCGACTCGAGCGACGTTCGCTCCGACGGGACGCACTCGAGGCGGATGCCGAGGTCGAGCGCCACCGGCAACACGAGCCCGCCGACGAGGTCGGTGAACTCGCCGATCAGGTTGACGCGGCCCGGCGCCCAGAACGCGCGCGCCTCTAGCCCCAGGACGTCTCCGTGACGGGCCGGAAGGCGGTCTCGAGGATCCGGTGGTTCCGCGGCCGCGTGAGGACGAAGAGCACCACCTCTGCGACGTCGTCGGCCGTCATCATCCCCGGCAGCGCCTCCGGCGTGCGGCCCCGTCCCTGGTCGAGGGCGAAGTCCGTCGCCACGCCGCCCGGGCAGACGTTCGTGCAGCGAACTCCGTGCTCGCGCAGCTCGTGGTCGAGCGCGCGCGTGAAGCCGACCTGGCCGAACTTCGAGGCGCAGTACGTCGCCTCGTACGGGAGGCCGCGGCGTCCGGCCTCGGACGCGAGCGTGACGATGTCCGCCGCGCCGGACTCGACGAGGTGCGGCAGCGCCGCCCGCACCGCGTAGAGCGTGCCCTTGAGGTTCACGTCGATCATCTCGTCGAGGTGCTCGAGCGAGAGGTCGCGGAATCGTCCGTACGCCCCGACGCCGGCGTTCACGACGAGGATGTCCAGTCTGCCGAAGCGTTCGACCGTCGCTGCGACGATCGAGTCGAGCTGATCGAGCTCGCGCACGTCGCACGGCTGCGCGACGGCGTCGAGGCCGAGATCGTCGCCGCTTCGCGAGGCGAGCCCGAGCTTCACGCCGTGCTCGTCAAGCGTCCGCGCGACTGCGGCGCCGATGCCGCGGCTCGCGCCGGTGACGAGCGCAACCTTGCCTTCCAGTGTCATCTGACCTCCTGTCGGGAGCGGGGTCGAACCTCACCACATTTCGCGGCGAGTGGGAGGATCGAGGCGTGGACGTGGTCTGCCTCGGGATCCTCGTCGCCGACGTCGTCTGCCGGCCGGTCGACGAGCTGCCGGCGCGCGGCACGCTCGGCCTGGCCGGCGAGATCGAGCTCCACGGCGGCGGCTGCGCGCTGAACACCGCGAGCGCGCTCGCGCGGCTCGGCCTGCGTGCCGCCGTGGCCGGCAAGGTCGGCGCCGACCGCTTCGGCGACTTCGTCGTCGAGCTGCTGGACGAGCGCGGCGTCGACCGCAGCGCCGTCGTCCGCGATACGTCGACGCCCACCTCGGCGACCGTGGCGCTCGTCGGCTCCGACGGCACACGGACGTTCCTCCACGTCCCGGGCGCCAACGGCACGCTCCGCGCCGAGGAGCTCGACGCCGAGCTGTTATATGCGGGCCGATCACTCCACGCGGCAGGCCAGCTCGTCATGCCCGCCCTCGACGGCGAGCCCTTCGCCGGCGTGCTCGCCGAGGCGCGCCGACGCGGGATCGTGACGAGCCTCGACACCGTCTTCGACGCGAGCGGCCGCTGGAGTCGTGTGCTCCCTTCGCTGCCGCACGTCGACCTCTTCATGCCAGCTCTCGTCGAGGCGCGCGCGATCACCGGCGAGGACGACCCGGCGCGTGCGGGCGCCTGGCTGCGCGAACGCGGGGCGGGCGCGGTCACGATCACCCTCGGCGCCGACGGCTGCTACGCGTCGGGGCCTGACTTCGAGGGCCACGTGCCCGCGCCCGCGGTCGCGGAGGTCGACGGTACGGGCTCGGGCGACGCATTCGCCGCCGGGCTCCTCCACGGGACGCTCGCCGGGTGGAGCCTCGAGCGCTCGGCCGCGTTCGCCTGCGCGGCCGGCGCTCTCGCGACCACGGCCGTCGGCGCGTACGGCGGCCTCCGGGGAATCAGGGAGACGCTTGCCCTCGCTCGGCTCGATTAGTGCCTCGCGACTTGACGAACCGGCGAAAATCCGAAAGATTCGCTGCGGAGTTCCGTCCTGCGTGAGGGGACGACAAGTCGGAGCCGACTGGGACCGGTCCCAATTCGAAGGAAGGGAGTACTAGTGAGGCACGTTTCTCGCAAGGCGATCGCGCTCGGGGTGTTAGTCGCGATCATCGGGCTCGTCGTGGTCGCGGTGGCCGCGGCGGGCAGCAGCAAGAAGTCCGCCAGCGTCCAGGTCTGCGTCCTCCTGCCGGACACGAAGTCGTCGGTTCGCTGGGTGCAGTTCGACGCCCCTGCGTTCAAGAAGGCGTTGTCGAAGGCCGGCGTGACCTACTCGATCAACAACGCGCTCAACGACCCGCAGAAGCAGAAGTCGCAGGCACAGACGTGCCTGGCGGCGGGCGCGAAGGTCGTCGTGGAGACCTCGCTCGACAACGGCTCCGCCGCTGCGATCGAGAAGCTGTTCACGTCGAAGGGCGGTTATGCGATCGACTACGACCGCCAGGTGATCGGCGGCACCGCGTCCGTCTACATCTCCTTCGACGGCAAGGCGGTCGGACAGGCGCAGGCCAACGGCATCATCTCGGCGTTGAAGGCAAAGGGCAAGTACGGCTCGAAGCCCGTCGTCGCCGAGCTCTGGGGCGGTCCGACGGACCAGAACGCCTTCTGGTTCAAGAGCGGGAACGACGCGGTCCTGAATCCGCTCTTCAAGAGCGGGAAGCTGTCGAAGGGCCCGCAGCAGTTCGTGCCCGACTGGCTCGCGACCAATGCGGCGCCGATCTTCTCGCAGATGCTGATCAAGACGAACAGCAAGATCGACGCGGCGATCGCTGCGAACGACAACATCGCCGGTGCGGTGATCGCGACGTTGAAGGCGAAGCACCTGCAGCCGATCCCGCTCAGCGGGCAGGACGCGTCGGCACAGGGCGTGCAGTACATCCTCGCCGGCTGGCAGACCGGAACGGTCTACAAGTACGTGCCCGACGAGGCGAACGCCGCCGCCGCGGCTGCCGTGGCGCTCATCCACGGCAAGAAGCCGAAGGCGAACTCGTTCAGGCTGAACGGCAAGAAGAAGGAGCCGACGCAGACGATTCCCGTCGTCTGGATCACGAAGGCGAACTACAAGCGGCTCTTCACGGACGGCTTCCTGAAGAAGAGCGAGGTCTGCATCGGGACTTACAAGCAGTACTGCAAGTAAGACGATCGATCGCCGGTGGGGACGCCGACTCGGCGTCCCCACCGGCAATGTGGTAGGAAACGCGCCACGGTGAACGAGAGCGAGACACCCCTCCTCGAGCTTCGCGGGATCACGAAATCGTTCGGGTCGGTGCAGGCGCTCTCCGATGTCGACTTCGAAGTGCTCCCGAACGAGGTCATGGCGCTCGTCGGGGACAACGGCGCCGGCAAGTCGACGCTGATCAAGTGCATCGCCGGCATCCACCCGATCGACGAGGGTGAGATCGTCTTCGACGGCTCGCCGGTGTCGATCCACGGCCCGAAGGACGCCGCGGCGCTCGGCATCGAGGTCGTCTACCAGGACCTCGCGCTCGCCGACAACCTGGACGTCGTCCAGAACATGTACCTCGGCCGGGAGGCGACCGACGGGCTGCGCCGGCTCGACGAGACGGCGATGGAGGCCAAGGCCAAGGAGACGCTCAAGGGGCTCTCCGTCACCACGATCCGGTCCGTGCGCCAGACCGTCGCCGGGCTCTCCGGCGGCCAGCGCCAGTCGGTGGCGGTGGCCAAGGCCGTGATGTGGAACTCGAAGGTGGTGATCCTCGACGAGCCCACCGCGGCGCTCGGCGTGGCGCAGACCAAGCAGGTGCTCGA
>JBJMJE010000300.1:0-2947 GCA_045806505.1 Gaiellaceae bacterium
CCGCAACCGCTTCCAGGGCACCGGCGCGGACCTGCTGCACGATCCGAAGGTGATCGACCTGTACCTCGGCGGCACCGGCCGCATCGATGCGTAGCCAGATCACGAGATCGCATCGCGCCAGTCGGCTTTGCGACCGCCGCCTCGCCCCTCCACGCGTCGAAGCGTTCGACAGCGAAACCGAAGGAGGGAAGCATGAAAGCGAAGACTCTTGGCTTCATCGTCGTCGCACTGGTCGCGGTAGCCGCGGCCACGAGCGCCGGCGCAGCTACTCCGAGCGTCGTCGAGGTGAACGTCGACCGCACGTTCCACTTCGCGGCCGGCGATCTTTGCTCGTTCCCGGTCACGCTCCACAACAAGGGTGTGCGCCGAACGACGACGTACTACGACTCGAGCGGCAACGTGACGCGCACGGTCATCCACCTCGCCGCGTTCACCCAGACGGCGACGAACGACCTCACCGGCACATCGTTGTCGACACCGCTCGCGGGCCCGCTGATCGCCGAGCCGAACGGCGACGGCACGGTGACGACGCGGATCCCGGGCAACGACGGGATCATCGTCGTCCCCGGCCAGGGCTTCATCTACGGAGACGTCGGTCTGATCGTCTTCACGGAGGTCGACGTCCTCATGCTGACCGGCCATTACGAAAACCCCGACCTGTACGTCGACGCTCTCTGCGCCAGCCTCGCGTGACGGCTAGCGACGAGGCGCGAGCAGGTAGCCGACGATCGTCCCGGCGAGGATGAGCTGACCGGCCGCGGGAAGGATGCCGCCCGAGCGATGCCAGCCGAGTCGCCCGTGGAAGAGCTTCCTCCCGCCCGGCCGCGCGGCGCGAAAGACGTGCTCGAGATCGGGAGCAGAGGCAGCGGCGGCGCCGATGACGGCGCTGTCCAGCGGGCCACGCCGCACCGCGAGCAGCGCGAGCAAGACGGCGCCGCTCCCGATCTCGAACCGCCTGCTCGCGATGTCCTGATGCGGGATGCGATCGCCGAGCAGGTGCGCCGGCGGCCCGAGCAGCGCAGCCGCGACCCGCGAGCCGGAGAGCGCCCCGACCGCTGCGCCCGTCGCGACGTGCAGCGAGACGATCACGGGCGTTCGCGCCGCAGGCGGTACGTCAGGGCACCCGCGAAGAGCACGGCCGGGAGCACGATGCCTGCGAGCAGATCCGGCGCGGACATCGCGCGCGGCTGAACCGCGCTCACGGCAGGGCTCGCAGCCTCTCGCCGTCTCGCGGCGGCAAGCCGTCGCGGTGCTGATTCGACATCGGCGTGCGGCACTGCGATGCGTGGGCGCTCGCCGGCCTTCGGCGCCTTTTGGGTGAGCCCGCGTGCCGCAAGCAACTCGCGCCAGATGTAGCTCGCCTCGCGACGCACCGGCCCTGCGGGGAAGGGCGGGTGCACCGGCACCGGCGCCTTCGGCTTGGTGAGGTGGCGCCAACCGGCGATGTACGGCGTCGGGTTCACCGCGCCGTTGTAGTCGAGCTTCAGCAACTGGTGCGGATGGATCTCGAAGTGCAGGTGCGGCGGCGTCGTGAATGCATCGCCGCTGTTGCCGATGAAGCCGACGACGTCGCCCTTCTTCACGTACTTCGAGTGCAACGCGAGCGGCGAGTACCCGGAGAGGTGCGCGTAGTAGAACTGGTTGCGATTGTGATCGCGCACCCAGAGGCGCCAGCCCCCGAGGCGCTCCCAGCCGACACGGTTCAGGGTTCCGTCGGCGACGGCGACGACCGGTGTGCCGAGCGGCGCGAAGATGTCGTCACCGTGGTGCCAGTTGCCGGGGACGTCACCGCGGAAGCCGCCGTACGTGTCGCCGTAGCTCGGGACGCCGGCGACGGGGAAAGCGTAATTCGTGAGACCGAGCTGCGGCGTCACCGTCAACGGGTCGTCGCCGAGGCGGTGCTTGCGGACGTGGCGCTTCGGCTTCTTGGGCTTGTGCGGCTTCTTCCCGGCTTGCGGCTTGCTCGCGTGTCGCACTTGCTTCTCGGTCGGGGCGGCTTTGCGCACGGGCGGTGCGGCGGACGTCGTGAGCTTCGCCGTCTTGACCTTCCGCGGGACGACCATGGGCGGCGCGAGCTGCGCGTACCCGATCAGGATGACCGTCCCGGCCGCGAGGCCGGCGTGCGCCTTCGTCACGTGGACGGCGAGAGCGCCTGCCTGCGTCGCATCCGGCTGCGCGAGCGCGACGATGTAGCCCCACGGCCCGATGACGATGGGACGCCCCGGCAGCGCAGCGACGACCGTCTTGCCGACGGTGACGCCGTTGACGGCCGCGCTCTTCCCGGCGATCCCGTTGCGCACGCCGAGCTCGACGCTGCGGATCGTCGCCGCGCCGCCGAAGAGGGAGACGGAGCCGACTGCGGCGTGGGCACGAGCGGAGGTCCCGCAGCCGCTGCCGGTGAGGCTCACCGACGACGCCGTGAGGACGGAGCCGTCGGCGGGATAGGCAACGCCGTTGTCGCCCGCGCTCGGCCGTCGCGGAATCACGGCGACGCTGCCGAGTGCGAGCGGCCGGCGCCCGGGCTGCAGCAGCGCGAAGCCCGCGAGTAGGAGGCAGCGCGGCGACGCGAGAGACGTGGCCGTCAGCAGCTTCCCGGCCGGCTTCGGCTTCGGCGTGGGCGCCGTCGTCGTCGGGGCCGTCGTCGTCGCAACGGTGGTGGTCGCAGAGGTCGTCGTAGGCGCGGTCGTCGTCGCCGTCGTGGTGACGTCGGTCGTCGTGGTCGTGGTCGTCTCGGTCGTCGTGGTTGTGGTCGTCGTCGTGGTCGTGGTCGTCGTCGCGAGCGGCGGTCCCGCATGAATGCCGCCGGCCGCGAGTCCGGCGGCGCACAGCGACAGCACCACAACAAGGACCCCCACGCGACGCCGCATCCGCCGAATTATCGCCGAGATCTCTCGAACCGGCGGATCCTCGCTGCGGCGATCACCGGCCGGTCAGCAGCCGCAGAAAA
>JBJMJE010000301.1:0-5226 GCA_045806505.1 Gaiellaceae bacterium
GGAGAACGCGCCGACGGGCGAGGCCGAGGCTGGTCCGCTGGCGCGGAAGGCGCACGAGACGATCGCGAAGGTCACCGACGACGTCGGCCGGCGGTTCGCCTTCAACACGGGCATCTCGGCCGTGATGGAGCTCGTCAACGAGCTCTCGCGCGACACCGGGGGCAGCGACGCGCGCTTCGCCGCCGAGACGGCGGTGTCGCTGATCCAGCCGTACGCGCCGCACGTCGCCGAGGAGCTGTGGGAGCGGCTCGGTCGCGAGCGGCTGTGGGAGGAGCCTTGGCCCGAGGCGGATCCGCGTTACCTGGAGCGCGAGACGTTCGAGCTGGTGGTGCAGGTGAACGGCAAGGTGCGTGACCGCCTCGAGGTCGAGGCGGAGTTGCCGGAGCAGCAGCTCATCGAGCGTGCCCTGCAGTCCGAGCGGGTGCGTTCGTATCTCGACGGGAAGCAGGTCAGGAAGACGATCGTCGTCCCGGGCAAGCTCGTGAACCTCGTCGTGGGCTAGCGAATCCCGGTGTCGATCGCGAAGTCGACGCGCGTGCTTCGGCCCGCGCGGACGCGGGCGGTGCGCGGCTGCGGAAACAGTCCGAACGGGCGCTGGTTCGTCTTGACGGCGTAGACGCCGGCGGGCAAGCGGATCGAATAGCGGCCGCGGTCGTCGGTCCTCGTGCTCCGCGTGGCGCCGTTGCGCGTGAACGACAGCGTGACGTTCTTCGCGGGCGCGCTGCACGGCATGCCGATGCGGCAGACGGGCGCGATCGGGCCGCGCATCACCGTTCCGTGGAGCGTGCCGGTAAGGAGTGCGACGGCAGAGACGAGTGCGACCAAAGTCACTGAATCGTGACAGACACGTGACGCTTCTCGGGCCACGATTTGGAGGTGCCCGACATCCAGGTCTCACGTCGCGCGCTCGTGCTCGGCGCGCTCGCTCTTGCGCTGGCCCTCGCGCTTGCAAACCGTGTCCTGCGCGACGCCGGAACCGCCTACGAGGCGCCCGTGGCGCACGCCTCCGGCACGTCGCCTGCCGTGCCGCGTTCGCTGGTCGTCGTCGACGTGGTCGGAGCGGTCAGGCGCGCAGGCGTCTATCGGCTGCCGCAGGGATCGCGCATCGCGGACGCACTGGCGCGCGCGGGCGGCGCGACACGGAAGGCGGAGCTCGATCTCGTCAACCTCGCCGCGCCGCTCGCGGACGGCAGCCAGATCGTGGTGCCCGCGCGTATGGCCACCGCTCCTCGCGCCGCCGGCGGCGGCCCGTCCGAGCCCGCCGGGCCCGTGCACCTGAACTCCGCGACCGAAGCGGACCTCGATGCACTCCCCGGCGTCGGCCCCGTCACCGCGCAGAAGATCCTCGACTTCCGACAGCACCATGGGGCTTTCGGCACCGTCGACGAACTCGATGCGATCCCCGGAATCGGTCCGAAGCGACTCGACCAGCTCCGCGAGCTCGTGGCGCCGTGACCATGCGTGCTCCACATGCGCTTGTGGCGGCGCTGTGCGTCGGGCTGGCGGCGTCGAACGCAGCGCGGCTGCCGTCGCTCGGGCTCGCAGCGGGCGCGGTGAGCGTGGCCGGTCTGGCCATAGTCGTTCCGTCGACGCATCGAATGGCGTTCTTCGTCGCCGCACTCGCGTGCGCCGGCTGGTGGTGGGGCAGCGTGCGCCTCGCCGCGCTGGACAGCAGCGTCCTTGCCGGTGCGGTCGGGACGGCAGAACGCGCCCGACTCGACGTCACCGCTCCGGCACGCCCGACCCGCTACCGGCTGCGTGTGCCGGTTGTCGTTCGGCGCTTCGGCGCGCGCCAGGTGCACGAGGCGGCGCTGCTCGAGTTGCCGCCGGGTCGAGCGCCCCCGCAGGGCGCGCTCCTGGCCGCGGTGGTGACCGTCGAGCAGCCGCATGCGCCGGAACACAACTTCGACGAGCGAACCTGGCTGCGACGGAAAGGCATCCACGTCGTCCTCCGGGCCGATCGCTGGCGCATGGTCGGACAGCGCGCAGGCTTTCTGGCAGTCGCTGATCGACTGCGCGCGCACGTCGAGCGCTCGCTCGAGCGTGGAGCGTCGGGCGAGCGTGGCGCGATCCTGTCGGGCGTCGTCCTCGGCGACGACCAGGCCGTCCCGCAGGCGTTACGGGACCGGTTTCGCGCGTCGGGGCTCTACCACCTACTCGCGGTGTCGGGACAGAACGTCGCGTTCGTCGCTGGTGGCGTCCTCGTCCTCGCGGCCATGCTGGGCGTGCCGCGCCTCGTCGCGGAGATCTGCGCACTCGCGGGCATCGCGGCGTACGTCCTCGCCGTCGGCGCGCAGCCGTCGGTCGTGCGCGCAGGAGTCGTCGGCGCACTCGGCTCGCTCGCCTGGCTCGCCGCGCGGCAGCGCGACCGCTGGCACTTCCTGCTGCTCGCGGTCTTCGCGCTGCTCGCGTGGAACCCGTACACGGCGCTCGATGCCGGCTTCCAGTTGTCTTTCGCCGCGGTGGCGGCGATCTTCCTCATGGTCCGGCCGCTGATCCGGATCCTCGAGGGCTATCCGCTGACGCGGTGGCTTCGCGAGGCAATCGCGGTTTCCACGGCCTGCAGCGTCGCGACGGCTCCCGTGCTCTGGCTCCAGTTCCATGCGGTGCCGCTGCTTGCGGTCCCGGCGAACGCGCTCGCCGCCCCCGCGATGGCGCCGCTGCTCGGCCTCGCGCTGTCGGCGGCGCTGCTCGATCCCGTCTCGCCGGGCGCGGCGGCCGTTCTCGCCGGCGTCGCCGGCTGGTGCGCCGCGTGGCTCGCGCTGTGTGCGCGCCTGATCGGCGGGCTGCCGTTCGCTCAGGTCAGCTCGACGCGCGGAGGCGCAGCACTGGGAGCCGGCGCCCTCCTTGGAGCGGCCTATGCTTGGCGGCGATGGCGCAGCTCAAGCCGGTCTATCTGATCTCGGGCAGCGACCGGCCCAAGATCCGCCTCGCGCTCGAGCGCCTCCGCAACCACTTCGAGGAAGGCGCCGTGGAGGTTCTCGCGGCCGACGAGCACCCGGCTGACGACGCCGTCGCCGCATGTAACGCGCTCGGGCTCTTCGGCGGCGAGCGCCGGCTCGTCATCGTCGAGGACGTCGACGCGTGGAAGGCGCCGGACGCGAAACTCGTCGCGGACTACCTGAAGACGCCGGCGCCGGAGACGGTGCTCGCGCTCGTCGGCTCGGCGATGAAGAAGGACTCGGCGCTGGCCAAAGCCTGCGCGAAGCCCGGTGAGTTGCTGCTGTACGACGTCCCGCGCAAGCAGGGCCTTCCAGCATGGGTCGGGAAGCAGTTCGAGCAGCACGGTGTGAGCGCCGACCGCGACGCGTGCCGGCTTCTCGTCGAGATGGTCGGCGACGACCCGGAGCGCCTGCGCAGCGAGATCGAGAAGCTCGCAACGTGGGCCGGAGGAGAGACCGTCACCGAGGACAACGTGCGCCTGCTCGCGTCGACGTCCGCCGAGACGACGATCTTCATGCTCACCGACGCGTGGGGCAAGCGGGACGTCGGATCCGCGCTCGGCGCGGTCGAGTCGCTGCTCGAGAGCGCCGGCTCGCGCGAGCTGCCCAGGCTCGCGGCGCTGCTCGCGAACCACGTGGCTCGCGTCCACACGTGCCAGGCGCTCGCCGACGAAGGGATCGCGCCGCGAGACGCGGCGGGGAAGCTGAAGCTGCATCCGTTCGCCGCCGAGAAGGCCTTCGCGCACGCAGCGAACTACTCGACCGAAGAGCTAGAGCACGCGCTCGTGCGCCTGGCCGAGCTCGACCTCGCGCTCAAGGGCAACAGCCGGTTGTCCGGCGAGCTCGAGCTCGAGCGCGCCCTCGTCGAGGTGACGCCGGCGCCGGTCTAGCGGGCGCTCGACGCGAGGCGATCTGCCTGCGACTTCCGGCGCGCCGCCGTGTTCTTGTGGAGCGCTCCGCGAGCCGCGGCACGGTCGAGCCAGGAAACGAGCCGCTTGTGCTCCTCGGCGACGCGGGCTGCGTCTCCGTCCGTGACCGCGGCCTCGAGGCGCCGCCTCAGGGTCTTCGCGGTCGACTTGAAACGGAGGTTCTCGAGCCGCTCCTGCGCCGCCGTCCGGACGCGCTTCTTCTGTTGCTTGATGTTGGGCATGGCGTAGAAATGCCCGCTGCGCGGGCGCGGGGATGGTAGCAGCAACAGGCCCGCTCCTTATGCTCACGACGTGACCGCGCCCTCCGACGAGGTCGTCGCCGCGCCCGTCGTCACAGGTCGCCGACGGCGGCTCGCCCGCTCCACCGCGATCTTCTCCCTCGCGACCGGCCTCTCGCGCATCCTCGGCCTCGTCCGGGAGATCGTCGCACGCTCGTACTTCGGCACCGTCGGTGCGATCAACGCGTTCGAGGTCGCATTCCTGATCCCGAACACGGTGAGGGCGCTCGTCGCCGACGCCGCGCTGTCGTCGGCGTTCGTTCCCGTCTTCAGCGAGCTGCTCGTCAAGGGCGAGCGGAAGCGCGCGTGGCGCGTCGCCTCGAGCCTCTTCTGGCTCGTCCTGCTCGGTCTCGGAGGACTGACGGCGCTCTTCATCGTGATCTCGCCATGGGTCATGGCTGCGTTCGGCTACGGCGATCTCGCCGTCGGCCTCTCGCGCGTGCTCTTCCCGATCGTCGTCCTGCTCGGGCTCTCGGGGATCGTCGTCGGGATCCTCAACAGCTACGAGCACTTCGCCGTGCCGGCGCTCACGCCGGTCTTCTGGAACATCGCGATCATCGTCGGCCTCGTGATCGGCGTGCCGCGTGCCGACGGGATCGACGCGAAGCTCTACGTGTACGCGTTCTCGATCCTGATCGCGACGCTGATCCAGTTCCTGCTGCCGCTGCCGTGGCTGCGCGGGCGCGACGGCCGCCTGCAGGTGGTGATCGACTGGCGCGACCCTGCAGTCCGCCAGACGCTGGTGCTGATGGTGCCGATCACGATCGGCCTCGGGCTGATCAACTTCAACGCCGTCGTCGACACGTTCTTCGCCGCGCGACTGATCGACAGGTTCCACGCGGTGAGCGCGATCAACGCCGCGTTCCGGCTCTACATGCTGCCGCAGGGGATGTTCTCCGTCGCCGTTGCGACCGTCCTCTTCCCGTCGCTCGCGCGACTTGCATCCAGCGAGGACTTCGACGGCTTCCGCCGGACGGTCACGACGGGCATCCGGCAGATCGCATTCCTGCTCATACCGGCGAGCGTCGTCTGCGCCGTACTCGCGGAGCCGCTCGTGCGCGTCATCTACCAGCGCGG
>JBJMJE010000302.1:0-5443 GCA_045806505.1 Gaiellaceae bacterium
ACTGCACGCGCTCAGTGACCGATTCCTGCGGGCCGGTGAGCGCCGCGATCCCCGCGTGCTGGACCGGCGCGAAGATGCCTGCGCGCACGTGATCCTGCAGCGTCGTCATCCGCGCGACGAGCTCCTCGTTGCCGACGACGAAGCCGAGCCTCCAACCCGCCATGCCGAAGCTCTTCGACATCGAGAAGAGCTCGACGCCGACCTCGCGCGCGCCCGGCTCCGCGAGGAAGCTCCGCGGCTCGCGGCCGTCGAAGACGAGATCGCCGTACGCGAAGTCGTGCACGATCGCCGCTCCTGTCTCGCGGGCGAAGGCGACGGCCTCTGCGAACGTCCCCTCCTTCACCGCCGCCGCCGTCGGGTTGGACGGGTAGTTCAGGAAGACGATCGCGACGCCGTCGCGCGGCGCGAGGTCGAAGCGAGGCGCGTAGCCGCGCTCCGGATCGAGCTCGAGCAGTCCGAGGTCCGCACCCGCCAGCGCGATGCCAGACGGGTAGTCGGGGTAGTAGGGATCGGGCAGGAGGACGGTGTCGCCGCGCTCGGCGACGCAGAGGACGAGCTCGACGAGCGCTGTTTTCGTGCCGGGCACCACGGCCACCTCTCGGTCCGGGTCGAGCTCGACGCCGTAGTGGTTCGCGTAACGCGCAGCGATCGCTCGGCGTAGCTCGGGCAGGCCCGCGAACGGCGCGTAGCCGTGCACGCGCGACGTGTGTTCGTTGGCGCTCGCGCTGAGCGCGGCGACGACGTGCTGCGGCGGCGGTACGTCGGGGTTGCCGCGCCCGAGGTCGACGAGCGGCTCGCCGCCCGCTGCGGCAGCAGCCTGCACGCGCGCGAGCAGGCGCATGAAGTACTGCTCCGGCAGGCGGTCGAGGCGGCGCGGCCGTTTCACCGGCGCAAAGGAACGGGGCGGATGACTCCGCCCCGACTCGGCACGTCCAGGACGGTGCTACCGCTCCGTGAACGTTCCGGGTACGTAAACATTAACTCTTCCGGGCGAGAAGCGCTGTGCCGCGTCCCGCCAAAACCTCCGCAAATTCGGCGAAACGCCGCGCGCCCAGAGCGGTGCGCAGGCGTTCCGGCGGAACGTAGATCGGCGTACCGGAGCCGCCGGTGAATGCGATGACGAGATGGCCGCCGGGCGCGACGACGCGCGCAAGCTCGTCGAAGAACGGGATCATGTTGTTGAGCGTGACGAGGTCGAACGACGCAGGGTCGAACGGCAGTCGCTCGGCGTCGGCCACCCGGTACGTGACGCGCGTGGAGTCGGTCAGCCTTCGCGCCTCGTCCAGCATCCGCTCCGAGACGTCGACGCCGACGACCTCGGCTTCCGGGTAGCGCGCGGCGACGAGACGTGCCGCTGCCCCGGTGCCCGTCCCGATATCGAGCACGCGCTTCGGCGGCGCCGGCAAGCGGTCGAGGGCCGCTTCGAGCGGGGCGAGAAAGTCGGGCCTGCGGAGCGACTCCCAGCTCGGGGCAAGCCGATCGAACTGGCGGCGCATCGGACGGCGGAAGAGGCGCCAGAGCGCGGGGCGGCGCACGACGACGTCGGTCGTGAAGCGCGCGAAGCGCTGGCCGAGCGTCACGGGAGGCCCAGGTGCAGGCGGACGGGCTGGCCCGGCTGCGCGACGAACATCTCAGCCGCGCTGCCGCGGTTGATTGCGATCGCGACGTTCCGGTAAGAGTCCTCGTAGAGGACGATCTCGCCGGGCCGTGCATCTGCGTACGTGCGCGCTGCGGTTGCGTAGTAGCGCTCGCCTGCGATCTCGAGCTCGAAGCGCGTACCGGGAACGAGGCCGACCTGATCGAGATCGGCGCGCGTCATGTTGAGCTGCATGTTCCCGAAGCGATCGACGTAGAGCACATGCGCATCGAGCTGGTTCGCGGCGATTTGCGGCTTCGGCAAATCGAGCCGGACGAGGGCGTCGGGCGAGAGCGGTGGGCCGAGCTCCGACGGCTCCACGCCGAGCGCGAGGTGCGCGGCGGCCGGAGCGAAGAGGTCGCGTCCGTGAAACGTCCGCGACACGGGCTCGAGCGCGTAGGCGGGATTGGCGAGCTCGTGCGCGCTCTCGATCCCGCGGAACTCCGCCGCGGGCACGAGCAGTCCGTTGTCGGGGCCCACGAAGCAGTCCCCGTTGCTGTCGCGAATGATCACCGGGCGGCGAGCGCTGCCGACGCCTGGATCGACCACCGCAAGGTGCACGCCCGCCGGCATGTACGGAAGCGTGTTCCGGAGGACGAGCGCGCCCGGGAGAACGCCCTGCCGCGTGATCCCGTGCGTCACGTCGATGATCTGCACGTCGGGCGCGATGCGCTTGATGACGCCGTGACACGTCCCGACGAAATCGTCCGTGAGCCCGAAGTCGGTGAGAAACGTGATGAAGCGATGCTTCACGGCGCGGACGCTACTGCGTCTACCGCAGCGACGAGCCCGTCCAGGTCGTGCGACGCGGCCTCGACGATGACGGTCAGCCCCACGCCGGCGGCAACGTGCGACGTCTGCGGCCCGATCGACACGACCGGGGCACGGCCTCCGATCGCCGCGTACGCCCGTGCGGCGGAGCCGGACGCGAGGACGACGACGTCGCCGGCAGGCGGATCGGGCGCCAGCAGCCGCGTCGCGTAGAGCGGCACGAAGTCGGCATCGAGCTCCTCGATCGGCCCGCGTCTCGAGTTCTCGGCAGCGGCGAAGAGCACGCGACCCGCGGGCTCGGGAAACTCGGCGAGCAGGCCGTCC
The DNA here is from genome assembly GCA_045806505.1 of Gaiellaceae bacterium. Classification (GTDB taxonomy): domain Bacteria; phylum Actinomycetota; class Thermoleophilia; order Gaiellales; family Gaiellaceae; genus DASVFB01. Next base: position 2,732 of record JBJMJE010000302.1, read on the forward strand.
TGCGACGACACGCGGGGCACGAAAGAAGGTCTCAGGCCGTGCTCGGCCAGCCGCTCGGCCGTCCCGGGCCCGACCGCCGCGAGCTTCGGGAGGTTGCGGCCGCGGCGTGCGATCTCGTCTGCACCGTTGGGGCTCGTGACGATGACCCAGTCGTAGCCGGATGCATCGATTTCGTCGTCGGAAGTGCGGACGATCTCGATCAGCGGGCACTCGAGCACCTCGTGGCCGCCCGCTTCCAGCCGTTCGACGAGCGGCCCCGCCTGGTCCCGCGGCCGCGTCACGATCACCCTCATGGCCGGAACAAACCGTCCCCCACCCTGGGGAAGGGGGTGCGAAGGCCCCCTGCTGGAACGGTATCGGCGTTCGTCAGCCACGTCTGCGCCAAAACCGTCACGAGACTCACGCAGCCGCGGCCAGTGACGCCAACTCACGGCCGAGCTCCTCCGGGTCCTCGTGCGTCGCGCGGCGAATCCACGATCCGTCCTCGGCAGCTACGAGCCCCCTCAGGGTGACGCCGTCGTGGAACGCAGCGACCGGAGCGAGGCATCCGCCGCCGACGACTGCGACGCACCGTCGCTCCGCCTCGACGCGACGCCGCGTCTCGCCGTGATCCGCCGCCGCGACGAGATGCTCGTCTCCGGCACGAACCTGCATCGCCAGAGCACCCTGCCCCGCCTCGGGCAGCAGCTCGTCCGGGTCGAGCCGAGCGTCGATCTCGGCGGCGAGGCCGAGCCGGTCCAGGCCGCATGCGGCGAGGACGACCGCGTCGAGCCCCCGCTCGCCTCGCTTGCGGAGCCGTGTGTCGATGTTTCCTCGCAGCGGCTCGATCGAGAGCTCGGGCTGGAGCGCGAGCAGCTGCGCCCGTCGTCGGACAGATGCCGTACCGATCCGCAATCCGGGTCGCAATTCCGCGACTCCGCATAGTGCGTCGCGCGGGTCCTCGCGCTCGAGGTAGGCGCCGACCACGAGGCCGCCGGCGTCGGTCGAGGTCATGTCCTTTGCAGAGTGCACAGCCACGTCGATCCGTCCGGCGAGCAGAGCTTCCTCGAGCTCCTTCACGAAGACGCCGCGCGAGCCGATCTCTCCGAACGGCCGGGTCCGATCTCGGTCGCCGGCCGTCGTGATCGGAACGAGCGCAATCTCGACGCCCGGCCTTCGTAGCTGCTCGGCGGCGATATCCGCCTGCGTGAGGGCGAGCCTACTGCCGCGGGAGCCGATACGTACGAGCACGACACCTCGACGAGCGGAGCGCTGGCTGCCCGCACCTCGTCCGCCGCGGCCGAACACGCACGAACGCGCTCGGAACCTGAAGCGGGAGCGGCTTGCCGGTGAGGGCGCGAGCGCCGCCGTTCATCGCTCCTCCTCGAGTCCGAACAGGTGCCTCACCGCGTCAGCATAAAGGACCGCATCGGCAGCCGCGGCGGCCTCTTTCATCCGCACGGTGGGCAGGTGCAGCAGCTTGTTGAGGATCTGCGTGGTGATCGAGTCGACCGCTGCGCGCTCGCGATCGCTCAGCTTCGCCTTCGACAGCTCCGCCGAACGAATCTCCTCCGCACGCGCGCGCAACGACGCGATCGTCGGGACGACATCGAGCGATGCCTGCCACGCGCGGAACCGCTCCGCCTCCTCGGCGACGATTCCCTCCGCCCGCTCCGCCTCGCGGCGCCGCCCTGAGAGGGTCGCCTCGACAACCGCCTCGAGATCGTCGATGTCATAGACGTAGCAACCGTCGATGTCGTTCACGGCCGGATCGACGTCACGCGGCACGGCGAGGTCGATGAGGAACAACGGCCGTCCCTTTCGCTCGCGGATGTCTTCGCGCCGGACCATGAAGCCGGATGCACTCGTGCACGAGACGGCGACGTCTGCAGTGGCGAGCTCGTCCGCCAGACGCTCGGTCGGAACGGCCGCCGCGCCATATGCCCGCGCCAGCTCGTCGCCGCGCTCTTCCGAACGGTTGACGACGGCGACCAACTCGGCTCCGCGCATCGAGAGGCTCCGGGCTGCGAGTTCGCCCACCTTGCCGGCCCCCACGATCAGCACCCGCTTTCCCTTCAGATCGCCGAACACCTGCTGCGCGAGCGCAGCCGCCGCGGACGAGACCGAGGCGGGGCTCTCGGCGATCGTCGTCTGCGCACGCGCCCGCTTGCCCGCGTGCAGCGCGTCGTGGAACAAGCGGCTCAGCAACGAGCCGGGCGCGCCGGCCTCGTACGCAGCGCGCACCTGTCCGAGGATCTCGCCCTCGCCCGGCACGAGCGAGTCGAGCCCGGCGGCGACGCGGAAGAGATGCAACGCGGCAGCCTGGTCGCGAAGCCGGTAGAGCGCCGGCTCCACCTGGGGCTCGAGCGCCGTGAGCGCCGCGGCGGCGCGACGCTCTGCAGCTTCGAGGTCGTCCGAGGCGCTGTAGAGCTCGGTGCGGTTGCACGTCGAGAGGCACACCGCCTCGCCGAGCCGCTCGGCGAGCGCCGACGCCGCGTCGCGGTCGAGCGCGACGCGCTCGCGCAGCTCGACCGGAGCGTAGTGATGGGAGGTGCCGACGAGGACGAGACGCATCACGTGAAGTGGACCGGTGGCAGGGCGAGGCGGACGACGATGACGAGCGCGAAGCCGGCCAGTGCGAGATAGGCGGCGCGACGGCCGCTGACTCCTCGCACCCGCGCCACGAGGTATGCGGCCCACACCGCCCAGGTCGCGAGCGTCGCGACGACGAGC
>JBJMJE010000303.1:0-6641 GCA_045806505.1 Gaiellaceae bacterium
CTCGGCGACCACGACAGCGAGGAAGAAGGAGATGCCGAGCAGGGCCGCGATCACGTTCGTCGCCCAGAGGTTCTGCGGGTTGAGCGAGTAGTACTGGTTGAAGTTGACGATGTAGCCGCCGAGGCCGTCCTGGATCGAGGACGGCGCCTCTCCGATGATCGCGCCGACGATGCTCGCGGTGGCCGCGATCTTGAGCGCGGAGAAGATGAACGGCAGCGCGGCCGGCACGCGGAGCTTCCACAGGATCGTCCAGCGGCCGGCGGCGAAGGAGCGCATGAGCTCGACCGCGCGCCGATCGGTCGAGCCGAGCCCGCGGAGCGTGTTGATCGCCACCGGGAAGAACGTCAGGTACGCGGCGATGACGGCGACGGAGAACCAGGCCGCGACATTGAGGCTGCCGAGGTAGACGACGACGATCGGCGCGACCGCCAGGATCGGCACCGTCTGCGACGCGACGACGTACGGCAGCAGCCCGCGCTGCAGGATCTTCCACTGCGACATGAAGACGCCGAGCGCGAAACCGACGGACGCGCCGAGCACGAAGCCGATCGCCGCCTCCTTCGCGGTGAAGAGCGCGGCGTGCAGCAGCTGCACGATCAGGACGTCGCCGACGCCCGCCGTCGGCTGCTCGAAGAGCGCCTGCACGATCGTGTGCACGTGCGGCATCGACGTGTTGTCGACGACGAACGGCCACGTCCAGCCGGCGCTGATCCAGATCCAGCGGTAGAGCTCCCAGCTGCCGATCAGCAGCGCAACGACGGCCACGGTCGTCGCCACTGGGACTGCCACTCGGCGCGCGGCGGGCATGCCGGACTGAATATCACAGTTGTAGAGTCGCGCTCATGCCGCTGGATCCCGCCCGCACGGTCGCCGAGCTACGCGAGCTGCGAGAGCTCACCGGCGACGACAGCGGGGCCCAGCGTGTCGCGTGGACGGACACGTGGGAGCGCGCGCGCGACTGGCTCCGCGAGAAGGTCGCCGGCACCGGCGCCGACGAGGAAGTCGACGCCGCCGGGAATCAGTGGTTCACGCTGCGCGGTGCGTCCGACCGCGCCCTGCTGCTCGGCGGGCACATCGACTCCGTCCCGAACGGCGGCTGGCTCGACGGCTGCCTGAACGTCATGGCGGGCGTCGAGGTGCTGCGACGAATCGCGGAGGAGGGCGAGCCGCCGCTCACGGTGAGGCTCGTCAACTGGGCCGACGAGGAGGGCGCACGCTTCGGCCGCTCGCTGTTCGGATCCTCGGCCGCGGCAGGCTCGATGGCCGACCAGGACGAGCTGCGGGCGAAGGTCGACGCGGCGGGAATCGCCCTGCCCGACGCGCTCTCGGCGCACGGCGTCGACCTCGATCGCGCGCTGGACGCGCGGACGCAGCTCGAGAACGCCGCCGCCTATCTCGAGCTGCACATCGAGCAGGGGCCTGTGCTCGAGTCGATGGACCTGCCGCTCGGCGTCGTCCTCGGCACCTTCGGCGTCGAGCGCCACCTCGTGACCTTTCGCGGGCAGGCTGCACACGCCGGGTCGACGCCGATGGACAAGCGCCGCGATGCACTTGCCGGCGCCGCCAAGCTGGAGCTCGAGATCCGCGAGATCGCCAGGCGGACGGGAGGCGGCGCGGTCTGCACGATGGGCGGCGTCGTGACGAAACCGGGCATCGTGACGTCGGTCGTCGAGACGGCGGAATGCCTGCTCGACCAGCGCCACCTCGACGCCGCGACGCTCGCGTCGATGCTCGACGAGGCGAAACGCGCGTCGGAGCGGTTTGGCGAGGAGGAGTCGATCGAGGTCGAGTGGGAGCGGATCTGGAACATCCAGCCGATCCTGTTCGACGAGACGCTGGTCGAGCTTGCCGACGAGTCGATCCGCGAGATCGCGGGGCAGTCCCACCGGCTGCCGAGCGGCCCGTTGCACGACGCCGCCGAGGTCGCGCGCGCAGGCATTCCCACGGTGATGGTCTTCGTGCAGAGCCTGCGCGGCCTGTCGCACACGAGGCTCGAGGACACGAAGCCGGAGCACCTCGAGCTCGCCGTGCAGGCCCTTGACCTTTTGGCGACGAAGGTACTACTCTCCGGCCTCCCCCAGTAGCACCACCCGTCGTACCCCCCGTCACGCCAGGTCCTTGCGTACATGAAGAAGATCCTTGCGTCGCTGTGCGTTGCCGCGCTCGCCGGCTTCGCGGCCGCGGCACGACCGGCGCACGCATCGCTGAACGCCCACGTCCTCGCGCAGCTGAACGTGACGCGGAGGTCGCACGGCCTCGCGCCGCTGAGACCGAGCCCGCGCCTGGCGGCCGCGGCGAGGGCGCACTCGTCGGAAATGGTCGGCGCCGGCTATTTCAGTCACGACTCGTTCGACGGCTCGGTCTTCTGGAAGCGGATCCGCCGCTACTTCGGGGCGGGTGCTGTGGGCGAGAACCTCCTCTGGGCGGAGCCGTCAGTTGGCGCCCGACGCGCCGTCGCCCTGTGGATGGCGAGCCCGGAGCATCGCGCGAACATCCTCGATCCGGACTGGCGCGTGATCGGGATTTCCGCGGTTCACGCGAATGCCGCGCCGGGATATTTCGGAGGCCGCGAAGTGACGGTCGTCACCACGGACTTCGGCGGCGCGTAGCCGCTCACGCAAGAGGGCGGCCCGGAGACCGCCCTCGCGTTGGTGCTGAACGTGAGTGACTAGCGCGACGCCGAGGCGCCGAACCGTGCGAACGCGCCGGCCGCCAACAGGCCCGCTCCGACCGCGAGCACGATCCAGAGCGGGAGCCCCGTGAACGGCAGCGTTCCGCTCGAGCTCGATGTCGGCTGGGACGTGGACGCGCCGGCCACGCCCGCGGCGGTGGTCGGCGTGCTGTTGTTCCCGGCCTGCGCGCCGTTGACGCCGCTCGGGCTGGAGGCCGGAGTGCCCGCCGTGTTCTTCGTCGCCGGCGTGCCCTGAGCGTTCGCCGTCGAGGACTGCGGCGTCGATTGCGGCCTCGCGGTCGAGGACTGCGGCGTCGACGAAACAGTCGACTGCGTCGTCGTAGTCGTCTGCTGCGTCTGCTGCGTCTGCTGCGCGACGATCACGGACGTCGAGGTCGTCGGCGTGCTGGTCGTTCCCGTTGTCGTCGTGGTCGTGGACTCTTTGCCGCAACCCGCCGCGAACAACGACTGGCTCTGAGCCGTCCAGTTGAGCGACAGCGTCTGGCCGCCGAACGTGAACATCGGGACGACGTCACGCACTTCCTGATGACCCATGTGGCCGTGGAAGACGCCGCTCGCCGACGGCGAGATCACGACGAACGGGTGCGAGCCCGACCCCGTCGCGTGGCAGATCGTGACATGCCCCTCGCTCGCCTCGGACGGGCCCGAGCCCGAGTTGCCGTGCTCGTTGCTCTTGCCGTGGTCCTGGCTCTGCCCGTGCTCCGGCTTCACCGCACAGCCCGCGCCGCCGTGCGCCTTGAGCGCATGAACGTCGACGAGGTGCGTCCCACAGCCCGTCTTGTGCGGCTGGCTGTTCCCCGGTCCGTAGAGCATCGTCGACGGACTCGCGCCGTACTGCTGGGCGATCTGACCGGCGGTCTGGCCGTTCCCGTAGAGCTTCGTCTTCGTCGAGCTCGCCGCCGCGTGCGTGTTGTGCCCCGTGACGGTCGTTGCGCTGCTCGGCTTGACGCCGGCGGCGGTCGTCGGGCTCGAGGACTGCGTCGACGTCGTCGCCTGCACGTGTCCGTTCGACTTCACGTGCACCGCCGTCGTCGTGCTCTGCGTGCCGGCACTCGTGTGCCCATACGCATGACCGTTCCCGCTCGAGCTGGAATGCGTGTACCCGCTCGCGTGGGAGGTCGTCGTCGCCGTAGTCGCCGAACTCGCGTTACCGCCGGCATGGCCGTACGCGTGGCCGTTGCCATGGCCGCTCGAGCTGCTTTGCGCGTTGCCGCTCGTGTGGCCGGCCGTCGCCGCGGGCGTGCTCGTGCTCGCGTGACCGTTCGCATGTGCATTGGCGTGCGTCGTCACGTGCGCCTGCACCGTCGCGGAGGCCTGGGTGCTTGCGCTCGTTTGCGCCTGCACGGCCGCCTGCGCGTTGCCGTTTCCGTTTCCGTTCGCATTGCCGTTTCCGTTCCCATTCGCGCTCGCGGCGGAAGCCGCGAGGAGAAAGGACATTGCTGCCAAAGCCGCAGCTGCTCTCTTCATGGTCTTCTCCTCTGTGTTCGTGACACCCGACCGAGTCGGGTGGCTCCCCCTTTTACAAGTAAGGAACGGCGCGCGAGGCCGCACGGTTACGGCTGCGGCAAAAGAGAAGTGCAAAGAATCGGAGCCGTGGGAATCTCCGCGTCGTGCGTTTCCTGTGCGTGCTCGTGTTGCTCACGGCGGCAGGCGCCGCTCGTGCGGCGACCGGCGGCGCCTGCGCGCCGCGGCCGCACGTGACGGAGCACCGGATCACCGCTTCGCGCTGGGTCACGGGCGCCGTGGTCACGGAGTACTACCCGATCCGGGAGAGCTGGTTCCGGGGCCGGCTCGTACCGGCGCCGGGGCTCGGAGGGCGTCACCGCGCCGACTGGCTCTACGGTCCGCACGGCGTCGCGATGAACGGCGAGGGCCTCGGCCGCGACGGCCGCTTCTATCACTTCGCCGGCTCCTACGACATCGGCTGGTCGAACCGGCGCGGCGACGTGACGAGCCCGTGCTGGAACGGGCGCTGGACGCGCGGCCGCCCGGCCTGGCTCGCCTTCGGCTGGCGCAACCGGCGCGGCGACGTAACGTTCCCGCTGCGCGGCGGCGGGTGGTCGAACGGCCGCGGCGTGCGCTACGAGACGTCGCCGGTCCCGCTGCACTTCGAGCCGCGGCTTACACGCGCGCTGCCGTTCTGGCACGCGGTCGCGACGGATCCGCGCGTCATCCCATACGGCAGCCGCGTGTTCATTCGCGCGTACTGCCACACGCCGGCCCACGGCTGGTTCCGCGCGCTCGACACGGGCGGCGCGATCATCGGCTTCCACGTCGACGTCTACCGCGCACCGCCGCGCAGGCTCGTGCTGCGTGAGCTGCACGGGCAGAAGCTGTACGTCGTGCCGCCCGGTGCCCGTCCCGGCCGCCGCTCCGGCGCGCGCTGCTAGAAGACGCGCACGAGCGCGATGCCGACGCCGACGAGCACGATTCCGAGCCCGCGGCCGGGCGTCAGGTGGTGTTCCTTGAAGCCGACCCAGCCGTACTGGTCGACGAGCGTCGAGGCGAGTGCCTGGCCGGCGACGATCGCGGCGGTCAGCGTGACGGCGCCGAGCTTCGGCGCCGTCACGATCGAGCCCGCGACGTAGAAAGCGCCGAGCAGCCCGCCGATCCAGACCCACCATGGCACGTCGCCGAGCCGCGCCGCCGACGGGAGCGGCCTGCGCACGAACGCGGAGAGGACGAGCAGCGCGATGGTGCCCACGAGGAACGACACGAACGCGGCGCGGACAGGACTGCCGAGCCAGTGCGCGAGCTGCGCGTTGATGCCGAACTGGAACGGCAGCATGGCGCCCGCAGCGACGGCGAACAGCAGGTAGAGCCAGACCATTGCTCGCGCCGATTTCGCCGGGTTATGCTCGCTCCCTCCCGTGGCGCTCACCTTCGGAGTCACCGTCCTGCCCGATCCGCCGTACGCGCGGATGATCGAGCTGATGAAGTTCGCGGAGGGGCAGGGCTTCGAGTACGCGTGGACGTACGACTCGCACATCCTGTGGCAGGACTCGTACGCGACGCTCCCGCTGGTCGCGGCTCAGACGGAGAAGATCAAGCTCGGGCACTTCGTGACGAACCCGGGCATCCGCGACCCGACGGTCGTCGCGAGCTGGTACGCGACCGCGCACGACATCTCGAACGGCCGCATGGCGATGGGCATCGGCCGCGGCGACTCGTCGCGGCGCGTCGTCGGCCTGAAGCCCGTGAAGGTGGCCGAGTTCGAGGCGCGCTGCCGGATGATCAAGGACCTGATGAACGGCCGCGAGGTGGAGTGGAACGGCAAGCAGCTGAAGCTCGAGTGGGTGCGGCCGGAGTTGCCTGACATCCCGATGTGTATCGCGGGCTACGGGCCGAAGGCGCTCGGCGTCGCCGGACGCGTCGGGGACGGCGTGATCATCCAGCTCGCCGATCCGGTGATCATCCAGTGGATCATGGACACGGCGCGGCGCGCGGCCGAGGAGGCCGGACGCGACCCGGGCGAGCTCAAGTGCATCGTCGGCGCGCCGAGCCACATCTCCGACGATCTCACGGATGCGCGCGAGCAGTCGCGCTGGTTCCCGGCCATGGTCTCGAACCACGTCATGGACCTGATCGAGCGCTACGGCGAGGACTCGGAGATCCCCAAGGACCTGACCGACTTCGTCAAGGCCAGGAAGTTCTACGACTACAAGGAGCACTCGCGCGTGGGCGCGAAGCACGGCGAGTTCGTCACGGACGAGATCGTCGACCGCTTCTGCGTGCTCGGCAACGTGGAGACCGCGACCGCGAAGCTGCGCGAGCTCGAGTCGGTCGGCGTCGACCAGTTCAACATCTACCTCATGACGCGCGGCCAGGAGGAGACGCTGGCGGCCTACGGGCAGGAGATCATCCCGCAGTTCTCGGGGGTGGCCGCGTAGCGGGATAGCCTTCCGCGGTGCCTCGCGCCGGGGTTCTGGCCCTTCTGGTTCTCGTCGCC
>JBJMJE010000304.1:0-7129 GCA_045806505.1 Gaiellaceae bacterium
AGCGAGATGTAGCCGACGATCTCGTCGCCGGGAACCGGGGTGCAGCACTTGGCGAGCCGCACCAGCACGTCGTCGACGCCCTGCACGTTGACGCCGATCTGACCCGACGAGATCGTTCGCTTCGCCCTCGTCGGCCGGAGCGGGATCGCCTCTTCCTCGGCGACCTCGTCCGTCTTCAGGCGCTGGATGACCTTTTTGACGATCTGCGAGGGACCGACCTTGCCGGAGCCGAGCGCGAGGTAGAAGTCCTCCGCTTTTTTGAAGCCGGCCTCGCGGATCACCTGCGCGAGCACGGCCGAGCCGGCGAGCTTCTTGTGCGGCAGGTTCTGCGACTTCAGAGCCTGCTCCAGCGCCTCGCGGCCTTTCTGCTCCGTGTCGGCGCGCGTCTCACGCGAGAACCACGCACGGATCTTGTTGCGCGCGCGCGAGGAGGCGGCGATCTTCATCCAGTCGCGCGAAGGGCCGCGACCGGACTTCGACGTGAGGATCTCGACGAAGTCGCCGTTGTGAAGCCGGTAGTGCAGCGGCACGATCCGGCCGTTCACCTTCGCGCCGACGGTGCGATGCCCCACGTCTGTGTGAACCGCGTACGCGAAGTCGATCGGCGTCGCGCCCGCGGGCAGCGTCTTCACCTCGCCGCGCGGCGTGAATACGTAGACCTCGTCCTCGAAGAGATCCGTGCGGAAGGTCTTGAGGAACTCGACGGACCCCGTCTCCGTCTCGCTCGTGTCCATCAGCTGCTTCACCCATTCGCGCCACTCCGCGTCGGCCGGCGCCTTCTTGGAGCGGTCCTTGTACGCCCAGTGGGCCGCGATTCCGAGCTCGGCGGTCGCGTGCATCGCGCGCGTGCGCACCTGGATCTCCAGCGGTCGCCCCTCGGGGCCGATCACCGTCGTGTGCAGTGAGCGGTAGCGGTTGACCTTCGGCATCGCAACGAAGTCCTTGAACCGGCCGGGCATCGGCTTCCACAGCGAATGGATAAGGCCGAGCGCGCCGTAGCAGTCGCGCGTGCCCTCGTCGCCCTGGCGCTCGACGATGACGCGCATCGCCGTGAGGTCGTAGATCTCGTTGAACTCCTTGCCCTTCTTCGCCATCTTGTCGTAGATGGAGTAGAAGTGCTTCGCGCGGCCGACGATCTCGGCGGGGATGTCGACCTTGTCGAGCTCGGACTTGAGAACGGCCGCAGCCTCGCGCACGTGGGACTCGCGGTCGGTGCGGCGTTCGGTCACCATCGCCTTGATCTCGGCGTACTTGCGCGGGTGCAGCGCCTGGAATGCGAGGTCTTCGAGCTCCCACTTCATCTGGTGGATGCCGAGCCGGTGCGCGAGCGGCGCGTACACCTCGAGCGTCTCCTTCGCCTTCTGCACCTGCTTCTGCTTGCCGAGGTACTCGATCGCGCGCATGTTGTGCAGCCGGTCCGCGAGCTTGATCAGGATGACGCGGACGTCCTCGGCCATCGCGACGACCATCTTCCGGTAGTTCTCGGCCTCCGCCTGCTCGCGGGACTGGAACTGCACGCGCGTCAGCTTCGTGACGCCGTCGACGAGGTACGCGATCTCGTCGCCGAACTCCTCGCGAACGTCGTCGAGCGTCGTGTCGGTGTCCTCGACGACGTCGTGCAGCAACGCGGCGGCGATCGTCTCCTCGTCGAGGTGCAGGCTGGCGAGGATCAGCGCGACGCCGTAGGGGTGGTGGATGAACTCCTCGCCGGACCGCCGCTGCTGCCCGTCGTGCGCCGCCGCCGCAAAGCGGAACGCCCGGCTCAGCAGCTCGCGATCGACGTCCGGGTTGTAGGCCGCGACCTCTGCGAGCAGCTCTTCGACAAGGCTCTGATATCGCTCGTCAAGCTCGAGAACAGCCATGAACCCAGTGTACTCCGGGCAGTTTTCCGTACCTCCGCCGGAGGAAACGGCGTTGTGACCGGGAAGTGAGCCTGCCCATGCTCAAGCGCTGGCGAGAGAAGAGAAAGCTCCTGGAGCTCGCGAAGCTCCTCGCGGAACTCGACGAATACGCCGCCGCGCGCTAGCCGCCGCCGGCCACTTCTACTTGTAGATCGCGATCGGCAGGATGACTGCGCCCGGGGCGAGGACGACCGCATCGGCATTGAGCTCCCTGGAGAACTCCGTCCCGCCGGCCTGAATGCTGTCGAGCGTGCCGACCGGGCCGGAAAAGGTTGCGAGGGAGGCGTCGTCGACGTATTCCTGTCCTGGCTCGCGAACGGCACGGACGAGCTTCCCGACGAGGGTCACCGGTCCGGCGAGGAGACTCGCCTCGGACGAAAGGTTCGCAAGCCGGATCGGGAAGAGAAGGTCGACACCGCTCGGCCGGAAGTCGGTCTTGCCGTCGCACGTGGAGAGGGGCACACGCGGGTTCGGCCCGACGGCGTCGTCCAGCGCCTGGATCGCGTGTCCGAGTCGTCGCTCTGCTCTCGGCGGGATGGCAACCATGGCCGACAGAAGGGCTTGCTTCAGCCGCCCGGCGGCCTGGAGTGCCTGGGTTATCTGGTCTAGCGACGTGGCACCACCGCCTGAAACGTCGCTTTGCTCTGCGGTCAGGACGGCGCTGAGTGGCGATTGCGTGCCTTTCGATGCGCGCCAGATCTGCTCGAGACGAACGTAGCCCGGGAGACGAAGCGTGCAGCGGCTGAGGCGCACGAAACCGCCTTCGGGAATAGCGGCGAACGCGTGCTTCAGCGCGGAGGGCTTCGTACCTGCGTCGATCGTGTGCAGGTAGCCGTCGCGCGAAAGCAGGTCGAGGAGCTGGTAGAAGCGCGCGGTGGCGGTCGGGGTCACCACTCGTTCAGCCTGGGAGGAGCTGCCGGTCTGTCCTCCGAGGGTGAGACCGCCCGCGCTCACCCCGGCCGTTCGGCCACGCGTCAGCTGTTGGGTGAGCTGCTCGCTCTTGGCGATGCCGCCTTGGAGCTGTCCGAGGTAGAGCGCGACGCTCGCGTTGTCGAGATATGCGTATGCGGGCGGCGGGATCCCCGGCGCCTGTCCGAGCGAGGCGAGCGAGCTGGAGACGCCGGATTCGCCTTCGTTGCCGACGAAAAGCCACGCAATGCCGACAGCCGCCGCGCCCACCAGCGCCGCCGCAGTGACCAGCGCGCGGCGGGACCGTCCCGATGGCGGCACGTCGGCCACACGGCGATGGTTGCACCGGCGCATGAGTGCGTCAACGCGCGATCAAGCCGCAGCCGGTAGCGCGACCGGCTCGTCGAGCAGCACGCGGAAGCGCTCGGATTCGAGCAGGCTCCGCCTGACGCCGCTGCCGAAATCGAGCTCGTCGAAGATCTCCCGCGCGACGGCGTCGCACTGCTCCGCCTTCCACTGCTCGCGCAGCCAGCGCGACAGCTCCTCGTAGCGGTCGTCGGCGTCGAGGACCCGGCGGACGACGAGTTGCGGCGCGACGGTTCCGTTCCAGCGGTTCTCCTCGAGCCGGAAGACGACGTCGTAGCGGCCGACGCGGCGCAACCGGTCGAGGTGCGAGCCTTGCGCGAACGCGATCGCGCTGCCGGAGTCGCGGCCGTCTTCGCCGCGCACGCGGAACTTCAGATGCTTGCCGTCGCCGACGGTGCCGAGGTCGCGCAGCTCGCACGCCGGTGCGAGCAGCGTCACGCCGGGGTTGCCGAGGCCGAACGGCGCGAGTTGCGCGAGCTCCTCCGCGAGCTCGAGCGTCAGCGGCAGGCCGCGCGGCACGATCGCGTCGACCGGAGTGACCGGCGCCAGCTCCTCGTCCGAGAGCATGGCGTCGGCGTGCTCGGCGAACGCACGCGCGAACTCGTCAACCGCGGTCGGCTCGATCGACAGGCCGGCGGCGGCGCGATGGCCGCCCCACCGGCCGAGATGGTCCGAGCACGCCGACAGCGCGCCGTGCAGGTCGAACGAGCCGACCGACCGGCCGGAGCCCTTCCAGACGTCGTCGCCGCCGGCGATCAGGACGACGGGGCGGTGGTAGCGCTCGACGAGCCGCGACGCGACGATGCCGATCACGCCCTCGTGCCAGTCCGCGTCGGCAAGGACGTACCCGTGACGGCGCCGCTTCGCCTCCGGCCACTCGTCGACTTTCGCGATCGCCGAACGGAGGATCCGCTCCTCTACCGCCTGCCGCTCGCGGTTCACGTCCTCGAGCCGGAACGCGAGCCGCTTCGCTTCGTCGGCATCGTCGGTCAGCAGCAACTCGAGCGCCTCGCGCGGATGCCCGAGACGGCCGGCGGCGTTGATGCGCGGCGCCAGCCTGAAGCCGACGGATCCCTCGTCGACGATTGCCGGATCGACATGCGCGACCTGCATCAGGGCGCGTAGCCCCGGCTTCTGCGTCCGCGCGAGCGCGCGTAACCCGGCGCGCGCGAACGCGCGGTTCTCGTCCACCAGGGGCACGACGTCGGCGATCGTCGCGAGACCGACGAGGTCGGCGTGCTCGTCGATCGGGACGCCGAGCGCTTCGGCGAGCTTCGCGACGACGCCCGTTCCGCAGAGCTCCGGAAACGGATAGTCGGAGGGGCGCGTCGAGACGACGGGACAGTCCGGAAGCGTCTCCCCCGGCCGATGGTGATCCGTGACGACGACGTCGAGACCGCGCGCCTTGGCACGCGCGACCTCGTCCACCGCCGTGATCCCGCAGTCGACCGTGAGCACCAGCCCGCAGCCCTCGTCGGCGAGACGATCGAGGGTGTCGCCGGAGACGCCGTAGCCCTCGTCGAAGCGGCTGGGCAGATGCCAGTCCGCGTCCGCGCCGAGAGCGCGCAGCGTCAGGACGGCAAGGGCAGTGGCGCAGATGCCGTCGACGTCGTAGTCGCCGTGGACGCAGATGCGCTTGCCCGCGGCGATCGCCCCGCGAATCGTGTCGACCGCGGCTCGCATGTCGCCCAGTAGAAAGGGATCGTGCTGCGGCGCCTCCGCGGCGAGAAAGACAGCCGCCTCTTCAGGAGCGACGTAACCGCGGCGAACGAGCACGCTCGCGGTCAGCTCGCCGATCTCGAGCGCGCGGGCGAGCGCCTGAACGTCGTCCGAAGCACACGCTTTGATCGTCCAGGCACCCTGCATGGACGATTTACCGTACGAAGGGGGTCGGACGGCAAAAGTGGCATTACCGCCTTTCCGGGAATACCATTCGCGACCGATGCTTCGCCGCGCTGTCATCCTCGTCGCGCTCGTCGCGCTTGCGTGCGCCGCCGCTCCCAACGCGGCGCGCACGCCGACGATCGCGCCGGGCGTCATCGTCGGAGGCGTCTACCTCGGCGGGCTGACGTCCGAACCCGCACGTGCGCGCCTCGCTGCAGACTTCGACCGGCCGATCCCGGTCGTCTACGGCACAAGGCGCTGGACGGTGTCGCTCGACCAACTCGGTGCCGGGGCGAGCGTCAACGCCGCGGTCACGAAGGCGCTCGACGCGCAGCCGGGCGCAACGTTCGGGCTTCGCGTTCGCTGGTCGACGAAGAAGGTGCAGCAGTTTGTCGACGCCATCGCCAAGGGCATCGACCAGCCGTCCGTCGACGCGAGCCTCATCAGCGTCGGTAGCAACGGCCCGGTGATCAGCGACTCGAAGGACGGCATCGAGGTCCGGCGCCCGCTCCTACGGATGCGGCTCGAGCGTTCGCTGAGCCGCGGCCTGCGGAAGCGCATCGCCGTCCCGACGCGGCCGGTGCCCGCGCAGCAGACGCGGTCCGACTTCGGGTCGATCGTCTGGGTCGACCGCGGCTCGAACACGCTGCACCTCTACAACGGCGAGAGCCTGGTGCGCACGCTCGGCGTAGCGACGGGTCAGTCCGCATACCCGACGCCGTCAGGCATGTGGCACATCGTCACGATGCAGGCGAACCCGTGGTGGATCCCGCCGAACTCGGCCTGGGCCGAAGGCGAGAAGCCGGTGCCGCCCGGGCCGGGGAATCCGCTCGGCACGCGGTGGATGGGCCTCGATGCCGCCGGCGTCGGCCTTCACGGGACGCCGGACGCCGCCTCGATCGGCTACTCGGCGTCGCACGGGTGCATCCGGATGCGAATCCCGGACGCGGAGTGGCTGTTCACGCAGGTCTCCGTCGGCACGCCCGTCTACATCACCTAGACCGCCGCACCGACTCCCGCGCCGCCTTCACCCACAGGAGCACGAGTCCGATGACGGCCGCCGTGCCGACGACGATCACGGGCGCGAGTGCGAGCACGTGCTCCGTCGAGAGCTCGAACAGCCAGGCGACACCGAGGGCCGCGAGCACGCAGAGCGGCCCCGCGAGCCAGAGGAGGGCGCGGCGCATCGTCACGATTATCCTGTTGCCCGTGGCCGCTGAACCCAATTACTGGTCGGGCGAGGACTACGTCGTCGAGTTCCTCGGCTACCGCTTCGGGTTCAGCGCGCAGGACTTCGAGCAGCGCGTGACGGCGGCCGCCGTGAAGCTGGGCCTGCTCGAAGGGAACGAGCTCGACGACGAGGAGACGGGCGACCTCGTGGAGCTTGCCGCCGACGGCGTGATCCAGGAGGCGCGCAGCGGGCTCGGCCGCTACCTCGTGCGCCACTGGGAGCGCGTCTCGCTCGTCGGAGACGAATCGCTCGTCTACTGGTTGCGCAAGCTCGTCTTCCGGGGGGCGTGGCTCGACCACCGCGTGAAGGAAGGACTGCTCGAGGTCGCGTTCGACGAGCGGAACGGCGAGTTCGGCTACCGCGACCCGCGCGGCGGACGCGCCCTGCTAGAGCTCGCGCCCGTGCCTTCCTGGCACGAGCTGCAGTTCAGGCGCTAGGCGGTTGTCCAGCGGCGCGACGTGCGGCCTCCGCCCTCCGACGCGCAATTGCTTCCTCGAGGCGTCGGGTCAGGTCGTCGTACCGCGCGTCTTCTGCGGCGCGCTCCTCAGGCGTCCTCTTCTTCCTCTTCGCCATTTTCGTCCTCCAAGAGACCGATGATGCGACGGACGTTGTGTCGGATTTCGAGCAACGTCTCCATGATAAGAGCGGCGTCGTCGAACGGCTCGTCCTCCACAGATCAATGGTGCGGGTCGTCGCAGCACGGCACAAGACGCCGAAACGGCCGCGCCTAAAAGAGTGCGTCGTCTTCGCGCCGGTCGCCCAGGTGCGCGCGTCCGTGCTCCGTCACCACGCGCCCGCGGGGCGTGCGCTGGATGAAGCCGAGCTGGAGCAGGTACGG
>JBJMJE010000305.1:0-19837 GCA_045806505.1 Gaiellaceae bacterium
CGATGATCGAGTGCATCCCGCCGCCGAGCCCGACGTCGGCGAGCAGCTCGACGAGATCGATGCGGCGCACCGGCGTCCTGTTGACGAGGTACTGGCCCTCACCGCCGCGCTGAAGCCGTCGCGCGATCGCGACCTCCGACCACTCGAACGGCCCGTCGCCGACACCGTTGTCGAACAGCAGCTCGACCTCGCAATGTTCCGCCTGCTTCCGCGTCCTGGAGCCGGCGAACAGGACATCGTCCGGCTTCTCGGCCCTGAGCTCGTGCGGCGCCAGGGACCCCGAAGCCCAGACGATCGCGTCGGCAACGTTCGATTTGCCCGACCCGTTCGGCCCGACGACGACGGCGACGCCGGGCTCCAACTGAATCTCGACCGGCTCCACGAAAGACTTGAAGCCGCGCAACTTGATCGCACGGAGATGCACGCCTGCCCAGGCTATCGCCGCTTCCGGATGCCGCTCCGACCAAGGTGCGGCTTCGCCCCGTAGCGTTTCGCGCGAGACGAGCTAGCCGACAGGCGAGGGCGTCAGCCCGAGCGCGGCGAGCGCGAGCTTGGCGGCCTCTTGCTCTGCGGCCTTCTTCGACGGGCCGCTGCCGATGCCGAGCTGCTCGCCGTCGACGCGTGCCGCGCACGTGAACCGCCGGTCGTGCGGCGGCCCCTCGGTCTCGACGATCTCGTACTTCACCGAGCGACCCTCCCGTGCCAGCGCCTCCTGCAGCTCCGTCTTGTGGTCGACGAAGCTCGTGAGCGCATAGTCGATGCGGCCGGCGAACGCGGCGACGACCGCGCTCTCGATCGGCTCGTAGCCGTGCACGAGCAGCAACGCGCCGAGCGCCGCCTCGAGCAGCGCCGCGAGGACGTTCCGGTTGCGGACGAGCCGGTCGAGCTCGTCTTCCGGCAGCTCGCTCTCGCCCCGTTCCTTCAGCTTCTGGCCGAGGTCGAGCTCACGCGCGACGACGGCGCAGCTCTGCCGCGACACGACGTGCGAGCGGATCTTCGCGAGCCGCCCTTCCGAGAAGTCGGGGTGGCCGTCGTAGAGAGCGCGCGCGATCGAGAGCTCGAGCACGCTGTCCCCGAGGAACTCGAGCCTCTCGTACGACAACGTCCGGTCGGGTGCCCAGGAGGAGTGCGTGAAGACGCGCTCCGCGCGCTGTTTCGGGAGCGCCTCGATCAGCCGCCGGAGCGGCGAGATATCGCCGTGCGCAGCGCGACTACTGGTGCGAGGTGACGTAATCGACCGCCTGGCCGACCGTCGTGATCTTCTGGGCGTCCTCGTCTGAGATCTTGATCCCGAACTGATCCTCGAGCTCCATGATCAGCTCGACGAGGTCGAGCGAGTCCGCGTCGAGATCCTCCTGAAACGACGCCTCCGCCGTGACCTCGCTCTCGTCCACGCCCAGCTGCTCGGCCAGGACCTCCTTCACTCGTTCGTAGACTTCCTCGCGGGACGCTGCCATCTCACCTCGCTTGTGTCGGGGGCCCGGTGCCTAAGGGCGCGCCGATGCTACACGCTCGGGAAGGCGCTCGCTGAGCCGTTCGACGACGCGATGCTCGACGCCTCGGGCGGCAAGCCGGACGGCGTTCGCAATCGCTCGGCTGGAGGAGTTTCCGTGCGCGACGACCGAGAGACCGCGCAGCCCGAGGAGGTACGCCCCGCCGTAGGTGTCGGGATCGAGGCGGTCGCGCAGGCGCCGCGCAGCAGGACGGATGAGCAGGCCGCCGAGCTTGCCGCGCGTGGTCGACGAGATCTCGTCGCGCAGCTCGGCAAGCAGTTCGCCGATCGTGCCCTCGAGCAGCTTCAACGCGACATTGCCGGTGAAGCCGTCTGCGACGACGACGTCGGTGGCGCCGCGGAGCAGGTCGCGCGCCTCCGTGTTGCCGCCGAAGTTGAGCTCGGCGGCCGCGAGCAGCTCGTGCGTCTCGCGCGTGACGGCGTTGCCCTTCTCCGGCTCCTCGCCGATCGAGAGCAGGCGCACCTCCGGATTCCGGACGTCGAGGATCTCCTTTGCGAACACCGTGCCCATGTGCGCGAACTGGACGAGGTGCTCGGGGCGGGAATCGGCGTTGGCGCCCGCGTCGATGAGCACCGAAGGCCGGAACCGAGCCGGCACGACGACGGCGATGGCGGGACGCATCACACCCGGCAGGCGCCGGATGTGCAGCAGCCCCGCCGCAAGCATCGCACCGGTGTTCCCCGCGGAGACGACCGCGTCGGCCTCACGGGCGCCGACTGCCCGACATGCGGCGACGAGACTCGAGTCCGGCTTCGCGCGCACCGCGTCCGCCGGCTTCTCGTCCATCTCGATGACGTCGCGCGCGACGACGAGCTCGAGACCTTGCGTGTCGAGGGTCTCGGGGCCGTAGAGGACGACGTCGATCCCGTCGCGCGACGCCTCGAGGGCGCCTGCGACGACCTCGGTCGAACCCCGGTCTCCCCCGAGGGCGTCGACCGCTATCCGCGGCACTACGGCGCCTGGGTCGTCAGCGGCTCGATGTCGCGGCCCTTGTACGTCTTGCAGTTCGGGCACGCATGATGCGGTCGCTTCGGGCGATGGCAGGTCGGGCACTCGTTGACGCGCGGCGCCTCGAGGCGATGTGTCGCCCGGCGCTTGTCGCGGCGTGCCTTGGACGTTTTCTTCTTGGGGACGGCCATCGGCGCGCCAGTGTAGCGGCCGCTATCATCCCCCGCGGCCCTTCGGGGCCTCTTATGACGGATCTCTAGATCGAACACCGGCTTCTCTTCCTTTCGATCAGGAGGTCTCTCGCATGCGCGGCGGCAGCATCGTCGCAACGAACATCACGGTGGAGTACGGCGCAACCGTCGTCCTCGATCGCGTCTCGCTGACTGTTCCGCCCGGCGCACGCATCGGCGTCGTCGGACCGAACGGCAGCGGCAAGTCGACGCTCCTGCGCGTCCTCGCGGGCGCGGACGAGCCCTCGGCAGGTCGCGTCGAGCGCGTCGGCACGGTCCGATACCTGCCGCAGGAGCCCGAGCGCCGGGACGGCGAGACGCTGCTCGGCTATCTCGCGCGCCGCACCGCCGTCGCCGGGACGGAAGCGCGCATGCAGCGTGGCGACGCCGATGCCGTCGACGAGTTCCTCACGCTCGGCGGCGCCGATCTCGAGCCGCGCGCGCGGAAGGTGTGCGCGCAGTTGGGCATCGCGGTGCCGCTCGACGCCGAGCTGCCGACGCTCTCCGGCGGAGAGGCTGCGCGCCTCTCGCTCGCGGCATTACTTCTCTCGCGCTTCGACGTGCTGTGCCTGGACGAGCCGACGAACGACCTCGACTTCGACGGCCTGGAGCGGCTCGAAAGGTTCGTGCAGCGCTTCGCGGGGCCGATCGTCCTCGTATCGCACGACCGTGCGTTCCTCGATCGCACCGTGACGCGCATCGTCGCGTTCGAGGCAGAGACGCGACGCACCGCCGAGTTCGCCGGGACGTATGCGGAGTTCGAGGCAGAGCGGCTGCGCGCGCTCGACCGGCAGCACGCTGCGTACGCAGACTTCGTGGACGAGCGCGGGCGCTTCGAGCAGTTGCTCGGCGTGCGCCGCGAGCAGGCTCGCCACGGCCTCAATCTCGGCAGGCGCGAGACGCAGGCGCTCAAGTCGAAGGTTGCGCAGGCGCGGCGTCGCCTCGAGCGGCTCGACGAGGTCGAGAAGCCGTGGCGCCCGTGGCGGCTCGAGCTCGAGCTTTCGCCGATCGCGCGGAGCGGCGATCTCGTCGCACGCCTCAGCGGCGCAGTCGTCCAGCGCGGCGACTTCCGCCTCGGCCCGATCGACCTCGCCGTCGGCTGGGGCGACCGCATAGCGATCGTCGGCCCCAACGGCGCCGGCAAGACGACGCTCCTGCGCGCGCTCCTCGGCGACGTACCGCTCGCCGCGGGGACCCGGACGGTCGGCACGGGTGTCGTCGTCGGCGAGCTCGATCAGCGGCGCGAGCTTTTCGCGTCAGACGAGCCGCTGCTCGAACGCTTCCGCGACGAGTCGGGACTCCTCCCGCCCGACGCGCGCACGCTGCTCGCGAAGTTCGGCATCCGCGGCGAGGATGCGCTGCGTCCTGCGGCTTCGCTCTCACCCGGCGAGCGCAGCCGCGCCGTCCTCGCTCTGCTGCAGGCCCGCGGCGTGAACTGCCTCGTCCTCGACGAGCCCACGAACCACCTCGACCTCGAGGCAATCGAGCAGCTCGAAGACGCCCTCGCCGACTACCCCGGCACCGTGCTGCTGGTCACGCACGACCGGCGGTTCCTCGAGCGCTTCGGTGCAGCTCGTACGATCGCGCTGTGACGCTCGCGCTGTCGACGTCTTGCTCACGCCCGGCTCGGCTCGTTCGCGGAGTTACTCGAGCTTCTCGCGTAGCTCGGCGAGCACGGCCCAGCGCGGGTCGCCCCGCTCCTCCTCGTGCTCGTGCGGCTCGAGGTTGAGATCCTTGCCGCAAACGGGACAGAGCCCGGCGCAGTCGGCACGGCAGAGGATCTGCTCCGGCAGCGCGAGCGCGATCGCGTCGCGCGCCCATCCGTGGACGTCGAGCCTGTCGTCGACGAGGTACGGCGTCCGCAGCTCGTCGCTTCCTTCGGGATTCGTCGCCTGGTACTCGCGCGCGTCGATATGCAGATCCACGACGGCGTCCGCCAGACAGCGGTAGCACGGCCCGTGCAGGCGCGCGTCGAAACGGAGCTCGAAGACCGTGCCGGTAGTCGCGCGGGTGACGACGAGCTCCGCTGGGACGGTGTCCGGAACGGGCAGGTAACGCTGGCCGCCGTATTCGAGGATGCCGAGCTCGAGCTCGATCTCGTCACGAAACTCCTCGCCGGAGCGGAGCTTGGCGCTGCGTAGGCTGAACGTCTTCACAGGTCGAGCGTAGCGCTCGACGGAAGTCGTTAGATCCAGCGCCGGCTGCGCGAGTCGTACGGCCGCGAGTCACGGCCGAACGCGAGGGCGAGCGGGAAGAACGCCATGATTGCGATGATCAGGATGATTGCCACGCCTTCAGTGTGCCGACGCCGGTCGATAAGCACAAATCGAGGCTAAGATGGGATCCATTATGGAACCTGATCGTCTTCTCGGCGTCGAGCTGCGGCACCTCCTGGCGTTGCAGGCCATCGCGGAGCATGGTTCGTTCGGCCGTGCCGCGCGCGCGCTCGGCTACACGCAGTCCGCGATCAGCCAGCAGGTCGCTGCGCTCGAGCGCGCCGTCGGCGAGAAGCTGATCGAGCGCCCGGGCGGGCCGCGGCCGGTGTCGCTGACGGAGGCGGGGCAGCTGCTGCTTCGCCACGCGGAGGCGATCGTCGCGCGCATGAAGGCTGCGCAGGCGGACCTGGCCGCGTTCTCCGAGGGAGCGGCCGGGCCGCTCCGGATCGGCACCTACCAGAGCGTCAGCGCACGCCTGCTCCCCGCTCTCGTCCGGCGGTTCAAAGACGCGTTTCCGAAGGTCGAGATCCAGCTGTCCGAATCGGCGATCGACGACGAGCTCGAGGCACGTGTCGAGCGCGGAGACGTCGACCTCTCGTTCGTGATGCTGCCGATGAACGACGCGCCGCTCGAGGCGGCTCAGCTGCTCGTCGACCCGTACGTCCTCCTTGTCCCCACCGGCTCATCGCTCGCAGGCCGCGCCAAGCCGCCGTCGCTGCGGGAGATCGCGAAGGAGCCGCTGATCGGCTACCGCCAGTGCCGGAGCATGGCCGCGGTCGAGACCGCGATCCGCCGCGCGGGAGCGGAGCCGCGCATCGTCTTCCGCTCCGACGACAACGGCACGGTTCAGGGCCTCGTCGGCGCCGGCATCGGCGTCGCGCTCGTCCCGCGGCTGACGCTTCAGCCGACGGAGGGCGTCGAGGTGATCGACATGGGGGATCTGCTGCCGCCGCGCCTCGTGGGGATCGCGTGGCACCGCGACCGCTACCGCACGCCGGCCGCGCGCGCGTTCGTCGAGACGGCGCAGGACCTCTGCGCCGGCGACGGCCTCGAGCTCGTCGCTGCCTAGTTAGTAGGGCTGGTCGTCGTCGGACGTCGCGCCGACGCCGGCGACGACGGATTCCTGTGAGCGCTCCTGCAAGCGCTCGCGACCGCGCTTGACGGCGCCGAGGAACTTGTCGAGGTTCACCTCGAGCGTGGAGAGGATGCCGTCGGCCCAGTCCTCCATCTCGAGCCGCGTCTCGCGGGCCTGGCGGCGGGCGTCGTCGATGATCTCCTGCGCCTGCTTCTCGGCGAGCTTGACGATCTCCGTCTGCGACGCGTCGCGGACGGCCTGCTCGCGCGCCTCCTGCAGGACGCGGTCGGTCTCGCGCTTCGCCTCGGCAAGCATCTCCTGCCGCTCCTTGACGATCCAGCGCGCTTGCTTGATCTCCTCGGGAATCGTCGCGCGCATCTGGTCGAGGATGTCGTAGATCTCCTCGCGGTCGATGCGCACCTGGTCGGTGAGCGGGACGGCCTTCGCCTGGTGCACGAGGTCGTCGAGCTTGTCGATCAGTACGAGTACGTCCATCGCAGGCCAGTTTACTCTCGCGGTCCTGACGGCCGGCCGGCAAGCGTCGGAGGACGTCACAGTGCAGGTGGCACGGGGCGTCCGACAGAGCGCGGCCAGCCGGTCGAGCCGCTCGCGGAGCGGGCTCAGCCCGGCGGGAGCGAGCGGCGGTCAGGGCCGCGAGAGGTTACTCAGTCGGGTTCTCGGGGGTGCCGGGTCTGCCGTCGGGATAGAGCTCACGAAAGCGGCGCGCCACCGACTCAGGGACGAGCTCGTCCACGGCGCCGCCGAAAGCGGCGATCTCCTTGACCCCGCTCGACGAGACGAACGACACGCTCGGGCTCGCCATGACGTACACCGTCTCGATCTCCGGCGCGAGCGTGCGGTTCAGCTGGTTCATCTGGAACTCCCACTCGAAGTCGGAGATCACACGCAGGCCCTTGACGATCACCTTCGCGCCCCACTTGTGCGCGAAGTCGACGACGAGGACGGCGAACACGTCGACCTCGACGTTGTCGATGTCGGGGAGCGCCTCCTTCAGAAAGGCGACTCGCTCGTCGAGCGTGAACATCGGCTTCTTGTGGCGCGGCTCGTTGACGACGCCGATCACGACGCGGTCGAAGATCGACGCAGCGCGACGGATCACGTCGATGTGCCCGTTCGTCACCGGGTCGTACGTGCCGGGGTAGATCGCCGTCACCATCAGCGGTGGAAGAGCGTAATCCGCGCGGCGCCGTAGCGGCGCGACGTTCGCTGGTCGAGCGGGAGTTGCGGCTCGATCTTCGCGGCCGTCTCGAGCACGAGCAGACCGTCTTTGGCGAGCAACTTCGGCGCGTAGCGCGCGAGCGTCGGCTCGAGCTGACCGTACTCGTCGTACGGCGGGTCGCAGAAGACGAGGTCGTACGTGCGCATGTCGGCGGCGACGAAGCGCCCGACATCGCGACACGCGACCTCGGCGCCGTTGAGGCGCAGCTTGTCGAGGTTGTGCTCGATCGCGCGGCACGCCTGCGCGTCCGACTCGACGAAGACGGCGCGTCCGGCGCCACGTGACAGAGCTTCGATTCCCATCGCGCCCGAACCTGCGAACAGGTCGAGCACGAGGGCGTCTTCGATCCAGCTCTGTACGAGGTTGAAGACGTTCTCGCGGACGCGGTCCGACGTCGGCCGCGTCGCGAGCCCCTTCGGTGCGTCGATCCGGTGGCCCTTGCGTGAGCCGGCGATAACTCTCATCGCGGGACATCGTGCCTTCGGGACATGTCTGGGGTCAGACCCCGGCCATGGCCACTAGAGACATCCACGTCCGTAGACACGGTCTGTCAGGCCGTTGCGTCGGATCGCGCGAACCGTGCCTCGACGGCCTCGTCCAGCGGGCCGCGCACGTCGACCAGCGCCTTGGCCGCCTCACGCGCGCGCTCGAGCAACGGCCGGTCGGCACGGAGGCGCGTGAACTTCAGATCCGACAAGCCCGACTGCCGCGTCCCGAGCAACTGCCCCTCGCCCCGGATCTCGAGATCCCTCTCGGCGAGCTCGAAGCCGTCCGTCGTCTGGACGAGCGCCTCGAGCCGCTCCTTCGCCGCGTCGGTCAGCTCCTCGCGCGGGCGCGAGACGAGCAGGCAGTACGACTGCTCCGCTCCCCGACCGACGCGCCCGCGCAGCTGGTGCAGCTGCGCGAGGCCGAAGCGGTCGGCCTCCTGGACGATCATGATCGTGGCGTTCGGCACGTCGACGCCGACCTCGATCACCGTCGTCGCGACGAGGACGTCGAGCTCCCGCGCCTTGAACTGCGCCATCAGCTCACGGCGCTCGGCCGGGCGCAGGCGGCCGTGCAGCAAGCCGACGCGGTAGCCGTTCAGCTCGCCGCGACGCAGCCGCTCCGCCTCGACCTCCGCTGCGCGCGCCACCGACGTCTCCGACTCCTCGATCAGCGGGCACACGACGTAGGCCTGTCTGCCGTCGTCGAGGTGGCGGCGCAGGCGGCGATACGCGTCGGCCGAACGCTCCGCCGTCACCCACGCCGTCATGATCGGCCTCCGAGACGCGGGCGGCTTCGCAATCTCGCTCACGGAGAGGTCGCCGTAGACGGTGAGCGCGAGCGTGCGCGGGATCGGCGTCGCCGTCATGTGCAGGACGTGCGGCGTACGGCCTTCGGTCAGCGCCTTGCGCTGCTCGACGCCGAAGCGGTGCTGCTCGTCGATCACCGCCACTGCGAGCCGCGAGAGATCGACGCCTTCCTGAATCAGCGCGTGCGTGCCGACGAGGATGTCGGCGACGGGATCGCTTTTGACCGACCCGGTGAGGAGCGCGACGCCGACGCCGAGCGGCGCGCACAGCGACTCGAGCGTCAAGTAGTGCTGCTCGGCGAGCGTCTCGGTCGGCGCCATCAACGCTCCGCGACTGCCGCGCTCGACCGCACGGAGAAGCGCGTACAGCGCGACGACCGTCTTGCCCGAGCCGACGTCGCCCTGAAGCAGGCGCTGCATCGGTACGGAGCCACGGAGGTCGGCGTCTAGCTCCGAGATCGCGCGCTCCTGATGCTCCGTCAGCGCGAACGGCAGCTCCTGGCGGTAGCGCGCGATGAGCTCGCCGGGCGTGCCGAGCGCCGGCGCGACGGCCGCGCTGCGAGCGCGCACGACGCGCGCGAGGCCGAGCTGCAACACGAGCAGCTCGTCGAAAGCCAACCGTGCGCGTGCGCGTTCGGCCTCCTCGAGCGTGCGTGGGCTGTGAAGCGCGTGGAGCGCGTCACCGCGCGTCGGCAGCCGCTCGTGCTCCTTCAGCGCGGCGGGCAGCGGATCGGGAACGTGGCGCGGCAGCGCGGCAAGGACCAGCTCGCGGAGCTTCTTCGGGGTCACGTCCTCGCCCGCGGGATAGACCGGCACGAGCTCGGCGTGCCGCGACGCAGGTTCGTGGGCACGAACTGCGAACGCGCCTCGGCGAAGCGTGCCGATGAGCCGCACGCGCGATCCTTCACGGAGCTGCTCCGCCACCCACGGCTGGTTGAACCAGGTCGCGCGGATCTCGCCAGAATCGTCGGAGATCGTCGCCTCGACGATCGTCAGGCGCCGCCGAGGCATGCGCTTCGACACGCGGCCGACGATCCCCTCGATCGAGACCTCGTCGAGGTCGCCGAAGAGGCTCGAGATCGGCCGTGCGCCGACGTAGCGGAACGGCGCGTGCTCCACGAGGTCGCGCACGCTCTCGAGACCGAGCTTGGCGAGCCGCGCCCGGATCGTCTTGCCGACGCCGGGGAGCGTGTCGAGCGGCCGGTCGAGGTCGGCCGGACGGCAGCGCGGCGGCGGCCAGGCAGGCGGCGGGTCCACGCCTGAGAATCCGGCCGGCAGGCGAGTCGCTGTCGCGCTTGCGGACAGGCTTCGAGTATAGGACCGCCGCGCGGACGTCGGCGACGACGGCCGGCGATGGTGAGGCCCTAGCCGCTCGTGACGCGCGCGGGCTGGGACGTCCGAAGCACGTGGCCTGCGGCGTCGAGCGCCTGCACTTCGACGTAGCGCACGCGCGACGACAGCGGTATACGCGTCTCGAAGCCACGCTTTGCCGCGTCGGCAATCGCTGCGAGCCGCGACGCGTTCGCACCGCCGAGCACGCGCCAACGCGCCACCGCCGTCGCGCCGTTCCAGCTCGCGAACACGATGGTGCGACCGCCCTCCGCCCGCGCGGCGACTGCCGGGCGATCGCGCGGCCGGCCGTTCCAGGCGAAACGGTAGGCGCGGTACGAGTCGGCGCCGCCGCCGCCGAACCGCGCATCGAGCAGCACACGCCCGTGCCGGTCGAACTCGGTGAAGTACTCGTTCGAGCCCCAGCCGACGAAGAGGTGACCGTCGGGCAGCATCTGGGCGTTGCCCTGGCTCGTCGAGAGGAGCGGCGCCGGGTGCTTGAAGCTGCGCACGAGCTTCGCCGTTCGCCGCTTCGCGTCGAGACGCAGCACGATCGCGCGCGACTCCCGCCCGGCGGCCGGACGGCTCGCGGCGTTGTCGAAGAGCGAAAGCGTCCCGTCCGCATGCAGGCGCGGGTCGTGCTGCCACGCGAAGCTCGCACCCGAAGCGACGTGAAAGCTGCTCCGCTTGCCGCCGAGCCGCCACAGCAGCGCGCCGTCGCGCTTGCGGATCTTGTAGATCGCGTGCGTGTGCCGCGCGGAGACGAGCAGCGCGCCGTCGCCGTCCTGCTCGACCGCGTTGAGGTGGAAGTAGTCGAACGGCTCGGACTCGTCCTTCGGAACCGGTTCATACGACTCGTCCGTCGAGATGTGCGGCAGGCTGTGCCACTCGAAGAGCACCCTCCCCGTCTTGATGTCGACCTCCTGCACGACGCCTTCCTCGACCTTGCCGTCCTCCCGGCCGCCGAGCGCCGACAGGTCGGCAGGCACACGCCGGTAGACCGTGAAGAGCGCCGTGTTGCGCGGGGTGATCAGGAACTCGTGGATGTCCCCGGAGAGGCCGTGCCCCGCCCTGACGTTCGCGATGAGGTGGTACGACTCGTCGTAGATGACGTACCGCCCGTTGCCGATCCCTTTTGCAGTCTCTCCGCGCCACCACGTGAGAACCGGCTTGCCGCGGTAGCGCTGGACGCGGAAGTCCGTCACGCCGTGCGTGTCGAGCGGGTGGAACCAGACGACCTGGCCGCGGTCGTCGAGGATCAGCGGCCCCGCCTGGTCGACTTCCTTCTTCGGGGCGATGAACACGTAGCCGGGCGCCGTGCCGCGCGCGGGAACGACGACGTGCACCGGCGGCGGACGGAGGTCGGGCCTCGACAGGAAATGCTGCACCGGCGGCTTCGGCGCCGCCGCCGGCTCCCCGTGGCCGGTCGTGCCGCCGCAGGCGGCGCAGGCGGCGAGCAGCGCGAGCGCGCCCGCGGCGCGCGAGATCGCAAGCGGCGCTCTCATTGCGGATCGTCGAACCAGAAGAAGCCGATCGTTCCCGGACCTGCGTGCGTTCCGAGCACGGCGCCCAGCGTCGTCGTTATCTCTACCTGCGCCTGCGGCCTCAGGTCCGCCACGAGCGCGCGCAACGCCTGCTCCCGCTCCGGCGCGTCCGCATGGGCGATGCCGACCCGCAGGCCCGGTGTGTCTCGCGTGCTCTCGGTGAACACGCCCGCGAATTCCTGGATCGCCTTCTGGTTGCCGCGGACGCGCTTCAGCGGCAGCACCTCGCCGTCCGCGATGGAGAGGATCGGCTTGATGTGGAGCAGGCTTCCGGCGAACGCGGCCGCCTTGCCGATGCGCCCGCCCTTCTGCAGGAACTCGAGCGTGTCGACCGTGAAGATGATTCCGGCGTCGCGCTTGAACCGCTCGATGAGCTTCTCGATCTCGTCGTCGCTCGCGCCGCGCTCGAGCCGCCGCTGAATGGCGAAGCCGAGGATCGCGATCGCCGCAGACGCGGTCTGCGTGTCGACCACGCGCACCTTGTCGCCGAGGTCCGATGCCGCCGTGCGCGCGCTCGCGAACGTGCCCGACAGCTTCGCCGAGAGCTGCAACGAGTAGATCCGCTCGTACGAGGCGAGCTCCTCGTACGTCGCGAGGAAGTCGCCCGGCGTTGGCTGCGACGTCGTCGGCAACTCGGTCGCTGTTCGCAGCCGCGCGTAGAACTCCTCCGGGCCGAGCTCGACGTAGTCGCGCCGGCTCTCGTCGCCGAAGCGGACGTACAGCGGAACCATCCGCCAGTTCGCGAAGCGGTCGCGCGCCTGCGGAAAGTCGGCGGTCGAGTCGAGCACGATCGCCGTGTTCTCGACTGTGAGATTCACGCTGCGGCTGCGCGGTGAATGGCGTCGACGATCTCCTCGAGCTCCTGGTCCTTCGTCAGACACGCCACGGCGCCGGCCTCCTTCAGCGCCTCCATCTCGTCGCGATTCGCGGACGCGGTCAATGCGACGACGGCAACTCTCGGACACGCTTCCTTCAGCGCGCGCGTCGCCTCGATCCCGTCGAGCCCGGGCAGGCGGTAATCCATCAGCGCGACGTCCGGGTTGTGCTCGCGGCACGCCGGCACCGCTTCTTCGCCGTCAGCGACGGACGCGACGACAAGCAGGTCGCTCCGCAGTCCGAGCAGAAGCTCGAGCGCCTCGCGGAAGACCGCATTGTCCTCGATGATGACGATCCGGATCCGCTCGTCCGCCGCCACGTCGCGTGAGTATTGCAAGAGGGCTACTCGGCCGAAACGAGTAGCGCGTAGTGCGGTTGCCCGCCCTCGTGCACCTCGAGCTCGAGACCCGGGTGCCGCTGTTCGAGCTCCGAGATGACTGCCGTCACGTCCGGTCCGTCGATGCCCTTCAGCACGGTCACGTACGCACGCGGCTCGACGAGCAGCGCCTCGAACATGGCGGCGGAGACTTCATCGAAGCTCTCGCCCTGCGCGACCGGCTCGCCGTTCGCAAGGCCGAGGTAGTTGCCCTTGCGGATCGCGAGCCCATTCAGCTGTGCGTCCTTCGAGGCGACGGTGACGGCGCCGGTGACGACGGCCGCAACGGCCTCTTCCATCGCGGCCGCGTTGTCGGCGAGGTCGCGCGAGCCGTCGAACGCGACGATCGCTGCGAGCCCTGCAGGAATCGAGTCGGTGCGGACGATGCGGACGTCTTTCTCCGTGAGGTCGGCCGCCTGCTCGGCGGCCAGGATCACATTCGAGTTGTTGGGCAGGACGATCACCGACGGTGCGTCGGCGCGATCGATCGCCGCGACGAGCTCGGCTGCCGAGGGATTCAGCGATTGGCCGCCCTCGACGGTGCGCGTTCCGGGCGTGCTCTCGAAGAGCGACCGGTTGCCCGCGCCCGCGACGACGGCGACGACCTCGGTCGCGAGCGGCGGTGCGTCGGGAACGACATGCAGCAGACGCTCCTCGCGCCGCGCGGTCTGCTTGTGCATGTTCGCGATCTCGACCTGCTCGAGCGTCCCCACGGCGGTCGCGAGCGCGAGCGCCGTCCCCGGCTCGTCGGTGTGCACGTGCACCTTCAGGGCGGACGGATCGCCGACCACGAGCAGCGAATCCCCCAACCGCTCGAGCTGCTCTTGCAGCGCGGCGCGGTCGAGCCCGCTGCCCTCGACGACGAAGACGGTGCAATAGCGGTAGCGCGAGAGCTCCTGGTGAACAGCTTCGAGGTTCAGCGCCTCCTCGACCGGCGCGTCCGGGATCGGCTCGCCCGCGACGACGGCCGCGATGCCGCGGACGATCTCGAGCAGGCCGGCGCCGCCTGCGTCGACGACGCCTGCGGTCCGGAGCACGTCGAGCAGCTCGGGAGTGCGCTCCACCGCGTCCGCCCCGCGCAGCACGACGGCGGCGATCAGCTCGCGCACGGTGGCGTCCGTATGCGCCTCCGCCTCCTCCGCCATCTCGCGAATGACCGTCAGCATCGTCCCCTCGACGGGCTTCGTCACCGCCGCGTACGCCGCATCGCTCGCGCCTCGGAACGCACGCGCCAGCGTCGCCGCGTCGAGCTCCTTCGCGTCGGCGACCGCCTCGGCGAAACCGCGGACGATCTGCGAGAGGATGACGCCCGAATTGCCGCGGGCGCCCATCAGCGCAGCGCGTGTCAGCTCCTTCGCGAGTGTCGCCAGGTCGGGCGCCGTCGTCGCTTGCAGCTGGTCGACGGCCGCGCGAACCGTGAGCGTCAGGTTCGTGCCGGTGTCACCGTCGGGAACGGGATAGACGTTGAGGTCGTCCAGCCGCCGCCGGTTCCGCTCGAGCGCGAGCAGAGCACCACGTGCTAGCTCCTGCGCCTTTTGAATGTCCCCCATCGGGGACATTCTCCCGCAAAGTGCTGCGCACTTTCCGGGAAGCTTCTTCGCTTCCGCGATCGCTAGACGGCTTTGGTGACCTTGCCGCCCTTGAGGCAGCGGGTGCACACGTAGGCGCGCTGCGCCTTGCCGTGCAGGAGGACGCGGACGCGCTGGAGGTTCGGATCGAAGCGGCGCTTCGTCGCCACCATCGAGTGGCTCCGGTTGTTACCGAAGCTCGGCTTCTTGCCGCAGATTGCGCAGACCTTCGACATCGGCCGGCCAGTGTAGCCGCTACCCCGCTGCGGCAGTTCGGAGCTGCGAGAAGAGATCGGCCATCTCGAGCGCGGCGCGCACCGCATCCGCGCCCTTCGCGACTCGCGCCTCGGCCTGCTCGCGCGTGTCGCACGTGAGGACGCCGAACGACACGGGGATTCCGGTCTCCAGCCCCGCGAGCTGAAGGCCGCTCGCTGCTTCCGATGCGACGTAGTCGAAGTGCGGCGTCTCCCCGCGGATGACGCAACCGAGGGCGATCACGCAGAGGTAGCGACGAGTCTTCGCGAGCGCCATCGCAGCGATCGGCAACTCGAACGCGCCGGGAACCGGGACGACCGTCAGCTGCGAGCGCGCGACGCCGATCGCGTCGAGCTCGGCGAACGCCGACTCGAGCAGCTTCGTCGTGATGTCCCCGTTGAACTTCGATACGACGACGGCGACGAGCCTGCGCGTCGGGCCGGCCTCGCCCTCGAGCACGTCGACGTCGTCGGGTATCTCGATGTCGCCGGCGGCGTGCTGGCGCGGTTCCTCCTCGAGCGCGGGCTCCTCGACCGGAACCGCCTCAAGCTCCGGCTGCCGCTCTGCCTCCGACTCCGGCTCCGGCTCGGCTGCCGGCACGGCCTCCGCCTCCGGCTCGGGCGCGAGGACGTTCTCGGCGGAGCGGTCCGGCCAGCCCTGCGACGTCCCCTGCGTCACGCCTCGTCCCGCTCGAGCCGCATGCCCTGGTGATGCAGCCGGTGGCCGAGCTTGTCCCGCTTCGTCCGCAGGTAGCGCACGTTCTCCGCGTGCGGCGGAACCTCGAGTGGCACCTGTTCGACGACCGTCAGACCGAAGCCCTCGATGCCGGCGAGCTTGCGCGGGTTGTTCGTGAGGATGCGGATCGTCGTCAGCCCGAGATCGGCGAGGATCTGGTTGCCGATCCCCCACTCCCGCGCGTCCGCCGGAAAGCCGAGCTCGAGGTTCGCCTCGACGGTGTCGAGACCCTCCTCCTGCAACTCGTACGCCTTCAGCTTGTTGAGCAGGCCGATGCCGCGACCTTCCTGCGCCATGTAGAGGAGCACGCCGCGCTCTTCCGCAGCGATGCGCTGGAGCGCGAGGTCGAGTTGCTCGCCGCAGTCGCAGCGGAGCGAATGGAAGACGTCGCCGGTGAGACACTCCGAATGCACACGCACGAGCACGTCCGCGGCGCCGTCGACGTCGCCGCGCACGAGCGCGAGGTGCGGCCGTCCCGTCAGCTTCTCCCGGTAGGCGATCGCGACGAACTCGCCGTACTCGGTCGGCAAGCGCACCTGAGCGGTGCGCTCGACCAGCTTCTCGGTGCGGCGCCGGTACTCGACGAGGTCGGCGACGGTGATCATCTTCAGCCCGTGCCGCTCGCAGTACGGGACGAGATCCTTGGTGCGCGCCATCGTCCCGTCGTCGTTCATCACCTCGCACACGACGCCCGCGGGCGTGAGGCCCGCGAGCCTCGCGAGGTCGACGGCGGCCTCGGTCTGGCCGGTGCGCTCGAGCACGCCTCCGTCGCGCGCGCGCAACGGGAAGACGTGACCGGGCTGCACGAGATCGGCGGGCTTCGCATCTGGATGGATCGCCACCTGAATCGTCCGCGAGCGGTCGTGCGCGGAGATGCCGGTCGTCACTCCCTCGCGCGCCTCGATCGACACGGTGAACGCGGTGCCGAGCGGCGTCTCGTTGTGCTCGGTCATCTGGTGCAGGCCGAGCACGTCGCAGCGTTCGCCGGTGAGGCACAGGCAGACGAGACCGCGTGCGTGCTTCGCCATGAAGTTGATGGCATCCGGCGTCGCGAACTGCGCTGCGATGACGAGGTCGCCCTCGTTCTCGCGGTCCGGATCGTCGACGACGACGACGAAGCGGCCGGCGCGGATGTCCTCGATCGCCTCTTCGATGGTGGCAAACGGCGTTCTCGTGGCGGCAGCGGTCACTCGGAGGATGGTATCCGGCTCGCGATCAGGCGTTCGACGTACTTGCCGAGCACGTCGACCTCGAGGTTGAGCTCGTCCCCGACGGCGATCGTGCCGAGCGTCGTCTCCGAGAGCGTGTACGGAATCAAGGCGACGCCGAACGTCTCGTCGTCGACGTGCGTGACGGTGAGCGCGACGCCGTGCACGGCGACCGATCCCTTCTCGACGACATAGCGGAGCAGGCGCGGCGGCGTCTCGAACGCGGCGCGCAGGCCGACGCCGTCGCGCCGGATCGAGCGGACGCGGCAGATGCCGTCCACGTGGCCCTGCACGTAATGGCCGCCGAGCGGCTCGCCGGCGCGCAACGCGGGCTCGAGATTCACCTCCGCATCGGCCGTGAGACCGCCGAGCGTCGTTCGTGCGAGCGTCTCCGGAACCGCGGTGAACGTCATGCATCCGTCGGCGATCTCGGTCGCGGTGAGATCGACGCCGTTCACGGCGACGGAATCCCCGCGCGCCGTCAGCGCCGCCGTCTCGGGTGCTTCGACGACGACGCGAATCCCTTCGCCGCCGCCCTCGACGGAGACGACGGTCCCGCGCTCCCTGACGATCCCCGTGAACACGCTGCCCAGGCTAACGGCGCTCAGGGATCGTGCACGTACGCCTCGAGCAGCACGTCCTCGCCGACAGGCTCTGCGCGGAGGCGCGTCAATCGCACGGGCGCCGAGAGCTCGCGCGTCATGGCCGGGCCTGCTCCGGCGAGCGCGGGCGCGACGAACACGAGCAGCTTGTCGACGAGGTCTGCCTCGAGGAACGCCGACGCGAGCGTCGCGCCGCCTTCGAGCAGCAGCGTCTGGACTCCTTCGCCGGCCAGCGCACGCAGCTCGTCGTCGAGCGCGCCGCTTCGCAGCTCGAGCTCCGAGCCTTCGGGCAGCGGGCCGCGCCCGAACGCGAGCCGCCGCGGCTGCTTCGGCGCATCGACGTCACGCGCGTCGAGGCGCGGCGCGTCCGCGCGAACGGTTCCCATGCCGACGGCCACCGCGTCGACCCACGAGCGCAGCTCGTGCACGCGGCGGCGAGCGTCCTCGCCCGTCACCCAGCGCTGGCCCGGCATCGTCATCCGCCCGTCGAGCGTCACGGCGGCCTTGTAGATCACCCAGGGTCGCCCGCGCTCGTGCACGGAGAGCCAGCCCGCGTTGAGATCCCGCGCCCGCCACGCCGGCTCGCCCTCGACCACCTCGACGTCGACGCCGGCTTCGCGCAGCCGCTCGACGCCGCCGCCGCTGACGTTCGGGTTCGGATCGCGCACGCCGACGACGACCCGCTCGACGCGCGCTTCCAGAATGGCGTCGACACACGGCGGTGTCGATCCGTGATGCGTGCACGGCTCGAGCGAGACGTACATGGTCGCGCGCCGAGCACGCTCGCCCGCGTCGCGCAGCGCGTTCACCTCCGCGTGCGGCGCGCCGCGGCGCTCGTGCCAGCCTTCGCCGACGACCTCGCCTTCGCGCACGACGACCGCGCCCACGAGCGGGTTCGGATACGTCGTTCCCCGCCCGCGCTCCGCGAGCTCGATCGCACGGCGCATCGTCACCTCGTCACGCGAGAGAGGTCACGAGGCGCCGGTAGGCGCGCGGCAGGTCCTCTCTACCGAAGATGCTCGTGCCCGCGACGAGCAGGCTCGCGCCGGACTGGTAGAGCTCGCGGGCGTTGTCCGGCCCGACGCCGCCGTCGACCTGGATCAGGACGTCCGGCGGCAGCAACTGCCGCAGCGTGCGGATGCGCTGAATCGCGTCCCGCATCAACTCCTGCCCGGAGTACCCGGGATGGATGCTCATGCAGAGAACGAGGTCGAATCCGTCCGCAGCGGCGGCTGCGTCCTCGACCGCCGTCTCGGGATTGAACGCGAGCCCGACCGCGAGACCGTGCTCGCGCGCCTTCGCCGCGACGGCCTGCGGATCGTCGACGGCTTCGTAGTGGAACGTCACGCTGGAGCCGCCGGCTGCTCGAATCGCCTCGAAGTGCTTCTCCGGCTGGTCGACCATCAGGTGGCAGTCGACGGCGCCGTCGTGGTCGCGGATCGCCGGCGCAATCCACTGCAGCACGATCGGGCCGATCGTCACCGGCGGGACGAAGTGCCCGTCGCCGACGTCGAAGTGGAACACGCGCGCGCCGGCACGGAGCAACGTGTCGATCTGATCGCCGAGGCGCGAGAAGTCCGCCGCGTAGAGCGACGGCTCGATCTCGACCGTGCGAACCCACTCGCGCCAGGACACCGCAGGCGAGTCTATGGCGTCACAATTCGCGTCGATGGCGCGTGCGCATACGGCAGCCGCGGCGGCCCTCGTCGCGGGTGTCGTGCTCGTGCCGCTCGGCATGTGGCTCTACGCGCAGGCGGCGAGCGTCGATAAAGGCGCGCAGGTCTCGCGCGCGCACCGGTTGCTCACGGTGGTGGCGCCGCCGGTGCCTGGTGCGCGCAGCCTGGTCTTGAACGTCTACGAGCGGCGGAAATGGGAGGGCGAGAGCCTCGTGCCGATCGCAAGCTACAACGTCGAGACCGCATACCGGCTGGAGCATCCCGTGCGGCCCGCGACCATCGTCGAGCACTACGAACGCGAGCTCGCCGGCTGGCGCGTTGCGGAAAACAGCGAGGACGCTGTCACCTTCACCCGCGGGGACGACACGATCTCGATCGACATCGTCGAATACCGCGAAGGCGACAGGATGCGCTCGTACGGCGTCATCGTCTCGCAGTGACCGTGGGCGCTCGGCTGGACGTAGGACGCGAGCGAGAGGAACGCGGCCGCGGCGAGAACCGCTGCCGGCCACGCGACGAGAATCCACCAGCCGTGCAGCAGACCCCACGAGCCGACGACGATCAGCGGCACGCCGACGGCGACGACGTCGACCCACCAGCGTGCATGCTCGCCGCAAAGCCCGGCCGAGATGCTGATGACGTACTCGTACAACACCGCGAACGCGGCCGCCGCCAACGCGAGCACCCCCGCGGCGAGAATCCGCACGGCGGCGACGGCATAGCGCGGGCGGCTCACGGCACGCGGAGCCGCGCGATGAAGAAGCCGCTCGTGCGGTGGACGTGCGGCAGCGTGAGCAGGAACGCCGGCCGGTTCGGGTGCCGAAACTGCGGCCAGGCATCCGCGAGCGTCGCGTCCGCCTCGAGGCCTGACGCGTCCACGACGGCTTCGTTCTCGTCGGCGTTGAGCGTGCAGACGCTGTAGACGACGGAGCCGCCGGCTTTGACGCGGTCGGCGGCGGCCCGGAGCAGCGCGAGCTGGAGCTCGGGAAGCGGCCTGGCGCGCCACCGCAGGTCCGGCCGCGCGGCGAGGACGCCGAGCCCGGAGCACGGCGCGTCGACGACGGCTTCGTTCTCGTCGGCGTTGAGCGTGCAGACGCTGTAGACGACGGAGCCGCCGGCTTTGACGCGGTCGGCGGCGGCCCGGAGCAGCG
>JBJMJE010000306.1:0-16355 GCA_045806505.1 Gaiellaceae bacterium
CAGCCGTACGCCTCGGCCAGCATGACGTAGTCGGGGACCTCGGCGAACAGGTGCGTCTGCGAGTAGCGCTCGTCGTGGAACAGCTCCTGCCACTGGCGCACCATGCCGAGCCAGCCGTTGTTCACGATCACGACGACGATCGGGAGCCGCTCGAGCGCCGCCGTCGCGAGCTCCTGTGACGTCATCTGGAAGCAGCCGTCGCCGTCGATGCAGACGACCGTCGCGTCCGGCCGAGCGGCCTTCGCGCCAATCGCCGCCGGGACGCCGTAGCCCATCGTGCCGAGACCGCCCGAGGTGATGAAGGTGCGCGGCTTGTCGCAGACGAGGTACTGCATCGCCCACATCTGGTGTTGGCCGACGCCCGTCGTCCAGACGACGTCCTCGCGCCCCGCGGTGAGGTCGCGCAGCGTCTCGACGACCGTCTGCGGCTTGAGCGTTCCCGGCTCACGGGCATACCGGTACGGGAACTGCGCGCGCCAATCGTCGAGCTGTCGCACCCACGGCTCGTGGTCGCCGTGCTCGAGCGTCGTGGCAAGGCGCGCGAGGGCTTCCTTGAGCGGGCCGACGACGGGAATGTCGGCTTCCCGGATCTTGCCCACCTCGGCTGCGTCGACGTCGAAATGGATCACCTTCGCGTCCGGGGCGAAGGCGGAGAGCTTGCCCGTGACGCGGTCGTCGAAGCGGGAGCCAACGGCGATCACGAGGTCCGCCTTGTTGAGCGCCCAGTTGCCGTACTTCGACCCGTGCATCCCGGGCGGGCCGTAGTTGAGCGGATGCGAATCCGGCAGGCAGCCCTTGCCCATCAGCGTGACGACGGCCGGCAGCCGCGCCGCGTCCACGAGGGCGCGGAGCTCCGTGCAAGCATCGCCGTTCAGCACGCCGCCGCCCGCATAGATGATCGGCCGCTCCGCAGCGACGATCGCCTGCGCCGCAGCGCGCACCGCGCGCTCG
This sequence comes from Gaiellaceae bacterium, assembly GCA_045806505.1. GTDB lineage: Bacteria > Actinomycetota > Thermoleophilia > Gaiellales > Gaiellaceae > DASVFB01. Next base: position 952 of record JBJMJE010000306.1, read on the forward strand.
TCCACGCGCAGCGGCGGTCTCCAGCCCGGCAGGTCGACATCGTCGGGGTACGCGAAGTCGAGCTCCGCCTCCTGCGCGTCCTTCGCGATGTCGACAAGCACGGGCCCCTGCCGCCCCGAGCGGGCGACGTGGAACGCGGCCTTCAGCACCGACGGCAGCTCCTCCACGTCCTGCACGAGCCACGAGTGCTTGACGATCGGCATCGTGATGCCGGTCGCGTCGATCTCCTGGAACGCGTCGGTGCCGATCAAGCCGGAACGCACCTGGCCCGTGATGCAGACGAGCGGCGTCGAGTCCATCCACGCGTCGGCAATGGGCGTCACGAGGTTCGTCGCACCCGGCCCGGACGTCGCGATTGCGACACCGACGTCGCCGGACGCGCGCGCGTAGCCCTCGGCCATATGGCCGGCACCCTGCTCGTGGCGTGCGAGCACGTGACGCACCGATGAGCCGCGGGCGAACGCGTCGTACAGCGGCAGGATCGCGCCGCCGGGGAGTCCGAAAGCGACGCGCACGCCCTCGTGCTCGAGCGAGCGAAGGACGGCGTCGGAGCCGAGCATCCGCGTCATGCCGCCCAGATCTCCTCGAACATCTCGACGTCCGTCCGCACCTCGGGCAGCAGCTCGAGCACCGCGTCCGCGACGGAGCGAGTTCCGACGGCGTCCGGCCGCGCCGCCGCGACCGCGCGCTCGAGCGTCCGCGCCGCGGACCGGCGATGGAGCCCCTCTGCGAGCAGCAGCGACAGGGTCAGCAGCATCGCCCTCGGATCGGCGACGCCGAACCCGGCGAGATCCTCCGGCGCGGCCGCGCCCGGCATGAACAGCCCGGGTCCCTCCTCGGCGAGCCAGGCGTCGGCGACGCTCGCCGGCGAGCCTCCGAGGTGGGCGGCAGCGTCGGTGAGCGGCTCGAAGAGCTCGGCCTCGGTGACGATCACGTCGAGATCGCACTGCGACTGACGCAGCCGGACAAGCGCCTCGCCGACGGTGCGGCGCTCGACGAGCATTCCTCCCCAGCGCGCGTGCTCGGCATCGACGACGCGACGCCAGCCAGGCGACGAGCCGACCGCGGTCAGCCGTCCGTGCTTCGCCGCAGCGCTGAAGAACGCGCGCTCGACGGCCTGACGCGGCGAAGCGGAGTCCACGGCACCGAACACGGCCACTTCGCCGGCCGCCCCGAGGTGCACACGCGAGACGCGCCACACGAGGTCGAGGTCCGCCATCAGCGCCTCGACCGCCGGCTCGTTCGGGCTCGCGACGAGGATCGCGTCGGCCTTGCGGTACGCGGCGCGAGTCGAGAGCGGTAACGGGTGCCCGAAACGCGTCATCGCCTCGCCCGCGAAGGGCACGTGTACTTCGTCGATCGCGAGCGAGTGCAGCTCGTTGAGACGCGAGAGCACGCGCGCCGCTTCGGCCATCAGCTCCGGCCCGACGCCGGAGCCGGCCAGGCACGCGATCTTCTGCGGAGTGTTCATGTTCATGCCGCCACCTCCTGGAACACGTCGGATAGAGAGACACGGTCGCCGCCGTCGGCGAGCCGCTTGAAGCGCGCGAACGCGGAGTCGACCTGTTCGCGGTCGAGCTCGAGCCCGGCATCGGTGCACGCGCGCGCGAACGCATGGCGACCCGAGTGCTTGCCGAGCGGAAGCGTCATCGTCAGCCCGAGCTCCGCCGGATCGATGATCTGGTACGTCGACGCGTCCTTGAGCACGCCGTCCTGGTGGATGCCCGCCTCGTGCGCGAACGCGTTCGCGCCGACGACCGCCTTGTTCGGCTGAACGACGTAGCCCGTCAGCGCGGAGACGAGACGCGACGTGCGGTGCAGATGCCGCATGTCGATGTTGCATTCCGTTGCGAACGACTCGTCGCGAACGCGAAGAGCGACGACGATCTCCTCGAGCGCAGCGTTGCCGGCGCGCTCGCCGAGGCCGTTGATGGTGCATTCGACCTGCGTCGCACCGGCGGCGAGACCGGCGAGCGAGTTGGCGACGGCGAGGCCGAGGTCGTCGTGACAGTGCACCGACAGCTCGACGCCGTCGAGCTCGGGACAGAGCGACCGTACCTCGGTAAGGAGCCGCGTGAGCTCGTCGGGAAGGGCATACCCGACTGTGTCGGGCAGGTTGACGACGTCGGCGCCGGCTGCGATCGCGGTTCGGCAGGCCTCTGCGAGGAACTCGGGTTCCGAACGCGTTGCGTCCTCGGCGGAGAACTCGACTTCGTCGGCACGCTCACGCGCATAGGAGATCGCCCACCGGATCCGCTCGAGCACCTGCGACGGCTCGAGGCCGAGTTTTCGCTGCATATGCAGGGGACTTGTGGCCATGAAGATGTGGAGGCGCGACCGTCCCGCGCCCTGAAGAGCGTCGACGCTGGCGTCGATGTCGGCCTGCGTCGTTCTGCAGAGCGACGCGACCGTCGCGGTCGAGACGGCGCAGGCGACTGCTGCAACGCCCGCGTGGTCGCCGGGTGACGAGGCGGCGAATCCGGCCTCGATGACGTCGACGCCGAGCGACTCGAGCGACCTGGCGATCTCGGCCTTCTCGTGCGGCTGCAGCGCGATGCCCGGCGATTGTTCGCCGTCCCTCAGCGTCGTGTCGAAGATCTTGATCCTGCGCACTCGTTCGCTCCTTCGTCATCCAGTGAGAGGCGCACCTCTCCTGTGGTGAAGTGGACGTCTGCGGCGTCAAGGCCGCGTGAGTGCGCTCTCCCCCTAACGGGGGAGAATCGAAATAACGACGACGAGCTGCGAAAGCGAAAGCGAAGTGGTGCGCAGCCCGGTCGTCATCGTTCGCGCATCTTGGACTGCTGACGCACGACTGTCAAGGCTGACAAGGAAATCCAGCGAGCGAAAGCACGCTCAGCGGTGCGTGTCCGGTTCCACGACGAGCACGCCGTCGAGTCCGCGTCCGGCGCTCTCGTCATCAGCGGGTTGCTCGATTGCCCGCACGCGCACACGCGACCCGTCGCCGAGGACGATCAACTCGCCGACGCGATGGTCGGCGCTGTCGGTCGTCAGGACTGGAGGGTCGTGCGGGCGCCCGTTGACGTTCACGAGGAAGTAGTAGAAGGCCGCGCCGCGAGGGCGCTGCCAGTCGTCCGTCGACGTGAACGCGTGGACCGTCACCCTCACTGAAGATCCCGGCGGATCCCGAAACTTGCGAACCGCGGCTACAGGTAGCCCATCGGGTCGACGACCTCGCCGTTGACCCGCACCTCGAAGTGGAGGTGCGCCCCGAAGCAGTAGCCGGTGCAACCGACGTAGCCGATGACGCTGCCCTGCGAGACGGAGGCGCCGAGGCCGACGCCGAGCGACGACTGGTGGCCGTACGCGGTCGCGAGCCCCCGTCCGTGGTCGACAACGGTCAGGTTGCCGTAGCCGTCCATCCAGCCGGCGTAGATCACGGTTCCCGCGGCGGCTGCGCGAATCGGGGTTCCACTCGCGGCGGCGATGTCGATGCCCGGATGGAACGAGCAGTCGCCGTTCGAGAGGCAACGCGGGCCGAACGGGCTCGCGATCGGCCCCTGGACGGGCCAGATCAGACCGGAGGACGAGGGCGCCGGCGCGGGGCTGGGGCTCGGGCTGCTTGCCGCGGGCGGCGGCGACCCGGACGACGTGGTCGGCGGCGGTGCGGCGGCGCGCGCGGCAGCGGCGGCAGCGGCGGCGGCCTGAGCCGCGCGGATTCGACCGGCGAGCGCAGCGCTCTGGTTCGCGAGCAGCTGCGACTCGTGCACGAGCTCCTGTTCGGTCGTCTTCGTCGACGAGAGGGCCGACTGCTGCGATTCGCGCGCGGCCGCGAGTTGCTGTTGCGAAGCGATCAGCTGCTGGGTCACGGTCTGCTGCTCTTCGGTGCGCGCGCGCACGGCGTCCGTCTCCTCGGCGACGCGCTTCCTGTTCGCGCGCGTGCGCTCGCGCAACGTATGAAGCTCGTCGCGCGCCGTGTCGAGCTGCTTCGTGATACGGCTGTCCTGCGTGCCGATCTGCGCGAGGTATTCGACGCGATCGATCAGCTCGCTCATCGTCGTCGCCGACAGAAGCACGTCGACGGCGTCGGGATCGGGCGTCTCGTACGCGTCGACGAGCCGCTCGTTGAGCCGCGCGAGCGCGATGCGGTACTGGCGCTTCAGCGACCTCAACCGCGCCGTCTGTCTTGCGACGACGCCGTTCAACCGCTCGAGGTTGCGCCGCGAGGCTTCGAGCTGCGCTTGCAGCACGGCGAGCTGCGTCTGCGCGTGCGCGACGTCACCGGCAACTGCGTCGATCTTCACGTTCGCGACGCGGATCTGCTGCGTCAGCGCGCTCTCGCGTTCGTGCGCGCCCGCGATCTTCGAGTGCAGCGACGACAGGCGCTCGTCGATCGCGCGCTTGCGGTGGTAGATGTCGCCTCCCGCGGCGGGAGCCGCTAGAAAGAGCACGCAGCCGAGAGCGAGCAGGAGGCGCCGCGCCATCCCGCCGATTTCCACGCCCGCAGGACGGTCTCCTCCCCGGCGGCTCATCCGCGGAGCACCGCTCGCGCCTCCGCGCCCCACCGCTCGACGAGCTCGGCCGCCGGCGCTGCGCGTGCGAGACGGTATGCCTGTCCGGCCCAGAGGTTGACGCCGTCGGAGTCGCCTGCCGCGCGTGCCGCCGCGCGCAGCGGCGCCGTCACGTAGTGAACGTGCGGGTAGGCCTTCGGCGCTGCGCTGTCGTGGTCTCGCATGAAGCGGTTGACGATGCCGCGAGCGCGACGCCCGGTGAAGGCCCGGGTCAGTGCGGTCGGCACGTCCTCGCTGAACGCTACGCGTTGTGCGTCGCTCGTTCCAGCTTCCGGCGCCAGCATCAGCGCCGAACCGATCTGCGCGGCCGACGCGCCGGCGGCCAGCGCCGCCGCTACGCCTCGGCCTGTGGCAATTCCGCCCGCAGCTATCAGCGGCGCGTCAGTGACCGAGCGAACGAGTTGAAGAAGCGGCACGAGCGCGCTTGGCGCATCGTCCGTGTCCGTGAAGGAGCTCTGGTGTCCTCCCGCCTCCGCGCCCTGGACGACGAGCGCGTCGACGCCCGCCGCCGCCGCGATGGACGCTTCGGCGGCGGTCGTCACGGTGCACCAGACGGCGATGCCTTCACCGCGCAGCCATGCGACGACGCCGGCTTCCGGGCAGCCGAACGCGAACGAGACGACGGCCGGGCGCTCGCGCGCGACGAGATCGAGCTTCGCATCCCAGTCGTCTTCGCTCCAGCGCGGCTCGCCGCACGCGACGGCGTACCGCTCCGCCTCGCCCTCGAGGCGCTTGACGTAGCGCTCGATCGCGGCCTCGTCGACGGCGAGCCGCACCGGGACGAAGACGTTGACGCCGAACGGCCGCTGCGTCCTCCGCCGAACCTCCGCAATGTCGCCGGCGACGTCCGACGCCGCCTTGTAACCGGCCGCGACGAAGCCGAGGCCGCCGCCCTCGCAGACAGCCGCGGCGAGCGCCGGCGTCGACGGACCGCCCGCGAGGGGCGCGCCGACGATTGGCCACGTCATCAGTGGAGAGAGTCCAGGCATGCGACGAGTAGAGCATCGATCAAACCGGCACCCACATGTGCGCGAAAATCAGTGACGTGAGACGTGCCTGGGCGCTGCTCGTCGCGATCGCCGTTGCGGTGGTGGCCGTCGACGTCGCAGAACTGCGAAGCCACGAAAGGCCGCTCATCGACCGGCGGAGCTGCCAGGAGGAGCCCAGCTCGCACACGCTCGAGCTCGATGGAAGCCAACGAGGCGACGCGCTCTACCGCTTCGTCTATTCGACGTTACTCGGGTTCAATGCAGCAAAGGCTCGCGCCGGTTTCCCGCACGTGGACCCCGCGCCCGCGTGCACCGTCGGCTGGAAGGATCCTGTCGCCGCGATCAAGATCGGCCCGCGCGTCTTCCTGATCACGTTCGCCGGCGCCCGCGTCGACAGCGTCACGGACAACAGCGACTAGAGGGAGGAACCACGATGGCCGATACGGAGCGGAACAAGCAGACGGTCGCGCGTGTCTTCGACGCGTTCCGTCGAGCCGACCTCGATGCGCTCGACGACCTGATCGTCGACGACTACGTTCAGCACAACCCTCAGGCGGGGAACGGGCGCCAGGCCCTCAAGGACTTCTTCGCGCCGGTCGGGCCTGTCGACGTCGAGGTTCACCGTGTGATCGCCGAAGGCGACGTCGTCGCCGTCCACGCCGACTACAAGAACTGGAACATGGCTGCCGTCGACATCTTCCGCCTGAACGACGACGGCAAGATCGTCGAGCATTGGGACGTCCTCCAGCAAGTGCCGGAAACGACGGCCAGCGGCAACGACATGTTCAGTCAGCTGAGCTGAAGCACCAGACGAAGCGGCGGCGGGGCGCGGCGGCTCGAGCCGCGCCCCGCCTCGCTATCACTTCTGCTTGTGACCACGCACGTCGACGGGCGCACTCGTCGCCGTGACCGTCGTCGGGAACAGCGTGTACGTCACCGTCTCGGAGCACGACAGCTCGTGCCCCACGTCGGCGGCCGTCGGCTCGTACTTCTTCGACGCCGCACCGGCGATCGCAATCCCGTCGCGCTGCCAGCGGTAGCCGTCGAAGCCGAACCTCGTGCGCGAAGGCTTGTCGCCGGCCCAGCGCGACCACTTGCCCTTCTTGCAGTGCAGCACGTCACCCGCCTCGCCGGACGCCTTGATCCTGGGTGCGCGGATGGACGCCGCCGGCGCTCCGACGCCGAACCGGCCGATCGCCTGCGGCGCGCCGTTGTCGGTGAACCACAGGTTGCCGTCCGGGCCCGTCCTGACCCCGCCGGGCGACAGCGTGGAGGCGAGGTTGTGGTTGGTGATCGTCCAGCCCGTGTCGGTCAGCGTGATCTGCCCGATCGCCTTCGTGGTGCCACGGTCAGTGAACCAGAGGTCGCCGTCGGCGCCCGGCGTGACCTCCTGCGGATTGCTTCCGGCATTCAGGCCGGCGCTCGACTCGGTGATCACACCGTCGGCGGCAATCCGGCCGATCGCCTTCGTCGCGCCCTGATCGGTGAACCAGACGGCGCCGTCGGGCCCGGGCGAGAGCGCCGCGGGGAGCGTGCCCCCATTCAGGCCGGCGCTGAACTCCGTGATCGCGCCGCTCGTCGTGATGCGCCCCAACGCCCTCGTCGAGCCCTGGTCCGTGAACCAGAGGTTGCCGTCGGAGCCAGGTGCGATTCCGTTCGGAAGACTGCCCGCGTTCAGGCCGGCGCTGAACCTGGTCATCACGCCGGCCGGCGTCACGCGAACGATCGCCGCGCTCGTGCCGCGATCCGTGACCCACAGGTTGTCGTCGTCCCCGACCGCGAGCGCGTTCGGGAAGCTGCCCGCCGGCAGCGCGAACACTGTGACGGTGCCGTCCGGATTCAAACGCCCCACCGCAGGCGTCGTGGTGTCCGTGTACCAGATGTTGCCGTCCGCGCCGACGCGGATCTGGCGCGGGAAGCTGCCCGCCGGCAGCGGGATGTAGCTGAACGCGCCGCCGGTCGTGATCCGGCCGATCGCCTTGACCGCGCCCTGGTCGGTGAACCAGACGGCCCCGTCGGCGCCCGACGCGATCCTGAACGGGACGTGGCCCGCGCCGACGGCGAACTGCGTCAACGCGCCGACCGGCGCCGCGCCGGCAACCGACGCCGCAAGCGCGACGGCGCCCGCCAAGACCAGGACAAGACGCACAAGCATTTTCGTCATCACCGTTCTCTCCTTCGGTTGATGGACTGTCGCTTGCTTCGCGTCCACCCCGTAGAGGAACGCAACGACACGCGCATAGGAGGCGTGCATCGCCTGGCGACCATCGCACAGTTGCGGCCCGCTGGATAGGTCCGCGAAGTAACGGCGGGATGCGCAAGGCTGAGCGGCATGCACTTGTTCGACCAGTTCGTCCAGTGGGTCTCGGGAGCCTGGTGGAGCTACCCGGTCGTCTTCCTCGTCTCGATGCTCGACGCGTTCTTCCCTTTCGTGCCGAGCGAGACGGTCGTGATCACGGCGGGCGTCCTCGCGAGCTCCGGCGACCTGAGCCTCCCGCTCGTCATCGTCTGCGCGACCCTGGGCGCGATCGCCGGCGACAACGTCTCCTACGGTCTCGGCGCGTGGCTCGGCGAGCGAAGGATCAAGCGGCTGCTCAGCGGCGCGAAGAGCCGGCGCGCGTTCGAATGGGCCGAGCGCCAACTCAAGATACGAGGCTTCTACCTGATCATCATCGCGCGCTTCATCCCCGGCGGCCGCACGGCAGTCACGTTCTCGTGTGGGTACACACACGCGATGCCGTGGCGTCGGTTCATCCTCGCCGACGTCATCGCCGCGACGCTCTGGGGAACCTATGCCGCGCTGCTCGGATACATCGGCGGCAAGCAGTTCGAGGACGCGCCGTGGAAAGGGCTGCTCGCCGCGTTCGCCGTCGCCGTCGGCGTGAGCTTGCTCGTCGAGCTCGTGCGCTGGCTACGGCGCAGACGACTCGAAGCCGACGCGGACAGCGTCTGAGGCGTAAGGAGTAGGAGCATCTCCGGGCGGCTTCCCGGGACGCGCGAGCAGGACGGCGCCGACGGTCACGGCGACGAACGCGAGCACGCGCAGCGCACCGAGCGCACCACCGGGCACCGGCTCGTCGAGGACGAGCGTTCCGGCGGCGATCGGCACGGCGTTCGTCAACAGCGTCGCGAGGCCGGCGACAGTAAGTGCACCGCCGGCCTGATACCCGACCTGCAACAGCGCCGTCCCCGCCGTGTATCCGATGACCAGCGGGATCACGAAGAACAGCCGCGTCCCGCTCTGCGTCGCCACCTTCGTCGAGACGTCGCCGAGGGAGAAGAACAGACCGCCGGCGACGCCGTAGGCGACGGCGACAGCACCCAGCCGACGTCCGACGAAGAGCACTAGCGTCGCGACGCCTGCAGTGACGCAGAGCCACAGGAGGATCGCGCGCGTCGATCCAGCTCCGCCCTCGCCGCTGCCGCCGACGAGCGACACGCCGAGCGCGACGAGACCGACGACCGAGATGAGAACGCCGTTGAACTCGCGCCGGCTGAGGCGACGCCCCGCGACGCGCGCCGACACGTAGGCGAGGACGCCGATGCCGCCGGCGGAGATGCTCTGGACGAGGGCCAGTGACGCGAGTGCGAGCGCTGTCGCGTAGAGCAGGAACCCTGCGCTCTCCATCGCGAACCCGAGCATCCAGCTGCGATCTCCAAGCAAGATGCGCGCCGACTGAAGAGGCCGCCGCATCGAGAGGACGGGCAGCGATGCCGCAGCGTCGTGCTCGCGGAGGTAGGCGACGTTGATCAGCGTCGTCGAGACGAGCGCGAGCACGAGCGCGATCGCGGTGCCGCCGGTCACCAGGCAAGAGATTCTCGTCTAACGCTGGTGGGCGCTCTTGTTTCTCAGCGTGCCTGAGTGCCGAGCGAGCCGATCGTGCGCGCGATGTGCGTGGCGGCGTCCGTCTGGAAGGCGAGGTCGCCAGCCGGACGCGCTCGTCGATGCCGTGCTTCGTCGTCAGGTTGACGAGTGGGTCGGCGTTCGGGAGGGGGATGAAGCCGTGGGTGATGCTCCCGTACGCGTTGCGCATCGTGTCGCAGTCGCTGTAGCCGTAGCCGAGCGTCGGGATCAGCCGCCCCGGTGGGTCGCGCTGCGCGAGGAACTCCTCGATCGCCGCGCGCAGCGGTGTCGCCGTGGGCGAGAGCAGCCCGCCTTCGGGCTCGGTGACCCCGAGCGTGTAGCGCCCCTCGCCGAGCGCCTGCCGCAGCTCCGCCTCGAGTCCCAGGCCCTCAAGGCGGGCGGGATGCCGGAGCGCGGATACGCGTCGTTGAACTTCGGCCGAACCGAAGCCATGCCGGTGTCGTGGCCCTCGGCGAACGCGGAGTTCGCACCGAGCGCAGCCAGCTCCGGCAGGTACGACCGCAGTCCGTTATAGACGGCGAGCGCACGATCGGCCCCAGGCACTGCGACGTGTACCGATCTCGATCTGCGCAGCGCGCAACTCGCGCGCGAAACGCGCGTCGTTCTCGACGAGCGGCAGCACGTCGTCGATCACGGGAGCCAGGTCGAGGCCCTCCGGCTCGACCAGCATCAGCTCTTCCTCCACGCCGATCGTGAACGAGATCGTGGGCTCGAACGCCGCCACGACCTTCGCCAGCGTCAGCGGCTCGTTTTCTCCCACGCGGGCGGCCGCACCGCCCAGCGCGACTCTGCGATCCCCGGCGCGCTCGCCGTCACCTTCTCGATAGCCATCGACCCCTTCTCGCCCCTCCCCTGCCAGTCCGGCGTTGCCCCGAGCTACTCCTATCGCCGCATCTGTCCACGGGACGCGGCGGCAAACGCCGCGGATCAGCGATCGGCGGCGCGTTTCCTGACGATCGCATAGCCGTTTTGATGCTGGACGACCTCTTCGAGCTCGGGGATGTCGTGACCGGCGAGGATGACGTAGTAGCCGGGCGTCGAGTGCAGCGTCTTCAGGTCCTCGCCGTCCATTTCGAAGGTGACGTTGCAGAAGGGGTTGGCGCACTCGCAGAGGAAGCTGGACCCGTTCGAGGCTCCCGAGCGCGCGATCACCTCGTTCACGTCGCGGAAGAACTCCTCGGTCTGGAGCACCCTTTCCTCGCGGGACATCACCTCGAAGATCTCCGGATGAAGCCCGATGATCCGCACGATCGGCTCCGGTGTCGCGAACGACCGCACGACGTCCGCGGCGAGGCTGTTGAGCTTCATCCGGTGCGAACGCGCCGCCGCGCGCAGCAACTCGAACGCGCCCTCGGTGGAAACGCCGACTCGCTCGCGCAGCATGCCTTTCGCCTGCTCGATGACCACACGGCTGTCGAGCGCGCTCTGTAGCTGCGTGGCACGCTCGCGCCAGGCGTCCTCGCCTTGAAGCACTTCCCCCCATTCGTTACTCCCGTCCCGGTGCGTCGCAGGTCTGGCCGCCCGCGACGAGGGATGAGCCGACTGGGCGGGAACAAGGCCACGCCTGCGCAAGGCTCGAAGAGGCTCTTCGAGAGTAGCGCGTTATTGCCGTGGCCGACCGCCGGCGCCGAGTCGGCTCAACGAATCGCCGTTCTAGCGCTTGACGCGGACGACCAGGGTGTTCGTATCGCCGTACGATGCGAGGCTGACGCTTTGATCGCGCAGCTGCGTCACGTCGTCCTCGAAGCCGTAGACGAAGTCGTAGTGCTGCTCGGTGACAGGATCTCTCGTCACCGGCGCCAACCAGGTGTAGCTGCGTGTGACGCGGTAGAAGTTCAACGACGGCTCCATCTGCCAGCTGTCACCGAGGCGGACGACCGTCGAGCGCGTCTCGCTCTTGGCGCGGTTACGCTCCACCACCCTGATCGCGTCCTTGTCGTGCCGGTCGTATGCCCAGTCAAAGGAGGAGTGTGGGTCGAAGTGGCCGACGAGCTGCCAGCACAGAAGTGCGGCGGCGAGCACCGGTAGTGCCAGGATGCCCGTCATTCTCGAGCGTCGATCCGTCAGCCCAGCGAGCAGCTGGGCTCCGAAGAGCACGGCGACGACGTAGAGCGGGATGTAGTAGATGGCCGCGCGCTCGATCGGCCAGAGCGCATCGAAGAGGTAGCGCTCGACGAACGCGAGCGCCGCGGACCCGGCAAGTAGCGCAGCGAAGACGAGCGCGAGCGACGCTTCCGCGTGTCGCCCGAACTGCCACGCGCCGACAGCCAGAGCGGCGAGCGCCATTCCGATCAAGACGACGGAGATGGCGGCGGTTGCCGACGGGGAAAGGGTGTTCGAGTAGGCCGATGCGTGCACCAGACCTTCTACGGTGTCGCTGAAGAAGCCAGTGTCGCCGCCGAAGTAGAGCTCTCCGGCTTGTCGTAGCAGAATGAGCTTGTAGAGCGGGAAGAGGGCGAACAGAGCGCCGGCTCCGAGCAGTCCCTCGGCGAGGACTCTCCGGTCGCGGCTGAACCGCCGGTAGGAGCGGTCACTCGCTACGACCCACGCCGCCACCAGCACCATCGGCACGTAGTACGTGAGGAAGGAAAAGTTCGCGAGCAGCGCCAGCGCCGCGCCGAGAATGCTGAGGAAGGCGTAGATCGCACGGCGCCCCGCCGGCTCCTCCTCGTGCGCACGCGCCAGCAGGTACAGGCTCGCCATCAGAAAGGCGAGCGCCAGCCCATAACCGCGGGCGAGGCTGAAAAAGTCGAGCACGAACGGATTGAGGGCAAGGAGGACGAAGCCCACCACCTGAATCAGAGGTTGCTCGAGACGCTTGAGCAGGAGCAGCGTCGAGACGAGATAGATCGCGTGCGCGACGATGTTCGGCGAGCGGAGTGAGAGCTCGGAGTTCCCGAACAGCGACGAGCAGAGCCGCATCAGCCAGGTGTTCAGGAGATGGTTGTTCGCCGTGCTGCCCAAGTCGGGCGCCCAAGTGAAGATGGCGAAGCTGAGGCTCTCGTCATGGGTAAAGGACGAGGTCGCAGCCCGATAGGCCGACGTCGCCACGAGCGCGACGGAAACGGCCACCAGCAAGATCGAGACGAGGCGCCGAGGGCCGGCTCCGTCACCGCTTCTTCCACTTGTGGACGCCCGCGGCACGCAAGAAAGGATCTCAGGTCGGGAACGGAGCGGCTCACTGCGTCGGCGAGCGCCTTGCCTCCGTGACCGACGCGTCCGGGAACGATCGCGTATCCACTGGTCAGCCCAAAGAGCGAGAAGCGACGGCTCGTTGCCTTCACCGAAGCCGAGGCCGATCGCGACGCATCGAATGAATGCCGCGAACTCCTTCGGCAGTTTCCCGAAACTACGGGCCTCTGGTGCCGAAGAGCATCGGTTGCGCCGGTATTCGCGGCCTCCTGGACTTCCCGCCCTGAGTGGCAGAGCATTGATCCCCGAACCTCGCCGTCGAAGGAGATGAGATGAAGAGGCTTGTTTGCATCTTTAGAGGACACCGCTGGACGATCCGCGTCGAAGACGGCGATTCATACGACGTGTGCTCGCGCTGCGGGAAGCTGCCGCAGTCCCGCGCGCCCGGCGCCGAAGGGTTCGGGGGGTTCTACGCAGACGAGCGCGACGGCGACCTCTCGCAGATCAGAGGTGACGGCGGGGCCGGCACAAGCATCGGCACAGGCGGGCTGTAGACCCAGCTCGTGACCGTGAGCGCCTACCAGCCAATCCCCGCGTTGACGAGCTTGCTCGCGGTCTCGGCTTTGCCGCTCTCGCTTACCCCGGCGTAGATCGCGCCCGTGACCTTCGCGTTCGCGTGCCGCGCAAGCACGCTGCCTCAGCGAGCGACGCTCCCGAATCGAGTGCTAGCGCGACGAGCGAGTGGCGCAGGTCGTGCACGCGGACGGACTCGACGTCAACTCGAGGACGATCGCACGCTGCGCAACGAGACGAAGAGCGCCGCATCGACGGCGATCGTGCCGCGCGCGAACTACGCGCGCACCGCTCACGAAAGGCGGGCGTCGATCTCGGTAAACGTGGTCGCCGCTCTCGCTACCCGGCACGATCAAGCCTGAACGGACTCTTCGTGCGCCAGCGGGCATCCGGGTGCGTGAACGAGTTATTGCTCGGCCGCTCGCCGTCCCGCCGAGCCACCACCACGATGTGGAACGGAAGCATTGGCTCCACGGCGAGCACCTCGAAACCGGCTCGATCGACCGTTGCCAGTGCGAGGGCAGTGCTGAAGACGTGGTGGTGCAAGCCGCGGTTCGTGGCGTTCTGTCGCGAACGGGCGGCGAACTCCTCCGCGCTGCCCGCGGGAGGGTCGAGAGCAAGGTCGTGCAGCTGGAGGATCTCCTCGAGGTGGGTCAGATCGGTCTCGGCCGTGCCGCGCCGGTAATCCTCTTCGAGGTGCTCGAGCGACGTCACCGGGCGCGCGTGGTCGAAGGTGCCTTCTTTGTGCGGCAGGACGAGCACGAGAGTGGCGCCAGGGCGAAGCACACGTCTCCACTCGGCGAGCGCCAGCAACGGGTTCGCGGAATGCTCGAGGGTGTGCGAGGAAAGCACGACGTCGTACGCACCGTCGCCAATCTCCGTCAGCCGCGTGGCTTCCAGGATGTACTGCCGACCGGGAGCGCGCTTCGGGTCGAAGACGAACGTCTCTCCCGGTTCGATCGTGCCCTCCCAGATCGTCGAGCGGCTGAAGTTCACATTGTCGAGGCGCCCGATCTCGAGGTAGACCGGCAGTTCATCGCGAAAAAACGTGCTGGGACCACCGATCTCGAGGCCCGCGCGACCAGTCACCAGCGTCCGCACGAGCTGGCGGGATCGAAGCCTGGGTCTGCGGTAACGCCTGACGAACCGACCGCCGAGGCCTCGCACCCGGATCACTGCATCGCCCGGTGTCACCACGCTCCTCGTCTTGCGTCGATGCGTCTCGGCCCGAGCCTTGAACGCAACGCGTGTGGCGGTCGCGCCGTAGATCGCCGCAGCGCCGCCCGCACTTCGCGATGCCCTTTCCGCAAAAACCGCAGCCGCCTAAGCTCCTTCGTCATGCCGCTCCTTCGGTTGGGCGGACAAGACATTTACATAGGAACCTCGACCGCTTCTGCGCGTCTGTGCGTCAATGCTCCCCCCGGCGAGGCCCGAGCGACGATGCTTGCGAGCATTTTGCGAGCACGGCCCGAACTGTGTTGCCGCCCTTGAAAGTGAAAACCCCGCCTGAGCGGGGCTTCCTGTGATGGGCGGTACTGGGCTCGAACCAGTGACCCCCAGCTTGTCGAGCTGGTGCTCTCCCAACTGAGCTAACCGCCCGGGTCGCGCGACAGTTTAGCTCGGCTCAGAAGATCTCAGGACACCACGGGTGCAGGCCGTGGCGGAACAGTCCGTCCGCGCGCTCGATCGCGCCCGGCTTCAGCTCTTCGACTCGGCCGCCCTGCGCGAGTTGTGCGAAGCGGATGCCACCGAGAGAGGCGGAGCCGAGCGCCGTCACGTCGAGTGCCAGGTCGGGGTCCGCGTCGGTGCGCTCGGCTGCCCCGCCGGCGAGGCGCCACCGCCCTTCGTTCCACGGGCAAAAGTCGTCGCGCACCTCGAACACGACCTCGCCGTCCTCCGGGTACGTGCGGCCGGACAGCGCTGCGCCGACGTCCACGAGCCGCACCCACAGCCCGTCGCCCATCCGGTAGCGCATGCGCCGCGCCTGCGCGAGCACGAAGAACAGCGGATGGTCCGGCGGCACGAGCGACGAGGCGATCGTCGCGATCCAGTCGATGTCGAGGAGGTAGCGCCACATGTCAGCGAGTGCGGCCGGATCACCCGCGATCGCCTCGACCACCGACACCTCGCCGCTGGAAACGCCGTCCTGCCACGCCATCTTGTGGCGGTAGATCGCATATGCCGCGGGCTCGCCGTCGCGCTCGAGCAGCGCGAAGCGTTTCGGGCCGGCGCCGCGGCGACGCTCCGGCCGGTCCGCGAGCGCACGCAGGTCCCACCATTCGGGCGACCGGATGAAGACTCCCGGCCGTGCGCGCG
>JBJMJE010000307.1:0-10858 GCA_045806505.1 Gaiellaceae bacterium
CGTGATGTGGAGTTCGCATCGGACTTCTAGTAGCCCGCTACGTGGAGCAATGTCCCCGCCTCGGCCTCTACGTCGGCAAGCTCGTCGGCGGCGAGATCGCGGCGGTAGCGGCCGATCGAGTCCGAGTGCGCCCGCCCGAGCGCGACGGCCAGAGCGCCTTCGTCGCAGCCGAGGACGCGGGACAGCTGCCCGGCCGCGCCGCCGACGGACTCGTAACGCACCTCCTGGACCTCGACGCCCGACTCCCGGACGGCCGAGACGTAACGGCGCCAAGCCCACGCCGCTCGTCGCGCATCGCTCGCGGCCTCGAACTCCCCCTCGCGGCCCGGCTCCACCCAGAAGCGGGCCTGGGGGCCGTACGCGCTCCCGGCGTCGTCCGTCCCGGAGCGGCCGCTCCGCAGCCAGCCCCGCTCGAGGAGCGAGCACACGACGTCACGCCCGTCCCGCAGCGCGTGCACGAGGGTTGCTCGCGGAAATGCCTGCGCCACCGCGGGCAGCACGAACGCGATCTCGGGCGTCTGCTCGACGCCGCGCCGCGAGCCGACGAGCCCGAGGCGCCGCACGCGGTCGAGGATCCGCCGCAGCCGCTCGGCCCCGTCCTCCGGCTCGAGCCGGGCCAGCTTCGGAATCGCCGCCTTGACCGGGTGCACCTCGCCGAGGTCGACGAATCCGGGTACGGCGCCGATTGCGCCGGCGAGGAACGTCGTCCCGGACCGGGGGCAGCCGAAGACGAAGACCAGCCGGTCGTCGGGCGTCCGCAGCGCCGCCAGCGAGACGCCGCCGGAGCGGAGAACGCGCCCGGCGGCGCGGACATAGAGCAGCGAGCTCACGCGCCAACCCTAGAGGCTCGATGTGAAACTCTCGCGCGCCGGACGGTGGCTCAGGCGCGGCGGCGGGCGGGCGGCTCTGCCACCCTAGGAGCGCATGCGCATCCAGCTGATCCCCCGCGCCGGCTATCCGGACTTCCTCGACCTCCCGTGGAGCGAGCCGCTCGACGACTGGGACCACGCGCGCCTCGTCGTCGCCGCGCGCGGCATCGGCACGCACGTCGTCCGCTTCGTCGACTACGACGGCAAGCTGGTCGCGCTGAAGGAGCTTCCCGGACGGCTCGCGCAGCGCGAGTACCGCTTCCTGCGGGCGCTCGAGCACGAGGCGATCCCCGCCGTGGAGCCGGTCGGCATCGTGCGCGAGCGGCCCGAGCACCCGGACGTCCTGATCACCCGCTACCTCGACTTCTCGCTGCCGTGCCGCCTCGTCATCGCGCGCGAACTCGTCCCGGGGCCGCTCGGCCGCATCGCGCAGGGCATCGCCGACCTCATCGTGCGGCTACACCTCGCCGGTTTCTACTGGGGCGACTGCTCGCTCTCGAACGTCCTCGTCCGCCGCGACGCGGGCGCGCTGGCCGCCTACCTCGTGGACGCCGAGACGGGCGAACGCCAGCCGGCCCTGACCGACGGCCAGCGTGAGCACGACCTCGAGATCGCGGAGACGAACGTCTTCGGCGAGCTGCTCGACCTCGAGGAGGGGCTGGGGCCGGACCGGAGCCGCGATCCGCTGGCCGTCTCGGCGGAGGTGCGCGAGCGCTACGAGAGCCTCTGGGACGAGCTGACCGGCGAGGTCGCGTTCACGCCCGGGGAGCGTCACCGCCTCGACGAGCGCGTGCGCCGCCTCAACGAGCTCGGGTTCGACGTCGAGGAGGTCGATCTCGTCTCCACGGACGAGGGCTACCGGCTCCGTGTCGACCCGGCCGTGCTCGAACTCGGCCACCATCGCCGCCGCCTCCGCCGGCTCACCGGCCTCGAGGCGCAGGAGAACCAGGCGCGGCGCCTGCTCGCGGACCTCGAGAGCTTTCGCAAGGGGCTGGAGGAGTCCGGGCGTCCGGCGGTCTCCTCGACGGCCGCGGCCGGTCGCTGGCTCGCGGACGTGTTCGAGCCGGCCATCGCCGCGGTGCCGCCCGACCTGTGGGGCAAGCGCGAGGCGGCCGAGCTGTACCACGAGCTGCTCGAGCACCGCTGGTACCAGTCGCAGCGCAAGGGTCGCGACGTCGGCCGTGACGAGGCGCTGCGGTCGTACGTGGACTTTCTCCGCTCGCTTCCCGACGAGCGGCGCGCCGTCCTCGGCAGCGACCAGCCCGTGTAGCTTCTTCCGGACATGGCTGAGGGTCTGGAGCTCTCCCTGAGGCATGGCCGCGGCGGCTCTGTCCGGGGGACTGTCCCTCGGACACGGGTTGCGTTCGGGACGGTCGCGGTTGCCGCCGGCGTCGCCGCCCTGATCGGCGGTGCGCTCCTCTGGTTCGGGCCGCCGGGCTCGGACACGGCGGCGCACGTCTACCAGCGCGACCTGTACCGCAGCGAGGGATTCGTGACGTGGGACAACTACTGGTACTCGGGGCGCCACGTGTTCGTGACGTACTCGTGGCTCTACTACCCGCTCGCATCGGCCGTCGGCATCCGCCTGCTCGCGGTCGTCTCGCTCGCCGTCGCGGCCGCCGCGTTCGCGCTGCTCGTCGACTGGAAGCCGGCGGTGCTGACGTTCGCGGCGGTGTGGGGCCTGTACGCGCTCTCCGGGGCGTACCCGTTCATGCTCGGCATCGCGCTCGCGCTGCTCGGCCTGCTCGCGTTGCGCCGCGGCTGGTGGTGGCTGTTCGGTCCGCTCGCGGTGCTCGCGTGGGGAGCGAGCCCGCTCAGCATCCTGCTGCTCGCCGTCGTGCTGGTGGGAATGCAGCGGTGGCGCGCCGCTGCGTTCGTCCTCGTGCTGATCGCGGCGCAGATCGTCCTCGCGCACCTGTACCACGGCCGCGGCCACTTCCCGTTTCCATGGAGCGAGTTGATCGCGGCGATCGTCTTCGCCGGTGGGGGCCTGATCGTCTCGTGCGGCAAGCAGTTGCGCGGCATCTTTGGCGCATACCTGGCGTTCGTGCTACTCGCATTCGCGTTCCAGTCGCAGCTCGGCGAGAACGCCGCGCGGCTGCGCTTCATGGCGATCCCTCTCTCACTGCTCGCCGTCCGGTTCCGCCCGCTGTGGGTCGCCGTCCCGCTCGTCGGGCTCTGCGTCGCGTACAACCTGACGCCGCTCACGTGGAGCTACGTGAAGGGAAAGGACGAGGTCGCGCATAGCCGCGGGTACTGGACGCCCGCCGTCGCGTTCCTGCGCGCGCACCGCGACCCGAACTTCCGCGTCAACGCCCTCGACACGGCCGCGCACTGGGAGGCCGTGTACGTGCCGGAAGCCGGCTTCCCGATCACACGCGGGTGGTACCGGCAGGACGACTTCCCGGAGAACGAGATCCTCTACTCGGACGACCTGAACCGCGCCGGCTACGTCCGCTGGCTGCACGAGCGCGGCGTCCGCTACGTCCTCGTCCCCGGCGGCAGGCTCGACTACAGCTCCGAGCGCGAGCGCGACGTTGCGCGAACGCTGCCCTTCGTCGCGCAACGCGGCGACGTGTCGATCTACGAGACGCCGCGGCCGCAACCGATCGCGCCCGGCGCCGACGTCGTTCGAATCTCACACGAGGGCGCGACGCTGCGCGTGCCGCACGCAGGGCGGTACGCGCTGAAGATCCGCGGGCACGAAACGTTCGTCGCGCCGCGCGCCGGAACCTACACGCTCGACTTCTCCTAGCTGCGCAGGAAGCTCGGCGGCTCGAGCGCGCTCTCCTCGCGATCGGCTCGCGCGCCGGAATACGTGCGCCGGCGACGGGCGCCGAGCCCGGTGGCGACGACTGTGACCCAGACCTGGCCCGTGAGCGACTCGTCGACGGTTGCGCCGAAGATGATCTGCGTTTCGTCGGTCGCGGCCTGGCGGACGACCTCGGCGGCGTCGTTCACCTCGATCAGCGACAGGTCGTCGCCGCCCGCGATCGAGAGGAGGATTCCGCGTGCGCCCGTGAGCTCGGTCTCGATCAGCGGCGACCGCAGCGCGCGTTCCGCGGCCTCGCGCGCGCGGTTCTCGTCGTTCGACGAGTAGCCGATCCCCATCAGCGCGGTGCCGGAGTCCTTCATCACCGTGCGCACGTCGGCGAAGTCGAGGTTGATCAGGCCGGGCATCGTGATCAGGTCGCAGATCCCCTGCACGCCCTGGCGCAGGACGTCGTCCGCGACGCGGAACGCCTCGACCATCGACGTCGAGCGGTCGAGCACCTCGAGCAGGCGGTCGTTCGGGATCACGATCGTCGTGTCGCAGGCGGCGCGCAGCGCGTCGACGCCCGTGTCCGCCTGAGCCCGCCGCTTCGTCCCCTCGAACTTGAACGGCAGCGTGACGATTCCGACCGTGAGCGCGCCGAGCTCGCGCGCGATCCGCGCGACGACCGGCGCGGCGCCGGAACCCGTGCCTCCGCCCTCGCCGGCCGTGACGAAGACCATGTCGCTGCCGCGGAGCGCGGTCTTGATGTGGTCGTACGACTCCTCGGCTGCGCGGCGTCCGACCTCGGGGTCCGCGCCCGAGCCGAGGCCCTGCGTCAGGTCGCGCCCGATGTGGATCTTGGTCTGCGCGTCCGACATCTGCAGCTGCTGGATGTCGGTGTTGACGGCGACGAACTCGACCTGCGAGAGGCCGGCGTCCATCATCCGGTGGAGCGCATTGAGGCCGGCGCCGCCGACGCCGACGACGCGAATGAGGGCGAGGTACGACGCGCTCTCGCCGCGGGGCGCGCGGTAGATCCGCGGCGCGGTCTCGGGAAGAGAGTACTGCGCAGCGGGTGGCAGCTCGGGCTCGGGAGCGGGAGCGGGCGGCTCCGGTTCAGGCTCGGCCTCGGGCTCCGGCTCGGGCTTCTGCACGGGCGCCGGCGCCACGACGTTCTCCACCGACTCCTCCCACGTCGGCACGTGCTCGACCGTCCGCTCCTGCGGCTCCTCGGCAGGGGCGGCCTCCTTCGTCCCGGCCTCTTCCTTCTGCGCCGCCTCGGTCGCGCGGAAGAGCTCCGCGAGCGGCCCCTCACGCATCGACGTGCGCTTTCGCGCCACTACGGAGCACCTCCTTCGCCAGGTCGCGGTACATCTCGGCCGCTTCGCTCGTGGGGTCGTACTTGAGCACCGACTCGCCCTTCACGGGCGCCTCGGCGTAGCGAACCGTCTTGCGAATCTTCGTGTTGAGGACGAGCTCCCCGAAGTTCTCCTTCAGGATCTCGACCGCCTCGCGCGAGTGCAGCAGGCGACGGTCGAACATGGTTGCCAGGATCCCCACGATCTCGACGTTCGGGTTCAGGTTCTCCCTGATCATCGTGAGCGTGTTCTCGAGCTGGACGAGCCCGCGCAACGAGAGGTACTCGCACTGCACGGGGACGATCACGCCGTCCGCCGCCGTCAGCGCGTTGATCGTCAGCAGGCCGAGCGACGGCGGCGTGTCGATCAGGACGAAGTCGTAACGGTCGCGGACCGGCGCCAGCGCCTTCTCGAGCGCGCGCTCGCGGCCGATCATCGACGACAGCGAGAGCTCGGCGCTGGCGAGGTCGATCGACGACACGGCGAGCGGCACCTCGCGCTGCGCGATCACCTCGTCGATCGGGATCCTGTGCACGAGCACGTCGAACATGGAGCGCTCGATCTCGTCGGGATTCAGCCCCTGGCTCATCGTCAGATTGCCCTGCGGGTCGAGGTCCACCAGGAGAACGCGGTTCCCCTGCTCCGCGAGGGCGACGCCGAGGTTGAGCGTGGTCGTCGTCTTCGCGACCCCGCCCTTCTGGTTCGCGAAAGCGATGACCTTGGCCGTTGTCGGTCCTTTGCCGTTGTTCGTCCGCAAGTTCGGACGCGGAAGTAGGCGCGCAAGCCCCACGGCTTCCTCGTTTCGGGTCACGCTACCAGAGTCCTTTTTCTGCCCGGACGAAATGCTTTGCACTTCATCCGGATCGGGCGGACGGTCGCCGCGGAGCTGCTTCGATCAACGCAACCGGCAGCGCGGCCGAGCCGCGCCTTCTGCGAGCTGTGAAAGGAATTCGCGTCTGTCCACCTCGTGGTCGAGATGCTTACGGGAGGATCGGACGGAGGAGTTGTGCCGCCCGAGGAAACTACGGAAGCGCGGCGTAAGAGACGAGCGATGCGCGAGCACCTCGACCGGCTCCTCGCGCAGACGACGCTCGTGACGCTTGCCCTTGCGATCGCGGTCGGCTGGTCGCTGTTCCAGGTCGCGAAAGGAGTCGCCGACCTCGTCAACGGCTTGCTGACGAACTATCCCGACGGGACAGGCTTCGGCGTGGTTGCGCGGACCCAGCCGGCGACGTGGGTCCTGGGCGACCGGGTGCTCACGTTCACGACGCTCATCGAAGGCGTGGTCGAACTCGCGGTCGTGCTTGTCGTGGCGGTGCTGATCTACCGCAGGCGAGACGTTTAGAACGGTGGCGCCGCAGGATCGCTCGTCGGCACGCGTTGCGCGTCATTCGCGGGGCGGCTCGCCGTCCCAGTAGTCGAGCGACTCGATCCGGCCGAGGACGCCTACGCCGCGAAAGCCGATCTTGTTCGAGCGCGGGTAATAGCAGATGTCGTTCGCCTCGCGGGTTCCGTAGACGAGGCACGTCATGCCGTTCGCGCCGGCCTTGATGAAGTGCGCGATGCGCGTGCCGGGCGGGCGCGCGATCACGTCGCCGGTGCGGAGCTGATGCGTCTCGCGTTCTGCGCCGTACATCGCGGCGCGCGGCGACGGCCACAGCTCGAGCGTGCCGTCTCCGTCGAGCACGACGAAGGCTTCCTCCTCGGCGGAGTGGCAGTGCGGGATCGCGAGCTCGGCGTTCGGCCCTCGCTTCGACCACTTGAGGCCGGACTGAATCGACCCGGCGGCGTCGGCGACCACACGGTCCCCGTCCTCGTCGAGCTCGACGTCCTCGAGCGCGACGACGTTCGGCGGCCGCTCTCCCGGCTCCGCGAAGTCGAGCTCGCCCACCTCGGCCTCTACGTCCCAGGGATCGTCGACACGCCCCTCGGTCCAGACGTACCCGAAGCGCATCGCCTTCGACCGTGGCAGCCAGCCGTACTCCGGCCGCTGCCGGGTGCCGAACGCGAGGATGTCGAGCCCGTCCGGGCCGGCGCGGAACGTGTGCTCGGCGCTGTCGGCGAGCTCCACGATCGTGTCGTTCGCGCGGACCTCGCACACCGCCTCGTCCTGCCAGAGCAGCCCCGAGCCGCCGAGGACGAAGAAGATCTCCTCCGCGCGGTTGTGCGAGTGCGGCGGCGTCGAGAGGCGGCCGGGCTCTATGCGGATGCGATTGACACCGATGCCCCTCGCGCCGGCGGCGTTCCCGAGCGCCTGCCAGGTCGCGGCCATCGGCCCCTTCGCGCGCCGGTGACCCTCGACCTCGTCCCAGTGCGCGATCACGCACGGATCATGTCAACTGCATTGCCTCGACTGCCATTGCCTCCTCGACGCGCTCGACCGCGCGCTGCGCGCGCTCGTCTCCTTCGACCCGCGACCATGCCTCCGCCTCGCGGACGAGCTCGCGCAGCTCCGCGAGGAGCGTCGCCGGATGCGCGCCCTCGCGTTCGAGCGCCTCGATCCGGTCGAGCCTCCTGATCACCGCACGCGCCTCGTCCACGCGCTCCACCGTAGGAGAGATCATGTGTCAGCTCGCTGCCCGAAGTGTGAAATATCCCGCCGGCGGCGGCGCGGCTCCGACGAGCGCGTCGTCCAGAGCAGCCAGTAGCTTCGTGCGGTCGCCGCGCATCACGACCTCGACGAGGGCTCGTCGGACGAGGTCCGGCGACGGCGCGTGCTCCTTCAGCCGCGCGAGGATCGACGCGCGCTCGGCGGGCGTCTCCCCGAGCAGCACCGCCGCACGCACCGCGGCGGCCCAGCGGCCGTCGCCGCCGCCCAACAGAAACGCCAGCGACTCGCGCAGCTGTTCTCCGCGAAACGGGTCCGGCTGGAAGAGCGAGAGCTCCCACCGATCGAGCGCCTCGCCGAGCTCGAGGTCCTCGTCGGCCGCAAGCAGCTTGCCGCGCAGCTCGGCGGCGAGGCGCCCGCGGAACTCGTCCAGCCTCGTCGCCTCCCCATCCGGCTGCGTGGACGCGATCGGCAGCACCGGACGGATGCCGTACGGACGCCAGTCGAGCCGCTCGAACAGCACCGGCCCCGCCGCGATCGGCCCCGACGTCGCGAGGCGGAGCGCGGTCACGGCGTCGGCGATCTCGCCGGGCGCGTCGGGTGCCTCGGGCTCGCCCTTCCGGAGGCTGTGCTCGAGCTCGACGACTGCGAGGCGGTCGGTCTCGCGGCCGAAGTCCGGCGGGAGGAGGCCCTGCGCCTCCGGCCAGTGCGCAGCCAGCTCGCCGGTCGCAGCATTGCGCACGCGGACGCCGTCCCCGAGGTCGACCGCAGTCCCGACCGACACGCCGACGAGCGGCGCAACTGCCGCGTACGCGTGGCCCTTGCCGTAGAGCGAGCGCTCGAGCTCGGTGTACGCCGAGTCGAACGCGCGGTCGTCCCAGTCGAAGCCGCCGCATCCTTCCGCGGTCGAGATCAGCAGCGGCAGGACGACGGTGCGGAAGAGCGCGTCGTCCTCTGTCGAGCGGCGCCCGGCGTGTGCGCGCGCGAAGATTCGCGCTGCGGGCTCGCGCCGCAGCTCCTCGAGCGCGAGTCGAGCGTCGTCGCGCTTCGCGAGCGCGGACGCGCGCGTCTCGATGAACGTGCGCACGAGCGGTCGGTACTCGTACAGCGCCGGCCGCCCGAACGACTCGTGCTGCTCGAACGCAAACGGCACGTCGTCGTCGACGAACAGCCGGAAAGCGCCGAGCGCGAAGCCGCGCAGGGCGCGATAGAGATGCGGAGCGCGTACCGCCACCAGCCTCGTTACTCCGCGCCCGGGCCCTCTCCTCTCTGGCAGCCGGGACACCAGTACGCCATTCGCGCTTCGTCGCCGAGCGGCCACGAGCGGATCGGCGTGCCGCAGCGCGGGCAGCCGTGGCGCTTGCGCCGGTAGACGCGGTGCCTCGCGGGCGCGCCGGCGAGGCGTCCGTGCATCAGCCGCGCGGCGGCTTCGAGCGCGCGACGCAGCTCGTCGTCGGTCGCCTCCGCCAGCGTGAGCCACGGCGAAACGCGCGCCTCGAAGAGCGCCTCGCTCATCCACATGTTCCCGATGCCGGCGACCGCGCGCTGTACCTGCAAGGCCTGTCCGAGGGACTGTCCCTGGGACAGGGCCCGAAGGTTCGTCAGCATCGCGTCGAGGTCGGGCGGCTCGGCGAGGATGTCCGGCCCGAGGCGCAGCCGCGCGCGGTCGCTCAGCTCGAGCACCGGGCCGTGCCACAGCACCGCCTCGTAGGTGGAGCCGCGGAGGACGAGCCACGGGCCGCTGCCGGTCTGCCGCCCGGCCGGCTGCACGCGCCAGCGTCCTTTCATCTTCAGGTGGCTGCGCAGCGTCACGCCGCCCTCGAAGCGGAGGAAGAGGTTCTTGCCGACGGCTTCGACCGACTCGAGACGCTTTCCGTCGACGCGTTCGGCGACGTGCTTCACCGCCGCGCGCGGGTTCGGCGCCTCGACCGCGAGCCGCTCGCCGACGAGGACCTGCAGCCGCCGCGCGGCGCGATGGAGCGCATCTCCCTCGGGCATCCACTGAGTCTGGCGCGGCAAGGGCGCCCGAAGGCGCCCTCACCGTTCGCTTCACGCGTCTACGCGGGACAGGGGTTGGTGCCGAGCACGTTGCGGAAGTTGTTCGTCCGCAGGCGCACCGCTGGGTTCGGGTTCGGATAGAAGCTGAAGAGCAGCGATCCGAACTCGGCCGCGGAGTTGCCGCCGAAGGTGTTCGTCGTGCCCTTGAGGTTCGTCCCGCCGATCTGCCACACGCAGTGGCCTACAGCGCCCGGCGTCTCTGTCGACGTGCCGGTCGAGAAGATCGGGTAGAAGTTCGCGCCCGGCGGTGGGTTGACGCAGTTCGCCCCGGTGAACCGATTGCAGTTGCCGCCGAAGTCGGCCGCCTCGATGCGCGGCAAGTCGGCCTCGAAGGCAACGCGCGAGTAGTTCTCCGTGGCGTTGAATAACGGGCTCGTGAACGTGATTGAACTCGGGTGGTACTTCGCGTCCTGGCCTCGGTTCGCATCACTCCCCGGCCAAACGTTCTGGTACGAGACCCCGTCGAAGTCTGCGTCGGTCGCTATACAGCCTCCGATCGGGACGAGGAGCGAAAGAGCCGGGCTGAAGCAGCCGCCGTCGTCGTCGTCGAGATCCGCCTCGTCGTTGGCAGTGCACGCGCCGCCCTCACCGTCGACGGCGGAGCAGTATTCGAAGTGGCCGATCTCGTCGGAGAACGCGACGTTGTACGAGTGCGCCGCCCACGGCACGCGCGTGTGCTCGCTCGAGGTCGCGTACATCGGGCGGAACGTGTACGGCGCCTGGTGGCACGTTGCGGACGCGGGCTCGTACAGGATCTGCGCGAAGCCGTTCGCGGCGCTCGCGGTCATCGAGCCGCTCTTGCCGGTCGTCAGGTCGTGGATGATCGTCGTCAGTCCGGCAGCGCCGTCGTGGATGTCGATCGCGAGTTGGTCGCCCGAGGCCATGAAGAGGTCGCTCGCAGAGTCCGGCGTGAAGGTCGCCAGCGTCTGGTCGAGCGGTCCGGCCGGCGCGTGCGGCACGCCCGTCTTCGTGATGAACGCGAAGTTCGCCGGCTCCAGGCCGACCGTGCCCAGACAGTCGGCGTTGTTCACGGTTCCGGTGTTGAGGTCCTGGTCGAGGCTGAAGATCGCCATCGCGGCGCACCACTTCGTCGCGTCGCAGCTGATCCCGGGCGGCCAGCCGACCCAGCCCGGCGGGTAGAACTGCAACTCGAGGAACGCGGTGCCGGGATGCTTGCCGATGTAGTCGGCGCCGCTCGGATCGGTGCCGTCGAAGATGTTCGCGTCGCTATCCGCGACGCACGGTGCGTGCGTGAACTCCGGCGCGGACT
>JBJMJE010000308.1:0-11922 GCA_045806505.1 Gaiellaceae bacterium
CAGAGACGCGGCCGCGTCCTCGCAGTCGCGGGCGATCTCGCGGTGCCGTGCGAGGGGACGTTCTACGTCTGGATGCGCCTGCCCGCAGGCATGACACACGAGCGTCTGCTCGACGAGCACCGGGTCGTCGTCGCGCCGGGCGAGGGGTTCGGGCCTTCCGGGAAGGGTTGGGCGCGCCTATCGCTCGCGACGCCCGACGACGTGCTCGACCTCGGGCTCGAACGTCTCGCCGCCGCGCTGCGTTAGCAGCACATGGCGAGGGCCGGAATCGAACCGGCGACACCACGGTTTTCAGCCGTGTGCTCTACCAACTGAGCTACCTCGCCTGGAGCGCGAAGTCTAGCCACGCTCCAGTTAGCCTCTCCACGTGGATTCGGTCGCTGTCATCGGCGCGGCGCTCGACCTCGGCGCCGGGCGCCGCGGCGTCGACATGGGACCTTCCGCGATCCGGTACGCCGGGCTTGCTGACCGGCTCGAGCAGCTCGGGCGCGATGTCATCGACCACGGCAACGTGCCGGCCGACATCGCGGAGGCAACCGACGAGGGCGACGAGCACGCGCGTTTTCTCCGGCAGATCCTTCGCACGTGCGAACGCATCGCCGGCGTGGTTCGCGAGGCGCGCGAGGCGGGATGCTTCCCGCTCGTTCTCGGCGGCGACCATTCGGTCGCGCTCGGTTCGCTCGGTGGGCTCGCTTCGGTCCACGGGCGCGGCGGCGTCATCTGGATCGACGCGCACGGGGACCTCAACCGGCCGCAGACGTCCCCATCGGGCAACGTGCACGGCATGGTGCTCGCCGCGGCGCTCGGCTTCGCGGGAGCGGAGTTCGAGAGCGAGGTGTGGCCGTCGCCGGCGGTCGAGCACACGCGCGTCGCGCTGATCGGCACGCGCCAGCTCGACGACGGCGAGCGCCGGCTCATCCGGGAGCGCGGCATCCGCGTCTGGACGATGAGCACGATCGACCAGCTCGGGATGGAGCGCACCGTCCGCGAAGCGCTCGAGCACGTTGCCGGCGACGGCTTCGTGCACGTGAGCCTGGACATGGACGCGCTCGACCCCGTCGTCGCACCCGGCGTCGGCACTCCCGTTCGCGGTGGACTGCGCTACCGCGAGGCGCACCTCGCCCTCGAGCTCATCGCGGAGGCGAACCTGCTCACGTCGCTCGACGTCGTCGAGGTGAATCCGGTGCTCGACGTCGCGAACGAGACGGGCAAGCTCGCGGTCGAGCTGATCGCGAGCGCGCTAGGCGCGAGAATCCTCTAGGAACCCGAGGATGGCGTCGGCGGTCTCCTCGAAGGCGTCCCACATCACGATGTGTCCGCCGGGCACGGTCACCGAGCGGCAGTGGCTCATCGTGTCGCAGACGAACTCCTGCAGCGGCACCGGCACGACCTCGGAGTCGCGGCCGCGAATGAGCAAGGTGGGCGCGCTGACACGGTCGAGCGGCGGGGCCTTCGCCATCTCGCCGTACGCCGCGACTACCGCCGACGGCGCGTAGCG
Organism: Gaiellaceae bacterium; assembly: GCA_045806505.1. Classification (GTDB taxonomy): domain Bacteria; phylum Actinomycetota; class Thermoleophilia; order Gaiellales; family Gaiellaceae; genus DASVFB01. The sequence continues at coordinate 1,499 of JBJMJE010000308.1, forward strand.
TCCGCGCCAGCGTCCGTCGTCGCCGAGCCGCAGGTGCTGCGGCAGCTCGGCGCGCACGAGGTGCTCGTCGCTGCCCGTTCCCATCTCCAGACGCTGCGCAATCGCTTCCTCCACCGATGCGTAGCTCACGTCCTCGCGTGCGAGCTCGGCGCGCTCGAGCGCAATGTGCGGCGGCGCCCACACCACTGGATCGAGCAACACCACGCGAGCGATGCGCTCGGGGTGTCGCGCGGCGAGCTCCAGCGCCAGGCGACCGCCGAAGCTGTGGCCGACGACGTCGGTGCGCTCGATGTGCAGCACGTTGAGCGTGTCGACGAGGTCGCCGACGTGCGCGCCCAGGTTCCACGGCGGCTCCCAGTCCGAGACGCCGTGGCCGCGCAGGTCGGGTGCGAAGACGTGGAACGGTGTCAGGCGCGTCTCCGCGAGGTGGCGGAAGCGGCCGCCCCAGCTCGTGATGCCGTGCAGGCAGAGCAGCGGCTTTCCGTCCGCCGGTCCCCAGTCGTGCACGTGCAGCCTCACGGATTCAAACTACCGACGCGTGCTCGCGGTCCTGTACGACATCCACGCGAACCTGCCGGCGCTGGAGGCCGTGCTCACAGATGCGCGCGGGAAGGGAGCGACTGCGTTCCTGCTCGGCGGCGACCTTGTCGGGTTCGGCCCGTTCCAGCGCGAGACGCTCGCGGCGTTGCGCACGATCGACGAGCCGACGGTCTGCATCCGCGGCAACGGCGAGCGCTGGCTGCGCGAGCCGCCGGTCGATCGGCCCGAGGTCGTCGCGAACCTCCAGGACCACGTGCGCCGCTTCTCGGAGGAGGAAGTCGAGGGGCTCTACCGGCTCCCCGAGCGCGCGGAGGTCGACGGGGTCGCGTACGTGCACGGCTGCTGGTGGAGCGACGTCGACAGCTTCGGGCGTGAGCCGGAGCCGGCGGACGAGTTGCGCGTCGGTCCGCTGGTCGGTCGCACGCTCGTCTTCGGGCACTCGCACCTTCAGTTCCGTCGCCGCGGCGCGAAGAACAACGAGCTCGTGAACCCCGGCTCGGCGGGGATGCCGCTGGACGGCGACACGCGCGCCGCGTGGGCGATGTGGGACGGCAAGGACTTCACGTTCCAACGCACGGAGTACGACGTCGACCGCATCGTCCGTGCCGCGCGAACCTTCGGCGAGATGAGCGAGGTGCTCGTCCACCGCTACACGCACGCGTCCGACTAGCCCGCGGTCTCCTCGCCGTTGCCGCTCGGTCGGTAGTACGTGCGTCCCCTGAGCTCGTCCGGCAGGTAGTCGACGTCGAACCCGCGCGGGTCGTCGTGTGGATAGATGTAGCCCTGGCCGTGGCCGAGCTTCTTCGCGCCGCGGTAGCTCGCGTCGCGCAGCGGCTTCGGCGGCCGCACGTTCCCACCTTCGCGCACGTCGGCGGTCGCCTCCTTCAGCGCCACGTACGACGCGTTCGACTTCGGCGCGCGCGCGAGGTAGATCGCGGCCTGCGCGAGGTTCAGCCGCGCCTCCGGCAGGCCGACGTGCTCGACAGCGTGAGCGGCGGCGACTGCGACGAGCAGTGCGCGAGGGTCGGCGTTGCCTATGTCCTCGGAGGCGAGCACGATCATCCGCCGCGCGACGTACCGCGCGTCCTCGCCGCCCTCGAGCATCGCAGCGAGGTAGTAGACGGCAGCGTCGGGATCGGAGCCCCGCATCGACTTGATGAACGCAGAGATGAAGTCGTAGTGCTGGTCGCCGCCCTTGTCGTAGAGGAGCGGCCGCTTCGTCGACGCCTCCTCGACGTGGCGCACCTCGAGGGTCCCGCCCTCGGCCTGCGCCGTCTGCCACGACAGCTCGAGGATGTTCAGCGCGTTGCGCGCGTCGCCGCCGGCGAGCTGCGCGATGCGGCGCGCAGGCTCGTCCGGCACCTCTGCCGCCAGCTCGGCGGCGCCGCGCGCGATCACGCGCAGAAGCTCTTCCTCGTCGAGCGGTTCGAGCGTGTAGATCTGCGAACGCGAGAGCAGCGCCGAGTTGACCTCGAAGTACGGGTTCTCGGTCGTCGCGCCGATCAGCGTTACGAGCGCCTCCTCGACCGCGGGCAGCAGCGCATCCTGCTGCGCCTTGTTGAAGCGGTGGATCTCGTCGAGGAAGAGGATCGTCCGCTGACCGTGCGCGCCGAGCCGCTCGCGCGCCCGCGCCAGCACCTCGCGAACCATCGACACCGTCGCCGAGACGGCCGAGAGCTCCTCGAACGCGGCTCCCGTCATGCGCGCGACGATGCGCGCGAGCGTCGTCTTGCCGCTGCCCGGAGGGCCGTAGAGGATCATCGAACCGACGCGGTCCTGCTCGATCGCGAGGCGCAACGCGGAGCCCTCGCCGAGTACGTGCTGCTGGCCGACGAACTCGTCGAGCGATGTCGGCCGCACGCGCAAGGCGAGCGGGGCAACGATGCTCGTCCGCTCGCGCGCGGCGTCGGAGAAGAGATCGCTCATGAGGCCTCGAAAGTATGCTCCGCCACATGGCGAGCGGCGTCGAGGAGGACTATTCGCAGCCGATCCTCCCCGGAGCCGGCGCGAGCGACTACGAGCGATATCTGCGCACCGACGACCTGCTCGCGCTGCAAAAGACGCCCGAGGAGATGGTTCATCGCGACGAGCTCCTCTTCCAGACCGTGCACCAGTCGTCGGAGCTCTGGCTCAAGCTTGCGTGCTTCGAGGTGGAGACGGCGACCGCCGAGCTGCGCGCGCACAACCCGGCCGCGGCGATCCGTTTGCTCCGCCGCGCGAGCGACTGCCTGAAGATCGCGACGCAGCTGCTCGACATGCTCGAGCACATGTCGCCGTGGGAGTACCAGACGATCCGGGAGATCCTCGGCCACGGCAGCGGCTTCGACTCGCCGGGGTTCCGCAACATCCGCCGTGTGTCGCCGTCGCTCGGCGAGGCCTTCGACGCGCTGCGGCGCGAGGACGGACTTTCGCTCGTCGAGCTGTACGTGCGCGGTCGCGAGTTCGAGGAGCTGTACCAGGTCGCCGAGGGGCTGATCGAGTGGGACGAGCGGGTCTCCGTCTGGCGCTTCCGCCACTACAAGGTCGTGGCGCGCGTGATCGGCGACGAGGTCGTCGGCACGCAGGGGACTCCGGTCGAGCTGCTCGGCGGGCTGATCAAGAACAAGCTCTATCCCGAGCTGTGGCAGGCGCGGAACGACCTGACGGCGCGCGCCAAGGAGGAAGAAGGCTGACGGCGGGCGCGGCCGCGGCGGAGGCGCTCGAGGTCTTCGCAGCGGACGGCGCCTTCCGGGCGCTCGACGACTACCTCGCCGACGCCGGCTTCTGGGGCGGCGAAGATCTCGTCGCGGACCTCTACCTCGGCTACGGCCTCTCGCAGGCGATCCGGCGCGACGTGTCGCCGCCGCCTCCCGAGCCGTGCGCGCTGCCGCTGCTGGCCTGTCGCATCGGCGCATCGCCGGGGGACAGTCCCTCGGACGCGTCCGGAATGGACATCGGCGACTGGACGCCGACGTGGGCTCCCGAGGAATACGCGGCGGCGGTTGCCGCGGTGCGTGCGTCGATCGCCCGCGGCGACGTGTACCAGGTGAACCTCGTCCAGCACCTCTCGGCGCCGTACTCCGGCGATCCGCACGCGCTCGCCGCAGCGCTCGCGCCGCTCCGGCCGCTGCACCCGCGGCCGTTCGTCGGTGACGGCTGGGCCGTCGTCTCCGCGTCGCCTGAGCTCTTCCTCGCGCGCCGTGGCCGCCGCGTCTGGACGAAGCCGATCAAGGGGACGCGGCCGCTCGGCAGCGACGGCCTCGCGGATGCCGAGAAGGACCGCGCGGAGCACGTGATGATCGTCGACCTCGAGCGGAACGACTTCTCGCGCGTGTGCGAGCCCGGCACCGTGCGCTGGCCCGAGCTGATGGTCGAACGCGAGCTCGCCGGTGTGGCGCACCTCGTTTCGACCGTCGAAGGCCGGCTGCGCGACGAAGTCGGTCTCGCCGAGTTGCTCGACGCCACGTTCCCGGGCGGCTCGATCACCGGCGCCCCGAAGATCGCGGCCGTCGACCACATCGCGGCGCTCGAGCCCGTCGGTCGCGGCGCGTCGATGGGTGCGCTCGGCCGGCTGCGGTCGAACGGCGATCTCGACCTCGCGCTGACGATCCGCACGTTCGCGATTGCAGACGACAGAATCCACCTCTGGGTCGGCGGCGGAATCGTCTGGGACTCGACGCCCGAGGACGAGATCGAGGAGTCGTGGGTCAAGGCACGCCCGTTGCTCTCCGCCCTCGCATGACGTTGCTCGCGCTCGCCGTGGCCGGCCGCGGCCTCGTCGACCCGGACGAGCCGGTGGTGTACGCCGACGACGAGGCCTTTCTCCGCGGCCGCGCCGCGTTCGAGACGTTGCGCGTGTACGGCGGCGTGCCGTTCCGGCTGGAGTCGCACCTCGTCCGGCTCGCCGGTTCGTGCGAGCGCATCGGCGTGGAGCCGCCCGTCCCGGAGGAGTGCCGCGCGCTGGCGTCGCTCGCGCTCGGCGCGGCGGGCGAGCCGGACGCCGCGCTGCGCTTCTACCGCACGGCCGGCCGCGAGCGCGTCGCCTCGCCGGGCCTGGTCGTGCTCGTGAGCGCCCTTCCGGACGGCCTCGAGGAGAAGCGCGCGCAGGGAACGAAGCTCGTCTCGCTGCTCGGCGTGCGCGCCGAGGTTCCGTGGCTGCTCGGCGGCGTCAAGTCGACGAGCTACGCGGTGAACATGGCCGCCGAGGCGGAGGCGCGTGCCCGCGGCGCCGACGACGCCGTCTTCGTCACGGACGACGGCCTCGTTCTGGAAGGGCCGGTGACCAACGTCTGGTGGCGCCGCGGCTCGACGCTCTGCACGCCGTCGCTCGACCTCGGCATCCTCGCCGGCGTCACGCGCGACACGCTGCTCGAGCTCGCGCCCCGGCACGGCTTCGTCGTCGAGCAAGGCCGTTTTCCGCTGTCCGACCTCGCCGGCGCGGACGAGGCGTTCACGTCGTCGTCCGTGCGCGAGCTGCTGCCCGTCGTCGAACTGGACAGCGCGGTCATCCCGCGCGGTGACGCCGCGGCCACGCTTCAGGCCGCGCTTCGCGAGACGGCACAGCGGCTACGCTGACCGCGTGGCCGAGGAGAAGCTCCGCCTTGGGGGGATGGCGCTGCGGAACGGCGTGCTCGTGCACGGCCCGACGACGTGGGCGTGCGCCGTTCGTCTGCCGGACGGCACGATCAAGGTCGCGGCCGAACGCAAGAAGCTGATCGGCAACACGGTCGAGAACCCGATTCTCCGGGGGCCGGCGCGCCTGCTCGAGGCGGTCGCCGTCCTGCCCGCGCTGAAGCGGCGCCTGCCGGAGGCGAAGCTGCCGTTCGAGCAGCCGCGCATCATGGGCGCGGTGCTGGCGAGCGCCGTCGGCGTGCGCGTCGTCCGCGGCTCGCGCCTCACGCCGGTCGCGAAGGAACTCGCGGCGGGGCTGCTCGCCCTCTCGCCGGCGCTGCTCTCGCTGCGCGGCGACGACCTCGCGGCCTACCACGGCGCCGAGCACATCTCGATCGGCAGCTACGAGCACGACGAGCCGCGTGCGCGCGAGCACGAGCGCTGCGGCTCGCATCTGATCGGGCCGCTGCTCGTCACGTCGGCCGCGGCGAACGCGGTCGCTTCCGCCGTGCCGCGGCAGTACCGCGGCCCCGCCCGTACGGCCGCCTCGCTCGGCGGGCTCGCCGCCGCGACCGAGCTCTTCGGCTGGATGGTGCGGAACCCCGAGCGCCCGCTCGCCCGCGCGCTCGCGAAGCCGGGCCACGAGCTCCAGCATCGGTACGCGACGAAGGAGCCGACGCCCGAGCAGGTCGAGGTCGCCGAGGCTGCGCTGCGCGCGTGCCTCGCGCTCGAGGCTTCTACCGCCTGAGCCACTCCTCCAGCGGCTCCGTGGAGCGGACGACGTGCATGCCTGCAGCGGCGAAGCGTTCGAACGCTGCGTTCGCTTCGTCGGTGTAGTCGACGGCGCCGGCCACGACGACCGGCGACGTGCAGTCCTTCAGCAGATACGTCTTCTCCGCCAGAGCCGGCTCAGCGAGCAGGTCGTCGATCGTCCACGCGACGCAGTGGCTCTTCGCCTCGCCCGCGATGACGACCGCATCGAAGGAGAGCAGGTGCGTGACGAGCTCGTCGTTCCGCCGCGGAACCGACTCTCCGCTCGGACCGACAGTCACCTCTGGCCCGAGCGCCGAGTAGTGCTCCGTCCACGGCACTCGCCCCTTCGCCTCGAATCGCGCCTGGCTTTGCCTCGCCACCGTGTGGAAGAAGACCGCCTCCTCGACGGCCGAGACGATCGCGTGCCCGACGCCGCCGAGCATCGCGTGGTACGGCCAGACCGTCAGCGCGTACTTGCCGCTTCGCTCGAGCGCGCGCGCGTATTCGAGCAGGTGCCGCTGCCCCGCCTCCGGGTCGATGCCGAGCGCGAGCCCGGCGTTCGGGTTGAAGCACCAGACGCCGCGCTCGACGTCCTCCGCCGAGACGAGCGTGTAAGGCGCCGGGTGCCCGCCGCCTCCGTCGACGAGCCAGAGCGCGTGGAAGATCTGCATCGCCTGGTGCGTGTCGAGCGTCAGGACGATCTGCGTGATCGCGTCGAGGTTCCGGTAGACGAACTCGCAGATGCGCCGGCTGTCGCCGGCGGCGCCCGGCACGAAGAGCTCGAAGCCCGGCAGGCAGAACGTGTTCTGCATGTCGACGAGGAGCAGCGCGATCCGCCGCGCATCGTCGGCCGCCGGCCGAAGCCCGTGCGCCCGCGCCCACGCCGTCCCGTTCGAGGCGCGCTCCTCGTACGGCACCCGCCAGACCTCCGCCACGCCGCCCGGATCGAAGTGCGGCGGCACGGGGAGCATCTCGCGCTTGAGTCTAGAGCCGTCCCTGCCGATGGAGGCTCAGATGGGCGGCGTCCTGCATTTCTTCGAGAACCCTCCGAACTCGCTGATCATCTGGGTCCCGATCCTCTTCTTCGGTGCAATCGTCTTCCTCCTCTGGCGCACGATCCAGCTGATGCCGAAGGTGCGGCCCGCCGCGGTCGACGCGAAGACCCGCGCCTCCGTGGGCTGGGTGGACGTCGCCGGGCTCGACGAGGTGAAGGAGGAGCTGTCGGAGGTCGTGGAGTTCCTGCGCTCTCCCGAGCGCTTCGAGCGCCTCGGCGCGCGCGTGCCGAAAGGGATCCTGCTGTACGGCCCGCCGGGAACCGGCAAGACGCTGATGGCGAAGGCCGTAGCGGCCGAGTCGGGCGCGAACTTCTACTCGTCGAGCGCCTCTGCGTTCGTCGAGATGTTCGCCGGTCTCGGCGCCGCGCGGATCCGCAAGCTCTTCCAGGACGCGCGCAAGAACGCGCCGTCGATCATCTTCATCGACGAGCTCGACGCCGTCGGCGCGGCGCGCAGCGGGCACGGCTTCAACCGCGAGCAGGACCAGACGCTGAACCAGCTCCTCGTCGAGCTCGACGGCTTCGCCGCGACCGAGCGCGTCGTCGTGATGGCCGCGTCGAACCGCCTCCAGGACCTCGACCCCGCGCTGCTTCGTCCCGGACGCTTCGACCGGCAGATGCTCGTCTCCCCTCCGGATCTCGCAGGCCGCGAGGCCATCCTCCACGTGCACACGCGCGGGAAGCCGCTCGCCGCGGACGTCGACCTGAACCTGATCGCCAGGCAGACCGTCGGGCTGACGGGCGCCGACCTCTCGAACGTGTGCAACGAAGCCGCGATCTTCGCCGGCCGCAAGGACCTGCAGTACATCCGCCACGCGGACTTCGATGCCGCGATGGAGCGCATCGTCGCCGGCCTCCAGCAGCGCCGCGTCGTGACGGAGAAGGAGAAACGCATCCTCGCCTATCACGAGGCGGGCCACGCCGTGATGTCGCACCTCACCGGCGACTTCCTGCCGGTGCAGAAGGTGACGATCGTCGCGCGCGGAGAGGCGCTCGGCTACACGCTCAACCTTCCCGCCGAGGATCGCTACCTGCACACGAAGGAGGAGCTCGTCGACCTGATGAAGGTCTTCCTCGGCGGCCGCGCGGCCGAGCAGGTCGTCTTCGGGCGCGTGACGAACGGCGCCGCGAGCGATCTGGAGAAGGTGACCGAGATCGCGCGCGCGATGGTCTTCGAGTGGGGGATGTCGGATGTCGTCACGTCGCGCACCTTGCGCGCGGACAACTACGGGCTTTCCGAAGAGACGAAGCGTATGCGTGACAAAGAACAGGCTCACCTGACCGACAGCGCCTACGCGGAAGCAGTCCGCCTGATCGAGAAGCATCGGGCCTCGCTCGACCGGCTGAGCCAGGCGCTGCTCGAGAAGGAGACCCTCATGCGCGAAGAGGTGTTGCTCCTGCTGACGGATGTCGAGCCGGAGTCGCGCGCCTCCGAGACCGTCGGCACGCCTCGCGCGATCGTCTCCATGCCCGGCGGGGCCTAGACAGCTCAGCCGATAGCATCGCTCGCGTGCAGGCGCGGGGGATCCACCATCTAGGGGTCGCGGTCGAGGACCTCGATTCGGCCCTCGTGACCTACGAGCGGTTGTTCGGTGCGCAGATCGAGCGCCGCGCGACGGTAGGAGATCAGGGAGTCCGGGCGGCGTCGGTCCGTATCGGCGAGAGCCGCGTCGAGTTGCTCGAGCCGCTCGGGGAGGACACTCCCGTCGGCCGCTTCCTCGCGAAGCGAGGTCCGGGGATGCATCACGTCGCCTACGAGGTCACCGACCTCGAGACGGCGCTTGCCGAGCTCACGGACGCAGGCGCAGACCTGATCGACGAAGCGCCGCGGGCAGGGTTGTTCGGCCTCGAGGTCGCGTTCGTTCATCCCGACTCGGTCCACGGCGTCCTCTCGGAGGTGGTTTCGGTTGCCTGACGGAGACCGGGTGCGGATCGAGATCGCGTTCGACGGCGGCCAGATCATGGGCGCTCTCGTCTCGCCGTCCGGCGCAGATGCCCTCGAACAGGCGCTCGGTTCCGCGGATCTCCGCGCGGGCACGGGCGAGGCAGCCCTGACACTCGACGCAGAGGACGGCCGGTACACGATCGCCTTGCAGCGAGTCGTCTATGTGAAGAGGTTCGCGCGCGAAAGTCGCGTCGGGTTCGGCTCGGCTGCCGCTTGAGGCCGGTCTTCGAGTTACACCCGCTGCCTACTCGGGCATTCCCCCGTTGATGGCCGAAGAAGCCACTCCGGCTGCCGCGCGTTCTGCAAAGGACACGACAGCCCATGTGCGTCGGCTCGTCGAGCGCGGCCAGCAGGGTGACCGGGCCGCGCTCGAGGAGCTCTACCTCCTCCATTTCGATCGCATCTACAGCTATCTGCACATGAGCGTCGGCAACAGGCACGACGCCGAGGATCTGACGACGCAGACGTTCCTCAAGATGCTTGAGTCGATCAACCGCTTCCAGTGGCGCGCCGCACCCTTCTCGGCCTGGCTTTTCCGGATCGCGCACAACCTCGCAATGGATCATTTCCGTGCGCGACGGCGGCTTCAGACCGAGGACGAGGTGCCGACACCGACGGGCTCGGAGGAGCAGTCCGCGGAGGATCAGGCGATGGACTCGATCGGCCGCGCCGGAATGCTGTCGCTGATCAAGCAGCTCTCGGCGGAGCAGCGCCAGGTGTTGACGCTGAAGTTCCTGTTCGGGTTCGCGAACGCTGAAGTGGCAGGCATTCTCGGGAAGTCGGAGGGGGCGGTGAAGTCGCTCCAACACCGCGCGCTCGCGTCGCTGCAGAAGCACGTGGTCCGCGCCTGACCGCCGCGCAAACTCGGCACGAAGCCGACACAGACAGGTGCGCCTTTCCTCGTTACGATCGCCGTGAGGAGGAGGCTGGGCGAACCATCTTTAGAGTGGCGTAGTGCCACTCGACGTCGGACTCGTGGGCCTTCCGGGCTCGGGGAAGACCTCGCTCTTCACCGCCTTGACAGGCGACTCGCCGGGGCCCTACGGCAAGCAGAACGTCGGCGTGGCGCCGATTCCCGACGAGCGTCTCGCCCCACTCGCGGCCATCGAAGGCTCAGTGAAGACGACGCCGGCCACGATTCGTGTCTTCGACCCGCCCGGCCTGAGCCCCGCCGTCCTCGGCGAGCTGCGGAAGGCGGACGCGCTGATCGCGGTCCTCGGCAACTTCGGTCCCGGGGCCGAACCCGACCACGACCGGGAGACGCTCGAGCTCGAGCTCGTCGTCGCCGACCGCGATCACGTCGAGAAACGTCTGGACCGCGTTCGCTCGCAGGCGAAGTCGGGCGACCCGCGACTCCGGCAGGAGGTCGAGGAGCTCGAGCGCGTGCTCGCCCACCTCGAGAGCGGGCAGCCGCTCAGCTCTTATTCCGGCGAGCTCTCGGCAGCGCTCGAGCCGCTGACGACGAAGCCACTCGTCCCGATCGTCAACGGCGAGGGCGGCTTCGACCTCAAGCTCGAGGCCGAGCTGGCCGACCTCGCACCG
>JBJMJE010000309.1:0-5501 GCA_045806505.1 Gaiellaceae bacterium
CAACCGCTACACTGCGCGCTCGCCGGGCGGCGTAGCTCAGTTGGTTAGAGCGGCGGACTCATAACCCGCAGGTCGGTGGTTCGAATCCACCCGCCGCTACCTCCCCGAGGGAAGATTTGAGGAATGGCTACAGGAGTCAGAGTCGGAATCACGCTCGCTTGCACCGAATGCAGGCGCCGTAACTACCAGACGTCGAAGTCGAAGCGGAACACGCCCGACCGGTTCGAGGCGAAGAAGTACTGCCGCTGGTGCGGACGGCACACGGCGCACAGGGAGACCCGCTAGCAGCATGGCCCGCAGCACCCGTCAGCAGCGCCGCCGCCGCCGCGAGAAGCAGAGCTCCACCTCCGTCGAGCAGCCGGCGCAGCAGCAGAGCGTCTCGCAGCGCGCGCGCAGCCGCCAGGCGCAGGTCCGCCCGGCGCAGCAGCCGCCGAAGACTCAGACCGGCCGCCGCGGCGGGGGTGGGGGCGGACGCCGGTTCGTCGGCGAGTCCTGGGCCGAGCTGAAGAAGGTCGAGTGGCCGAATCAGCGCCAGGTGCTGACCGGCACCGTCGTCGTGATCATCGCCTGCGCGATCGTGGGCTTCTACCTCTGGCTCGCCGACCTCGCGATTCAGCCCTTCGTCGAGCGGCTGCTGCTCGGCAAGTAGAGAACGCTCCGATGTTCCGCTGGTACGTCATCAACACCTACTCCGGCCACGAGAACAAGGTCAAGGCCAACCTCGAGCACCGCATCGTCTCGATGAGCCAGCAGCCGCGGTTCCGCCGCGTCGTGGTCCCGACGGAGCAGGTGATCGAGACGAAGGACGGCCAGAAGGTGCAGACCGACAAGCGCGTGCTGCCCGGCTACGTGCTGGTGAACATGGACCTGAACGACGACGCGTGGGGTGTGGTCAAGAACACGCCCGGCGTGACGGGGTTCGTCGGCGCCGGGAACAAGCCGGTTCCGTTGTCCCAGCCCGAGGTCGACCGGATCATGCACACGGGCGCAGCCGAAGGTGCGCGCCCGCGGACGCAGATCGAGTACCAGCTCGGCGAGTCGGTCAAGGTGACGTCCGGCCCGCTCAGCGACTTCGACGGCGAGATCGTCGACGTCAACGGGGATCAGCAGAAGTTGAAGGTGCTCGTCGACATCTTCGAGCGCCAGGTTCCGGTCGAGCTCGCCTTCGACCAAGTGAAGAAGATCGACTGATGGCCAAGAAGGTTCTCACCGTCATCAAGCTCCAGATCCCCGGCGGGCAGGCGAACCCAGCGCCGCCGGTCGGCCCCGCGCTCGGCCAGCACGGCGTCAACATCATGGAGTTCTGCAAGGCGTTCAACGCGCAGACCGCGCAGGAGAACGGCCGCATCACGCCGGTCGAGATCACGGTCTACGAGGACCGGTCCTTCTCCTTCATCACGAAGACGCCGCCGGCGGCAGTGCTGATCAAGGAGGCGCTGCGCCTCGACAAGGGGTCGGCCGAGCCGAACCGGAACAAGGTGGGGAAGCTGACGCAGGCGCAGGTGCGGCAGATCGCCGAGACGAAGCTCCAGGACCTGAACGCCCGCGACGTCGACCAGGCGATGCTCGTCATCGCCGGCACGGCGCGCTCGATGGGCGTGGAGGTGGAGGGATGAGCCACGGCAAGACCTACCTCGACGCTCGCAATTCGATCGACCGCGAGCGCGCGTATTCGCCGGCCGAAGCCGTGCGCCTCGTCAAGTCGATGCCGGGGCCGAAATTCGACGAGACGGTCGAGGTGCATTTCAGCCTCGGGCTCAACGTCCGGCACGCGGAGCAACAGCTGCGCGGAACGATCTCCCTCCCGCACGGGACGGGCCGCGAGCAGCGCGTCGCCGTCTTCGCCGAGGGCGAGAAGGCGCGCGAGGCAGAGGAGGCGGGAGCCGACGTCGTCGGCGCGGCCGACCTCGCGAAGCGCGTCCAGGAGGGCTTCACCGACTTCGACGTCGCGATTGCGACGCCCGACTTGATGGGTCAGGTCGGCCGGCTCGGCCGCATCCTCGGGCCGCGTGGCCTCATGCCGAACCCGCGGACCGGCACGGTCACCATGGACGTCGGTCGGGCCGTCCGCGAGGCGAAGGCGGGCAAGCAGGAGTACCGCACCGACCGCGGCGCGAACGTCCACGTCTCGCTCGGCAAGAAGAGCTTCGACGAGCGCTCGCTGCTCGAGAACTACGCGGCGCTCATCGACGAGATCGTCCGTGCGAAGCCTGCGGCGGCGAAGGGCCGTTACATCCGCCAGGTCACGTTTGCGACGACGATGGGCCCCGGCGTCAAGGTCGACCCCGCCCGTACGCGGGGCATCATCGAGGAGGAAAGCGCCGAGGCCGTCGAGGCCGATTCGGCTACAGTGCCCGCCTAGCACGACACCAGTCCGCCGAAGACAGCCGGCAGCGCGCGAGCGCAGAAGTCCGGCCGAGGTGGCGTCGAAGGACCTGCAGTACCTCCGGCCCGCCTGCGCGCGGGCTTCTCATTTCCGGAGGAACTGCATGGACAAATCTCAGAAGGAACAGGTCGTCGCCGAGTTGACCGAGCGGCTTCGGGCGAGCGAGACGCTGATCGTCGCCGACTACCGCGGCCTGACGATGCCGCAGGTCGACAGGCTGCGGACGGAGTTGCTGACGCACGGCGCGAAGTTCCAGGTCGTCAAGAACACGCTCACGAGGCGCGCCGCCGAGGCGGCGGGGGCCGATCACCTGCTCGCGCTGCTCGAAGGCCCGACCGCGATCGCGTTCCTCGAGACCGACGGCGACGCGGTCGCCGTGGCGAAGGCGCTACGCACGGCTGCGCGCGAGACGCAGGTGATCGAGATCCGCGGCGGCGTCATCCAGGGCCGCACGATGTCGGCCGAAGAGGTCACCACGCTCGCAACGCTTCCGTCGCTCGACGTCCTGCGCGGTCAGGTGCTCGGTGCGGTGACCGCGCCGCTGATGACGATCCTCGCCCTGTTCAACGCGCCGCTGCAGAACCTCGTGGGTCTGATCGACGCCCGGATCGAGCAGCTCGAGGCGCAGGGCGACACCTCGGCCGCCGAGGCGCCCGCTGCCGAGCCCGAGGCCGTGGCAGACGAAACGCCCGAGCCCGACGCGGAAGCCGAGACGCCGGCCGCGGAAGCGGACGGCGAGCCGCCCGCGGCGGAAGCGGACGGCGAGCCGCCCGCAGCGGAAGCAACCACCGAAACGACAACCGAAGAAGAAGGAGAGGACCAGTAATGGCATCCACCGCAGTTGACACGGTCTTCGACTCGCTCGGGTCCATGACGGTCCTCGAGCTCGTCGAGCTGAAGAACAAGATCGAGGAAGAGTGGGGCATCACCGCCGCTGCTCCGATGGCGGTTGCCGCCGCGCCCGGCGCGGGCGACGGAGCCGCGCCGGTGGAGGAGAAGACGTCGTTCGACGTCGTCCTCAACGGTGCAGGCGACAAGAAGATCCAGGTGATCAAGGTCGTCCGCGCGATCACCGGCCTCGGTCTCAAGGAAGCCAAGGATCTCGTCGACGGCGCGCCCAATCCCGTCAAGGAGGGCGTGGCGCAGGACGAGGCCGACTCGATCAAAGCGCAGCTCGAGGAGGCCGGCGCTTCCGTCGAGGTCAAGTAGGTCGGCTTAAGCTCCATCCAAACGGGGCGCTCGAGGGCCGCGGCGACGCGGCCCTCGCTCGTCCGAGAGCCGTCACAGGCGCGGACTTCCGCTTTGCTGCTTTCCGCGCTACCATTGAGCCTCGTGCGCGGCCTCCGTGGGGGCTTGCCTTGCGGTACTACCCCTGCATTGGGTACCCTTGCAGGTTCGCGCTGACGTACCGCCCGTTTTCGCCTGTCCGAGATTTCTGATTATTCGCTGTAGTAAGGGAGGCTGTATCTCTTGACCGCCAAGGTTGCCGCGCCGCGCGCGCGCACATCCTTCTCCCGTATCAAGGAAGTCCTCGAGCTTCCGAACCTGATCGACATCCAGAGGGCGTCGTTCGACTGGTTCCTCAACGAGGGCCTCCGGGAGACGATCGACGACATCTCGCCCATCGAGGACTACACCGGCACGCTCGCCGTCGAGTTCGGGGACTACCGCTTCGGCGAGCCCCAGTTCTCGATCAAGGAGTGCCGCGAGAAGGACCTCACGTACCAGGCCCCGCTCAACATGACCGTCCGCTTCGTGAACAAGGAGACGGGGGAGATCCGCGAGCAGAACGTGTTCATGGGCGACTTCCCGATGATGACCGAGTTCGGGACGTTCATCATCAACGGCACCGAGCGCGTGATCGTCACGCAGCTCGTCCGCAGCCCGGGCGCCTACCTGATGGAGCCCAAGGACCCCACCAAGCAGGTCTTCACAGCCAACCTCATGCCGTCCCGCGGATCGTGGCTCGAGCTCGAGATCGACAAGAAGGGCATCGCCTACGCCCGCATCGACCGGAAGCGCAAGCTGCCGATCACGACGCTCCTGCGCGCGCTTCCCGCCGAGGACCCGTCGACGGGCTTCCAGCTCGACGTGACCACGAACGAGAAGCTGCTCGAGCTCTTCGACAACTCGCCGTTCATCGTCAACACGCTCGAGAAGGATCCGACCGCGACCGAGGAGCAGGCCCTCGTCGAGGTCTTCAAGAAGCAGCGGCCGGGCGAGCCGCCGACCGTCGACAACGCGCGGAACCTCCTGCGCGCGCTGTTCTTCGACCCCAAGCGCTACGACCTGACCAAGGTCGGCCGCTACAAGCTCAACCAGCGGCTCGACGTCCAGGTGCCCGAGGAAACTCGCGTCCTCACGACCGAGGACATCGTCGCGCTCGTCAAGAAGCTCGTCGAGCTGCCGGCCCGGCTCGGCGTGCCGGACGACACCAAGGACTACGCGGCCGAGGCAGCCAGCCTCTCGCGCGATCCGATCCGCAACGACCTCGACGAGTACGAGCACTTCGGGAACCGCCGTCTCCGGACCGTCGGCGAGCTGATCCAGGAGGCGTTCCGCGTCGGCCTCTACCGCATGGAGCGCGTCGTGCGCGAGCGGATGACGACCGAGGACGTCGACACGATCACGCCGCAGACGATCATCAACATCCGTCCCGTCGTCGCGGCGCTGAAGGAGTTCTTCGGCTCCTCGCAGCTGTCGCAGTTCATGGACCAGACGAACTCGCTCGCGGGCCTGACGCACCGACGCCGTCTCTCGGCGCTCGGCGCCGGCGGCCTGACTCGGGAGCGCGCGCCGATCGAGGTGCGCGACGTGCACCCGACGCACTACGGCCGCATGTGCCCGATCGAGACGCCGGAAGGCCCCAACATCGGCCTGATCGGCTACCTCGCCTCGATGGCGACCGTCTCCGAGTTCGGCTTCATCCAGACGCCGTACCGGCGGGTCGTGAACGGCAAGGTGACCGACGAGATCGTGTACCTCGACGCAGTCGAGGAGGCGCAGTACACGATCGCGCAGGCGTCCGAGGTGATCGACGACAAGACGGGCAAGTTCGTCCACGACACCGTGCTGTGCCGCTCCGCCCTCGGCGAGGCAGTCACCTACGGGTCCA
>JBJMJE010000310.1:0-8679 GCA_045806505.1 Gaiellaceae bacterium
GAGGGCGTCAACGGCCTGAACAACGTCCACCAGACCGGCGTCGGCGACCACGTGACGCAGGTCAACGAGGCCGGCAACGCGTACTCGTGCCTGAAGCAGAACGACGCGAACCTGAACGACGCGACGCGCTTCCCGCAGACCTGCGTGGACGCCACACCGGGCACGCCCGGCGGCCCGTTCACGAGCCACTTCCCGAACGCGCCGTTCACGATCGACGACTACATCAAGCCGACGGACAAGACGTGCCCGCCGAGCCCGCTCGTCGCCTTCAGCCAGCCGAACGGATGGCTGAAGGGCACGGGCTCGCCGGGAGGCTGCACCCGCGACATCGTCCATCGCTTCTACCACGAGCAGTACCAGCTCGACGGCGGCAAGCAGGACCGCTACGTCACGGGCAGCGACGCGATGGGTCTGGTCATGGGCACGTACAACACGAAGGCGTTGCCGATCTACCAGTACCTGCACGCGAAGCACCACCCGAAGTACGCGATAGACGACAACTTCTTCCAGGCGGCGTTCGGCGGTTCCTACCTGAACCACCAGTGGCTGATCGCCGCTGCGACGCCTGTCGATCCCAGCGGTGCACCCGGCGGTGCCAACGCGAACCAGCATCCGGTGCTCGACGCGAACGGCATGCCGTCGAACGAGCCGCTGTACACGTCGACGCTGCCGCCGCCGATCCCGCCGGACCGGCCGCTGACCGCGAACTGCGCTCAGGTCGCGACGCTCACTCCGCCGCTCAACCAGCTCGCATGCGGCAACTGGAGCGTCAACACGATGCAGCCGGCATTCCAGCCGTCGGGGCTGTTCGGGGCGAAGATCCCGGCACAGACCGCGCCGACGATCGGCGACCGCCTCAATGCAGCGGGTGTCGACTGGGCGTGGTACGCCGGTGGCTGGTCGAACGCCAACGGCAACGTCGGCGCGCCCGGCTGGACGAACGGCTCGGCGCCGTCGGCCACTCCGACGGGTTGTAGCGACCCGAACGTCGACCCGGGCGTGAGTCACTGGCCCGAGTGCCCGGACAACCTGTTCCAGTACCACCACCAGCCGTTCAACTACTTCGTCAACTTCTCGACCGCGACTCCGCAGGGGCTCGCGAACCGAGCCGCTCACCTGCGTGACGAGGTCGAGTTCGAGAACGCGGCGAACACATCGTCGAAGGACTGCTCGTTGAAGCCCGTCAGCTTCGTGAAGCCGATCGGCGAGGAGAACGAGCATCCCGGCTACGCGAGCGAGCCGAACGGCAACGATCACCTCGTCGAGCTGCTCCAGGCGATCGAGGGCAGCAAGTGCGCAAAGGACACGATGGTCGTCGTCACGTACGACGAGTTCGGCGGCGAGTGGGATCACGTGTCGCCGCCCGGCCAGGGGAACGACAACGGCCCGCACGACATCTGGGGGCCCGGCACGCGCATCCCCGCGCTGATCATCTCGCCGCACCTGAAGCACGAGTTCTCCGTCGACAGTGCGGAGCACGACACGACGTCGATCCTCGCCACGATCGAGCATCGCTACGGGCTTCAGCCGCTCGGAACGCGCGATGCGGCAGTGAACGACCTCTCGACCGTGTTCTCGGCCGACAAGCCGGAGCACCCGCACCACTAGCGCAACATTCGGCGGCCCCTCCGGGCGGAGGGGCCGCCACCCTTTCGTGGCATTTCCGCGTTGCGGCGGTCCGCGCGAGGAAGTAGGTTGCCCGCGAAGCTTTTCAACTAGGGGAGAAGGAGGCAGGCACATGAAACGAGGCCGCCGCTGGCTGGCGACCGCGCTCTGCGGTGCGGCAGCGTTGGTGGTTCTGACGATCGGCGCAGGAGCGGCCGGCGCGAAGAAGGACGACGGCCGTCCGGTCGACAAGGTCGTCATGTTCGCGTCGGACGGCATGCGCCCCGACCTGATGGAGAAGTACGCCAGGGCCGGCTACATGCCGACCTACAAGGAGCTGATGAAGCACGGCGTGACCGGCGACAACGGCATGGTGCAGGCGTTCCCACCGAACACCGGCGTCGGCTGGTACACGATGGCGACGGGCACCTATCCGTCCGAGCACGGCTCCACGAACAACACGTTCTTCCGCTCGGGTGACGCGTTCACCAACCGGACGTCGTTCTCCGGCGCCGGCGTGCTCCAGGCGGACACGATCGCCAACGCTGCCGAGCGCGCCGGCAAGAAGGTCGCGCAGATCGACTGGGTCGGCGGCGCCGCCGCCAACATCGACGGCCCGACGGTCGACTTCACCAACTTCTTCTCCAACCGCGGCGTGCTCGTGGGCGCCGACAACAAGGTCGAGCACGATGGGTCGAATTTCTTCGGCGTCACCTACCAGGTGGCGACGCTCGCGCCGGCGACTGGCTGGAGCGGCGTCCCGGCCGGCGATCCGGCGGCGACTCCCAAGGAGACGACCTGGACGATCAACTCGACGTTCGCGGCGCAGAACCCGAACCGCGTCTACAACGTCTACTTCTACGACAGCGTCACGGGCGGCGGCGTGAAGTACGACCACGCGATCGTCAGCCCGGCCGGCAAGACGGGCGCGAGCCCGTCGATCGATCTCGCGGTCGGCGACTTCCTGCCGGTCAAGCTGACGGGAGCCAACGGGCTCGCCGGCCCGCGCGCCGGCCAGACCGTCGGGCATTACGTGAAGCTGATCTCGCTCTCCGCCGATCTCAGCAACTTCAAGCTGTACGACACCTCACTCGCGCGGGCGATCGCCAAGTGCGGAACCGTGTGCAACGGACTTCCGGCCGGCGGCGCCGGCGAGGACCGGCTCGAGAAGTACATCGCCGACAACCTGCTGCCGTGGGCGGCAGCCGACTTCGCACCGGAGGAAGCCGGCGTCGTCGACGAGGACACCTACGTCGAGCAGGGCCGCGATCTCGAGCGGGCGTACAGCCTGCAGGTGATCAACTTCATCCTCGGCACGCTCCAGCCGGACACCGATCTCGCCATGGTCGGCTATCCCTTCACCGACGAGGTCTCGCACCAGTTCATGGGCCTCGTCACGCCGAAGGATCCCGACGGCAGCCTGAACCCGTGCTACGACGCGACGCCGAAGTTCGACGACACGGAATGCACGCCGAACACCGCCCATCGCGTCGCGATCCGCGAGGGGTACATCCGCAGCGCGTACCAGGACGCCGACGAGAAGCTCGGGATCACTCGCGAGCTGATGGGTGGCAACCCGACGACGTTCGCGGGCTCCGACCACGGCTTCGGCGCGCAGCGCTACGCAATCAACGCGAACAAAGTGCTGTTCGACGCGAAGGTTCACAACACGACGACTAACCTGGACGTCTCACTACACGCGAGCAACGCGAACGCGTCGAACTGCGGCGCCGCGACGACGGACCTGGCGAAGGCGTGCTGGGCCGGCGGGACGATCCAGATCTACGTGAACACCACCCTGCCGGCCGGCATCACCTCCGCCGCCGTCCGTGCAGCGGCCACCGCGGCCTTCGCGAGCCTGAAGGACCCGGCACACCCGACGAAGCCGGTGATCATGAAGATCCTGCAGAAGGAGGAGCTGCGGGACGTCGACGGCTCCGATTCGCTGCACCCGAACCGCAGCGGTGACGTCGTCGTCGTGACGATGCCTCCGTACCAGTCGGATGCAGGTGCGAACGGAGTGACGTTCGCGTTGTCGCACTTCTTCGGGCAGCACGGCTTCCTGCCGAACTACGTCAACCTGACCGGCAACATCAACATGCACGCGACCTTCGTGCTGGGTGGTCCGGGCATCAAGCACAAGGACAACTTCAAGGGTGCGCGCGCAGTCGACGTGGCGCCGACGCTCGCCTTCCTGATGGACATCCCGGGCCCGCAGAACGCGCGCGGGCGGATCCTCTACGACGTCGTCAAGGGTGCCGAGCGTCTGACCGAGGTCACGATCCTCGACATCAGCGACTGGCATGCGCAGCTGACACCGCTGGCGGAGGCGTCCGACACGCTCGGGCCGACGTTCGGCATTGCCGGAGCGGCGTTCCTCAAGGCGTGGTTCGACATCTACGAAGCGGAAGCGACATCGAGCGCCGACAACAAGAAGCCGAACATCCTCGAGGTCGCAGGAGGCGACTCATTCGGCGGAGCAACGCCTCCGATCTCGAACTTCTTCGGAGACCTGCCGACGCCGCCGATCATGAACCTGATGGGCATCGACGCCGACGCGGTCGGGAACCACAGCTTCGACCGCGGACAGATGTACCTCCGCGAGAAGCTGATTCCGCTGGCGAAGTTCCCCGTGCTGTCGTCGAACGTGGTCTTCCCCGACGGCACGACTCCGCCGGAGTGGTCACCCTCGACGACGTTCAAGTTCCCGGGCGGCGTGAAGCTCGGCCTCGTCGGCTTCACCACCGAGTCGACACCCGGCATCGTCTTCCCGGGCAATCTCGACCCCTTCGAGGTGCGGCCCGTCGTCCCGGCGGTCAACGCCGAGGCGGCCAGGCTGGCGAAGGAGATGGACGCAATCGTCGCGCTCGGTCACGAGGGAGCGACCGGCGGCACCGTCAGCGCCCCGACCGGACCGCTCGTGGACATCGCGGACAGCGTCCGGAACGTCGACGCGGTGATCGGTGACCACAACGATCTGCAGGTGGCCTCGCTGCGCTCGAACGGCGTGCTCGTGACCGAGAACCGGGGCAAGGGCATCCGGTTCACGCGCATCCGGCTCGTGATCGGGCCCGGCAAGGAGGGCGTGGTCTACAAGACGGCCGACTACCACAAGCCCTGGAACATCGGCATCACACCCGATGCGGCGATCCAGGCCGAGATCGACCACCTGAACGGGCTGCTCGCCGAACCGCTCGGCAAGCAGATCGGTGCTTCGACGAAGGTCATCCCGCGTGCCGATGCGTGCTTCAGCAATCTGCCGAACGACCCCAGCGGGACCGGACGGCGGTGCGAGTCGCTCATCGGCGACGTCATCACCGACGCCATGCGCACGGCCTACAGCGGAATAGGCGTCGAGTTCGCGATCACGAACTCGGGGGGCATCCGCGCCGACCTGACGTGCCCGAACCCGGATCTGCCCGGTGATTTCTGCCCGGCGTACGTGCCGCCGCCGTTCGTGATCACGCGTGGCCAGTCCCTCGCGGTGCTGCCGTTCGGGAACATCGTCGTCACGCTGACGGTGAACGGCGCCGAGCTCAAGTCGATGCTCGAGAACGGCGTGTCCCGGATGCCGGCAGTCGACGGTCGGTTCCCGCAGGTGTCGGGGCTCTGCTTCACGTACGACATCTCGGCTCCGGCCGGGAGCCGCGTGACCGGCGCCGTTCGTGCCGACGCCACCGGCCACTGCACGGCGACGCCGATCGACCTCACGGCGGCGTCGTCGTACAAGATCGCGGAGAACGACTTCACCGCCTCCGGCGGCGACGGCTATCCGAACTTCGCCAGCCGGATGACGACGCAGGACATCATGGAGCAGGTGCTCGCCGACTACACCACGGCGCACTCACCACTCAGCCCATTCGTGCTGGCTGCGCCGAACGGCCGGGTCAACTGCACGAGCTCCGGGGCAACGGCCTGCCCGGCGCTCGTTCCGTCTCCGTAACTAGACGGTCCTGGGGGTCCGCCGCCTGACGCGGCGGACCCCCAATCCCAACGCGACGCCTGCGACGAGCGCAGCGCCAATGGAAGCCGCGATGATCGGCACCTGGTTCGTGCCGCCGCCGTTGGCGGGTGGAGGCGCCCACCCGAGCAGGCCGGTGATCTTGAACGGCCTTCGGTCCGCCGTCGCCGGGAGCTCCCAGCTGAAGATCAGATGCGTCTTCGTCGGCTGCTCCTTGACGACCGGCGGCGAGTCGATCCCGGTCCAGACGACGCGGTGGTCGCGCCACACGTAGGAAAAACCGTCGGCCAGCTTGTGCCATCGCGGGGCCGCCTCGGCACCGGCGAAGCCGGGGACGGCGCGGGATGCGTTGACGTAGAACGTCGGCGACGCGAGGTTCGCGTAGATGCTCTTCGGTGCGAAGCGCAGGAAAGGCTCGCCGTGGTCACCGCGGACGACGACTTCCTTGCCGCTGTAGTTGCTGAGCCGAAGCGAGTTCGTGTCGCCCACGACGTTCACGAACACGCCGAGCACGTTCGGCACGAGCGCCGAGACGTTCGAGACATAGCCGGTCCGGCGTGGGCTCGGCCCGTGACCCGCCGCGGGCGGGGCCGCGGAAAGCACGACCGCGGCGACGCAGAGCGCGAGAAGCGACGTCGCGCGCGACGTCACTCGTGTGCTGGATCGACGGTGAAGCTGAACATCATCCCGCTCTCGTGGTGCTCGGCGATGTGGCAGTGCGCCATCCAGATGCCCGGATTCGTGACGTCGAGCAGGATGTCGACCGTCTCGCCGGTGCGGACGAGGACGGTGTCCTTCCAGACGAGGTTCTGCTCAGGCGCGCCGTCACGGGCGAGGACGACGAAGCGCCCGGCGCCGTGGACGTGGAACGGATGGTGCATCGGGTGGTCCGACTCCAGCTCGTTGACGAGCCGGAGCTTCACGCGGTCGCCGACGCGGAAGCGCCAGTCGACGGCGTGATTCGCCGCGCCGGTGTCCCTGTCGACGAGCTTCCAGCGCGTGTTCGCAGACGTGGTGATGCGGTTGACGTCGACCATGTCGTCCTCCCACTCGATCCCGCGCAGCGCCGCGTCGTCGGCCGGGTCCTGGTGATGTCCGTGGCCGTGGTGGTGGCCGTGGGCGTGGCCTTCGCCGTGTCTGCCGTGACTCGCCGACGTGACGAGTGCGGCCGGCAGCAGCTTCATCCCGCATCTGGGGCAGCTGCCCGGGCCGGCGCTGACGACGTCCGGGTGCATCGGGCACGTGTAGACGGCGGCTTCGCCCGGCTCGCCGAGATCCAGCTCGGCGACGAAGGCGAGCGTCTTGTCCGGCGGCGCGTCGAAGTGCGCGTGGAGCCGTTCGCGCTCCTCGCGCCACTCGGAGTTGTGCCGTAGCGTGGCGAAGTCGGCTGCGAGCGGCGTTGCAGGGACGCCGGCGACGTCGAACGTCGCGAGCGTGTACTTCCGTTGCGGCGTCCGGTGCTCGAGCGCGACCTCGCCGGGCGTGTCGAACAGGACGTCCACGACGACGCGCTCCGAAGGGGCGACGATGACCGACTCGACCAGCTGCTCGTGCTCGCAGCGGCCGCTGTCGCCGCCGACGACCTTCATCCGCGCGCCGGGGAGCGCGACGTTGAACACGCGCGTGTTCGCCGTGTTCGTCAGGTAGAGGCGAACGACCTCGGAGGGGTGTGCGCCGAGCGACGGATCCGTCTCGCCGTTGACGAGCATGACGTTGCCGAACCGGCCCATCGCCGCGTAGTTCGTCTCGTCGCCGAACGGCGCGATCCGGCCGTCCTCGATCAGGACGTCGTCCAGCGTGAGCGTCAGCTCGCGGTGCGCCGGCGGCCAGTAGTCCTCCTCGGGCGGGACCACGACGATGTTCCCGTAGAGGCCGAGCTCCTGGCCGTAGTCCTCGCGGACGTGCGGGTGGTACCAGTAGACGCCGGGGTCGGGGAAGTCGAGCCGGTAGGTGAACGTGCCGCCGACCGGGATCGGCCCCTGCGTCTCGTGGGTGCCGTCGTAGCGGTTGTCCAGGCGCAGCCCGTGCCAGTGCACGGTCGTGCCGAGACCGGCGTCGTTGAGGACCTCGACGACGACGTGAGAGCCCTGTCGCACGCGCAGCGTCGGGCCGGGGACGGAGCCGTTGTAGGCGAGCATGCGGACCGTCGCATCGCCGAGGCGCTTCGCGACCGGCGCGATTCGCAGCTCGAGGCGGTCCCCGTCGGCGAGGTCGACGATGCCGGTCGGCGCGCTCTCCGGAAGTCCTGTGGGATCCGTCGGGAAGTGCGACGCTGTGGTCGTGTGCGATCCGTGGTGGTGGTGATCGTGAGGCGTCTGCATGAGCGAGAGCGTACGCCGAGACGCCTCGGCTCGTAAATACGGTCCGGCCCCTATTGCTTCGCGCGACGGCCTCGCTCTACGTGGTCAGCGCACGATCACCCGGAGCTTGAGCGTGTTGTCCGGGCCTATGGTGTGCATCCCCTTCGAGTAGTCCTCGCCGGCCTTCGTGGTGAACCGGTAGACGCCGGCCTTCGGGAACCTGACTTCGATCATTGCGCCGATGCTGTTCATGCTCGCGCCGTCGGGCAGGCTGACGCGCGGTCCCGCGACCCGGACGAGCTCGTGCGGCATCACGTCGTTATTGCCGATCCCCAGGTGGACGCCCCGCTTCAGCCAGACCGTCTGCGACACCTTGGCGGCCCCCGCAACGCCGACCGACCAGGTGTGGCAGCCCCGCATCTGGTGGCGAATGATCAGAACGGGCCCGCTTGCATGCGAGGTCGCGGGCGCGGCGACGACGAGTGCGGCCGCTAGCGCCGCTAAGACCGTGATCGTGCGGTTCATGGAAGTCTCCTTTGTCGTTGAACCGAACGGTGACCGCGGCGCCGTGGCCCGCAATCGGGCACGCCCCTGAACAGCCATCCGTATTTGGCCGCGCGGCGCTCGCTACGGTGCGGCGGGATGCCCCACGGATCCAGCTCCACGACGAGGAGCGCCGTGCAGGCCACGGTGCACTGCCTGACGGGGTGCGCGATCGGCGAAGTTCTCGGCATGGTCGTCGCAACGGCGCTCGGCTTCGGCGATCTGGCGTCGATCGCCCTGGCCGTCGTCCTGGCGTTCTTCTTCGGTTAC
>JBJMJE010000311.1:0-3462 GCA_045806505.1 Gaiellaceae bacterium
AATCTTGAAAGGAGTGGTGTCTACTCGACTTCGCACGGTCGGGCCATCTTCCGCTGGCCCGATCGGGCCATCGACGCGGGCGTCAGACGAGACCGGCGCGCGCCGCGTGCGCAGCCGCCGCTGCACGCGAGTGCAGCCCGAGCTTGCGCAGGATGTTCGCCACGTGGCGGTGCACCGTGTGCGGGCTGAGCACGAGCTGCGCCGCGATGTCGCGGTCGCTCAGACCCTCGGCGACGAGCCTCAGGACCTCGCGCTCGCGCGGCGTCAGCTCCTCGACCTCGGCACGCGTCTCGCGCGCGGGCGGCGTCACGCCGAGGAACGGCGCGACAGCGACGAGGACGTCGTCGAGGTCGCCCTGCCACGGGAGGTGCGCGTCGCCCTCGAGCACGACGAGGTCCGCGTTCGGGATCAGCGCCGCGAGCTGCTCGCCCGCGCCGAGCCCGGATCGCGCGGTCTCCCCGGCGGTGGACGATCAGCGTCGGAACGCGCACGCCGGCGAGCGTCTCCCGAACGTCCGTCGCGAACGTCAGCTCGAGCAGGTCCGCCGCCATCTCGGGACTCGCGGAGTTGCGTTGGAACGACGCGAACGACGCGCGCTCCGCCGCGCGTCCACTGGGGGCGAAGGTGTCGGCGAGCATGCGGCTGCCTAGCCCCCAGTGCTTGCGCACGAGCTCGATCAGCGCCTCGCGCGCCGGCGGGTGGGCAAGCTCGGCGCCGTTCGCGAAAGACCCGTAGAGGACGAGCCGGTCGACGCGCTCGCCGTGGCGCGCCGCGTAGACGACCGCCGTGCAGCCTGCGAACGAGCCGCCGAAGAGGCTGAAGCGTTCGAGGCCGAGGTGGTCGACGACGGCGTCGAGCATCGCGAGCTCGTACTCGAGTGTCATCGTCTTCCGCGGCCGCTTGCGGTCGGACATGCCGCAGCCGAGGCGGTCGTAGCGAATCGCCTGCTTCCCTGCGGCGAGGCCTTGCATGAAGCGGCTGTACGCGGGGATCTTCCAGTCCTCGACGACGTTGCTCACCCACCAGGCGGGCAGGACGACCGGCGCTCCCGAGCCGACGGTGGCGAACGCGATGCGATGTCCGTCGAACCGGAGAAAGCCCGTCTGCTGCGCGCTCACGCCGGGACGGTACTCGCCACCGACGCGCGTTAGGCTCACGCCGTCGTCAGTCGACCGAACGAGGAGGGTGTCATGGGGGTTGTGTCACGCCGGTTGGCCGCTGTTGCGGCCACAGTCGTGTTTGCCGCCGTCGGCGGTGTCGAAGCAAATGCGAGCAACGGCGCGAAGCCGCCCGGCTTGCAGTTTCTCGGGCAGGCGATCGTTCCGACGGGCGCGACGTTCGGCGGCACCACGATCGGCGGCCTCTCGAGCATCACGTATGACGCTGGACGCGGCGTGTTCTACAGCCTGTCGGACGACCAGAGCCAGTTCAATCCGGCGCGGTTCTACACGCTGCATCTCGACCTCTCGGACGGCAGCCTCGCGAACGGCGACGTCCACTTCGACGCGGTAACGACGCTGCTCGCGCCGGACGGCTTGCCGTACGCGCCGTTCAGCCTC
Source organism: Gaiellaceae bacterium (assembly GCA_045806505.1). GTDB lineage: Bacteria > Actinomycetota > Thermoleophilia > Gaiellales > Gaiellaceae > DASVFB01. Next base: position 1,560 of record JBJMJE010000311.1, read on the forward strand.
GACCCCGAAGGGCTGACGCTCGCCAAGAGCGGCGAGCTCGTGGTGACATCCGAGGGCATCGCCCTTCGAGGGATTCCGGCCTTCGTGCGGCGCTACTCGCTCGACGGCACGTTCCTCGGCGACCTTCCGGTGCCGAGCGCGTTCGATCCGACGAGCCCGACGCACGGCATCCGGCAGAACCTCGCCTTCGAGGCCGCCGCGGTCGCGCCGGACGGACGGCACCTCTTCGTCGGGATGGAGAACGCGCTTGCACAGGACGGTCCCGCGGCGTCGCTCGCCAACGGGAGCGCCTCGCGCATCCTCCGCTACAACCTCGCCACGCAGAGGCTCGACCGGCAGTACGTGTATCTGGACGATCCCGTCGCGGAGCCTCCCGTCCCGTCAACTCAGTTCTCGGTCAACGGACTTGTGGAACTGCTCCCGTTCAACGACGAGTTCATGCTCTCGATGGAGCGCTCGTTCTCCGTCGGCGCCCCCGGCACCGGCAACACGATCAAGCTCTACTCGGTCGCGTTCCCGGGCGCGAGCGACGTCAACGGCTTCGACAGCATCGCAAGCCTCCTCTCGGGAATCCGCCCCGCGCAGAAGACGCTGCTGCTCGACCTGCGCACGCTGGGGATCCCGCTCGACAACGTCGAGGGCATGACGATCGGCCCGAGGCTTCCGGACGGGCGCCGCTCGCTCGTGCTCGTCAGCGACAACAACTTCGCGGCGAGCCAGTTCACGCAGTTCCTGCTCTTCGCGCTCGACTGAGCGTGCAAGCACCGAGCGTTGCGGACGTCCAGCGGATCGGCGCGATCGAGAACCCGGTCGTCCGCAACCTCGAGGTGACGCAGTGCTACTCGCGCCTGTCCGCGGCCGTCGCCGAGCGGGTCGGCGCGGGTGCGAACTGGTGCACGTACGCGACCTGGGCGTCGCGTCAGGCCGGCCGGACGATTCGCGGCGAGGACCTGCTGGCGCAGGTCGAGCGACGCCTGGGCGCCGGCCGGTGGCTGCTGCACCCGCTCGACACGCTCTGGCGGCGGCTGCTGCGGCGCGGCCTGCTTCAGCCCGGGACGCGGCTCGCGCGGTTGACCGCCGAGCTGCACACGCCGTTCGACGCCGTCGAGCGCGCGAGCGGGGCGGTCGCGAGAGGCAACCTGAAGGTCTTCGACGAGATCGGGCTCGAGTTCGCGCGGTGGCTCGGCGGTGACCCTCTCCGACTCCGACCGGGAGACCCGCCGGACGGCCAGCGTTACCTGCAACAGGCGTTCGCGCACTACGAGCAGGCCGTCGCGGAGCAGGACGCGACGGCACGGGCGCAGCTCGTGGTGCTCGCGAACCTCGAGATCGGCCTCCACGAGCAGACGCGCCTGCAGCCGCTGATCCGCGAGGCGATCGAGGCCGGCTTCACGACGGAGGAGGACCTCGGCCGGCGCGTCCTCGTTGCGCTCGTCCCGGGCGCGGCCGACGGGTGGGCGCTCTTCCGGCGCCCGGCGGCGACGGTGCTCGGCGCGTTCGCGCGTGCGCTGCAGCGTGCGTCGGCGCGGCTCACGCGGGAGCTCCTCACCGAGTCGTTCATGGTGCTGTCGCTGCCGGGTCGCGTGCTCGCGCTCGGCGCGAACCTGACCGATCCCTACCCCGAGCCGCTCCGGCATCCGGCGAACGCCGAGCTCGCGGAGGTGCTCGCGCGGTTCGAGCCGGGGCCGCCGGCGCCGGACGACTGCGGCGCACGCGACTGGTCGGTGCTCGAGCAGCGGATGCACTACATCGCGCACCTCTTCTGCGCGTTCCACCTGGACGCGCGGCTCGCCGACCCGCCGTTCACGCCGGAGCAGATAGCGGCGTTCGAGCGCGGCGAGATCCCCGCCGGCAGTCTCTGAGCCGCGCGTCTAGCCCATGTCCATCCCCGGCATGCTGTCCA
>JBJMJE010000312.1:0-10582 GCA_045806505.1 Gaiellaceae bacterium
CGTGTAGTTGCCGCCGGTCTTCAGCTTGCCCTGCGACGCGAGCGTCGTCAGATCCTCGACGGCCTTGTCGACGCGCTTCAACGCGCTCGTCATGATGTGCGGCCCGAGGTAGCGCTGGTCGGCGTCGACGCCGATCCCCCAGACGTTCTCCTGCTTCGCGGCGTCGAGGACGCCGAGCCCGCAGCCGCCCGCGACCTGGAAGACGACGTGCGAGCCGCGGTTGATCTGGTTCAGCGCCGTCTCCTTGCACTTCGCCTGATCCGAGAACGTCGGGTCGTTGGCGTAGTTCGCAAGCACCTTGATGCCGGGGAACGCCTTCTTCGCTCCCTGGATGTAGCCGCTGATGTAGCGGACGATCGCGGGCACGTTGTTCGCGCCGACCGCGCTGATCGTGTCGAAGCCTTCCTTCTTCCCCTCGAGGGCGGCGAGGTAGCCGACGAGGTAGCCGGCCTCCTGCTCGGCGAAGATGACGCCGGTGGCGTTCGTCGGCTTCTTGCTGAACAGCGCGTAGTCCTGGTCGATGCCGGCGTATTGCAGCTTCTGGAACCGCGGCGCCACGGCGTTCAGCGCGTTGTAGTTCAGGAAGCCGACCGCGAAGACGAGGTTGTAGCCCGCCTTGCTCGCGGCGAGCATGTTCGGGATTCGCTCGGACTCCGCGTGGGTCTCGTAGACGCGAGTCTGGATGCCGAGCTTCTTGCCGATCGCCTTGCGGCCTTCGTTCGCGAGCTGGTTGAACGAGCGGTCCTGCAGGCTGCCGATGTCGGTGACGATCGCCATCTTGAAGCCTTCGACCGGCTTGGGCGTCTGCGCGGTCGTGCTGGCCTCACCGCCGCTGCTCCCTCCCCCGCCGCACCCGGCGAGGAAGGCGGCGCCCAGCAGGAGAACGATCAGGCGACGGCCGTTCACAGGCGTAGCCTCCCCGCTCCTGCGCAGTGCTACTCCAACGAGCCGCCGCGCGCGCTGAACGGCCGCCACGGCGTGTGCACCCACCGAGCGGCGGCCTGGCACATAGGGCACCGCACCGGAGGCGCCGCGCGGACGATGCCGTAGCCGCACGACGAGCACTCGAGGCTGAGCTTCCGGGGGAGCAACGTAACGCGCTCCTCGTCGATCCGTTCAGCAACGGCTTCCATCGAAGCTGCTCCTTCCTGTGGGCGATCGGTCGAGGTCGGTGCCGCACACCGACCTCGACCTTTCCGTCACGCGTCGGGTTCGCGGAGCCCCTCCTGCGCCGGGTGGAGGTGCTCGCAGTGACGCCGTGTCATCGGAACAAGAATCGCCGAGCGAGGCCGTTTCCGCCATGGGGCGGTGACCCCATCTTGCGTGCGGATGCGGTGGATGTCACAGGCAGTACAGGTGCCAGGCGAGCCGGCCGGCGGCGTCCCAGAAGCTTTTCTCCGCCTCTTGGCTTTCAGCCGACCCGTTCGCGCAGAGGACCACCTGCCGCTCGCCGTCCTCGCTGGAGAGTGCCATCGCCGTGTATCCGACCGCGAAGCCGATATGGCCCCAGGCCGGACCGCATGGCGATCGCCGGCGCCCCATCAACGCGGTGATCTCACCGATGCCGAGCCCGTACCGGTCGGTCTCCGCCCAGTCGGAGTCGACCGCCTGAAGCATCTCCGCGCGGAGGTGGCCTGGAAGGAAGTCGCCGCCGAGCAAGGCGCGGAGCGTCGTAGCCATCTCCCCGGGGGTCGAGACGACACCGCCGCCGGCCCGATGGAAAGGCACGTCGATCTCGGTGACGTCGACCGGGCCAGCGCCAGGTCCCGGCAGGACCGGGTTGTCGGCCGGCAAGTACCCGCGCGCACAGTCGCCGCGAAGAGGGCCCACGACCAGATCGGTCTTCTCCAGGCCCAAGGGCGCGACAACGCGTTGCCGCAGCGCGTCGCCGAGGCTCACGCCCGTCGCTTCCTCGACGACGAGCCCCAGCACGAGGTAGTTGCTGCCGTGATACGCCCAGCCCTCGCCGGGCGCGAACAGGCGCGGCTTCTCCATGACGAGCCGAAGCTCATCGCGCGGCCCGAGCTCCCAGCGGTGATCCGGGTCGCGACGATACGGCTCGAAGAACGACACGACGTCATCGATGAAATCGTCGAGCCCGCTCGTGTGGTTCAACAGCTGGCGGACCGTGACGCCCTCGACGAAAGGCGCAGCATCCGCGTCGAGGTCGAGGAGACCATCCGCCACGAGTTGGAGGACGAGCGCTGACACAAAGATCTTCGTCACGCTCCCGATGCGGAAGCGATGCTCGACGGTAAGCGACTCGCCCGTCGCGACGTCCGCGAAGCCGGCCGCAGCCTCAACCCGACCGTCAGGCCCGACAGCCACCACCGCCGCCCCCGGAACACCCGTCGCAAGGATCGCCTCGAGCTGATCCGGAACCACTGTCACGGCTAGTGTCAGCCTAACGAGGTACGACCGAGTCTCTTCGGGCGACCACTACCTTCCAGCGACTAGCTCGGTGGGCCTGTGCCAGCGTTTCGCAGTGACGCCCCGAGCGAGTTCTCCTGCAACGGCGGCGGTCTATGGCTGGGCGAGCGTGCGGATGTCGAAGAGTTCCTCGCCGAACTGGTTCTTCGTTCGACCGTAGACCGAGAGCTGCCGCGTGTCCGGGTACTCCGTCGCGTCGGGCGAGACGAGCGTTGAAACCATCAGGTAACGCACCGGCTCATCGCCCTCGCTCGCTATCGCATGAGCCCCCTCGGGACCCACTGGGAAGTGAACGACCTCGCCGGAACGAAGCTGCCGCGATCCGTCTGGAGTACGGAGCGTCAGTTGCCCTTGGAGCACGATCAGGATCTCCTCGCTGCCGTGGTGAAAGTGGTACGCAATCCCGCCGCCTTTCGACAGCTCGTAGAGGGTGGCGCCCAACCGCTCGCCGCTTGGCAGTCGTCTAGATCGTCCCTCGGTCTCACTTCTGTCCCAGTCATGCGACCAGACGTTCACGGGCTCGATGTTGACAGGGCCGACACCCCGGCTGCTTGCGCGAAGTCACTGGCGCAGCGCTGCGAACCGCTCTTCGTATGCTTCTGATGCCGGAGGAATGCCGCGTCGGCTGCGCGAGCGTCCTTCGCCCGACACGCCAGCCATCCTCTGCGATGAAGACCGCCCCGCTGGGTCCCGTCAGGGCTGAATAAGACCGCGGCGGATCGCGTAACGCGTCAGCTCCACGCGGTCGCTCATCCCGAGCTTGTCGAGGATGTTCTGCCGGTGCCGCTCGACGGTCTTGACGCTGATCACCAGCTCCTTCGCGATCGCCTTGGACGAGTACGCCTCCGCGATCAGCTTCAGCACCTGCAGCTCGCGCGGCGTCAGGACATCGAACTCTTCGTCGTCCGGGCCGCCGCGTTCGACGAGGTCCTTGACGAGGCTCGAAACCGCCGACGGGTAGAGGAAGGACTGGCCGCGCATCGTGCGCCGAACTGCGTCGACGATGTCGTGATCGGCGTCCGACTTCAGCACGTAGCCGGACGCGCCGGCCTTCAGCGACTCGAACAGGAACTGCTCGCTGTCGTACATCGACAGCATCAGCACCTTCACCTCCGGCCTGCGTTTGTGCAGCTCCTCCGCCGCCTGGATGCCGGTCTGCTTCGGCATCGACACGTCGAGGATCGCGAGGTCGACGTCGTCGGCCAAAGCCTTCTTCACGGCCTCGGCGCCGTCCTCGGCCTCGGCGACGACCTCGAGGTCGGCCTGCGCGTCCAGCACCTTCTTCAGGCCCGAGCGCACGACGGGATGGTCGTCGGCGACGAGGATGCGGGTCACGAGCGGAATCGGCATCAGCGCGTCTCCGCCGGCACCTCGAGCCTGACCTCGACGCCGCCGTCATGCGCGCGCTTCACGGCGAGCGCACCGCCGACGAGCACCGCGCGCTCGCGCATTCCACGGAGGCCGCCGTGCCCGTTGAGCGCCGCCGCCTCGTCCATCCCGCGGCCGTCGTCCACGACGCGGAGCACGACGCTGCCAGGCCCCGGCTCGAGCGCGATGCCGACGCGCGACGCGTGCGCGTGGCGCGCGATGTTCGTGAGGCTCTCCTGCGCGACGCGATAGACCGCGAGCTCGGCCTCGTCCGACAGCGCCGGCAGGTCGCCGGAGAAATCACGGTCGATTCGCAGGCCGGTTTGATCGGCGAACTTGCGCGACAGCTCGATCAGCGCACTCACGAGCCCGAGGTGCTCGAGCATCTCCGGGCGCAACTCGCGCGCGATCCGCCGCACCTCCTCGAGCGCCTGACGCACGGCCGCCTTCGTCTCCTCGCTACGGCCTTCGCTCTCGAGCTGAAGCAAGACACCGGTGAGCACCTGGCCGACCTCGTCGTGCAGCCCACCCGCGATCCTCGCTCGCTCGGACTCCTGCGCCCGCAACGCGCGCGCGCCGCTCTCCCGCCGCTCCGATTCCAGCCGGTCGAGCATCTGGTTGAAGACGCGCACGAGGTGGCCGACTTCGGGCCCGCCTTCCTCGACCAGTCGCTGCCCGGGCCGCAGCAGGTCGACGGTGCGCATCCTTTCGACGAGCCGGTCGACCGGCCGCAGCGTCTGTCGCAGCAGGAAGAGGTTGGCCGCGAGCATGACGGCAAGACCGACGGCAACGTCCACGCCCTCGACGAACGCGAGCGAGGTGTGGATCCGATCGCGCGCGAGGAGGACGACGAGCGTCGCGATCACGAGCAGCGTCGCGTTGATCGCGAAGACCCGCCACAACAGCGGAAGCTGTGAGAAGCGCACCGTCAGGTGCTGTTCTACCGCGTATTGGCTTCGGCGACCGCGAGCCGGCGGTCACTGCGCTTCCGCGTGGAGGGCGGCGCGACCAGCACGGGCACGGGTGTCGCCGCCTCCAGTTGGCGGGCGAGCGTCCAGCGCAGGTTACGCCTGCCTAAACCCGCGGGACGCCCGCCCACCACGACGAGATCAGCCCCCTCCTCGGCGGCCACTCTGGCGACCGCTTCCGCATGCTCGCCCACGACAAGCCGAAGCTCGGCGTCGTGGCCGATCTCACGGGCTATCTCGTCGAGTGTCTGCTCGGCCCCGGTCCTCTCCTGCCTCGCAGTCACACTCTCGTCGGCGCCCTCCGGCACCGCATTCAGGACATAGACCAGGACGAGCCGGAGGTCGAGGCGCGCGGCGAGCGCCCCCGCGAACTCGGCCGCGCTGCGGCCGGCCGCTGCCTCCGTGACGTCGCAGATGATCGTTCCGCCCATTGCGCTCAAGGTACGAGCCGCTGGGCTCAGCCGCTATCGGGTCGTGACCCCATTTCCACGTAGCGCGCGTCGAGCGTCGTCGCGAGCGTCCGGTGCGCCGCGCTCGCGCCGAGGAGGACCGACCGCGATGGATCGACGGAGTGCTCGCGAGCGAAGGCGAGCGGTAGTCCGGGAAGCGGCGGACGGCACCAGCACGTCGGCGGCCCTGCCGGATGCGGGCAGAGCGCGCTCGCGACGGGGCCCGACACCTCGGCCGCCAACGCGGCAGCGAGCGGCGCGATGTCCTGGGCGTCGCCGCCAGGGCTCCAGTCGAAGACGAGATGCGGCGCGGCGGGGTCTCCGTGCGCGACGGCGTTCTGCCAACCGGGCTGCCTCATCGCCGCCGCGGCGACGAAGACGCCTCCGTGCGCGCGGCCGTGCCACGGCTCGCGCGCGAACGGCACGTGCTCGACGGCGGCGAATCCCTCGTCGGCGGATGGAGGCTCCAGCTCGCGGAGCGCTCGCATCTGCGACGTCGGCGCGAGGGTTCCCTGCTTCGTGCGCGCGAGGACACGCAGCTCCTCGGGCGACGGCAGCGAGCCGAACTGCTCCAACAGGCGCTCGACGAGGTTCACCTGTGCCTGCGCGAGCGGCGTTTCGATCCACACGCAGCGCGCCGACGCCCCGGACCGGCTCGCCGCATCGACGGCGTAGCTCCGTGATGCGCGCGTGAGGTACGTGTTGTCGAGGACGATCCGCCGGGCGCCTGCCGCCAGCAACTCGTCGAGCGCGGCCGCGAGCTCACGCAGCGAGCCGCCGCGCTCGTCGCGGTTCAGACGCCGGTAGCCGCGTGCGACGTAGCCCCCGGCGACGCGGCTCTTGCCCGCTCCGGGGACGCCCATGACGAGCACGACCTCTGCGTCGCGACGCCGCGCCCGCTCAGGCCGCGCCTCGCCCAGCTCGCGCGCGAGCAGAGCACGCTCGTCGACGGTCAAGGTGAGACGTGCGGCCCCGGCTGCCGACAATGCCGTCTCGGGCCGCCGCGCGCCCGGGATCGGAACGATCTCCGGCGAGAGCGAGAGCAGCCACGCGAGCGCCACCTGCGCAGGCGTCGCGCCGTGGGCGTCCGCTACGCGCATCAGCGCGTCATGCCGTGCAAGGCGCCCCGCGCGGCGGGGCCCGCCGAGCGGAGAGTGCGCCATCACGGCGATGCCGCGCCCGGCGCACCGCTCGACGACGCCGCCTCTCAGCGCCGCGATGTCGAACGGGCCCAGCGGCACCTGCACTGCCGTGATGGGCGCCAGCTCGAGCGCCTCCTCGAGCAGCCGGAGGTTGACGTTCGCGACGCCGACGTGCCGCACGAGCCTCTCGTCGACGAGCCGCGCGAGGGCGCGAATGGACGTCCGCCACGGCGTCCGCGGGTCGAGGGCGTGCAGCAGGTAGAGGTCGATCGGCAGCCCGTCGAGCGCCTCGAGGCTCGCTTCGCAGTCGGAGCGGATCGCCTTCGCGCGGCCGTCGGGAACCCAGCCGCCGTCCGCGCGGGACATTCCTCCCTTCGTGACGAGGCGCGCGCCTTCCACGCCTCGAAGCGCCCGCGCCAGCAACCGCTCGTTGTCTCGGTACGCACGCGCTGTGTCGAAGACCGTCACGCCCGCATCAACGGCGGCGCCGATCGTTGCGAGCGCGCGCTCCTCGTCGCGGTCCTCGTCAGTGGAAAGCCGCATGCAGCCGAGGCCGACGCGCGGCTCCGACTCGCTGAGCCATGACATCACCGCAGTTGTACTGCGTCAGCCGAGCGTCTTCGCGATGCGACGCTGCTGCACCTGCGCGAGCGCGATCGTCCGATCCCGCCCGAGACCCCACGTGGTGACGACGCCGACAACGCGGCCGCTGCGCCACAGCACGAGCACGACCTTCGGCGTCTGCGTCGACCGGTACAACAACGCCTCGCCACCGAGAACGACGGGCTCGTGCCGGTACGCCCGGCCGCCACGCTTGATCCGCTCGGCATTGAGAGCGCGCTGCTCGCCCTCCTCTGCGGAGTAGAACACGTGGGCGCCGCCGCTCTTGCGGAAGAGGTGAGCCGCCGACACGATCGCCGGAGCGCCGTTCTCGTACGTCGCGGTGTAGCCGGAGATGCGTCCCGAGCTCGCGAGGAGCTTGCGTGACCGAGGAGCGCTGCGCACCACGGCAGCGTTCGGCCAGTACCGGCTCCCGTGTCTGTCGACGCTGAAACCCGGCACGTCTGACGTCTGCAGCACGAGCAGCTGCGCGTCGACGGTCGACCCGCTCGCCGTCGTGGCAAGAATCGCGGCAGCGAGGAACATCAGACCCAGCAGCCGCACAGGTGCCTAACTCGTCGTGCGCGCCGGCAGCCGGCAGTGCGGCAGGTGGTGCTCGGCGAGCTTGAGCAGAAGTGCGTGGAACTGCTCGCGCTCGTCGTCGCTCAGCGCTGTGAGGAAATCATCCTCGACGCGCGCGGAGAGCTTGCGCAGCTTGTCGAGCATCTTCCGACCCGCCGGCGTCATCTGGACGATCTGGCGACGACGGTCTGCCTGGTCGCGCTGCCTGCTGACGAGGCCGGCGTCCTCGAGCTCGTCGAGCAGGCCGACCAGCTGGCCCTTGTCGTACCCGAGCGCGTCGGCGATCGCTCCTTGCGTCTCGCGCGAGCCCTCGTCGAGGACGGCGAGGATCGCGTGGTGGTACGGGTGGAGGCCGGCGTCGTCGAATGCGCCCAGGCTCTGCTCCTTCGCCGACATCCCGAGCCGCTTGAGCAGGAAGATCGTCGACGAGACGAGCTCCGCCGGAAACCGATCGGTGAAGCGCGGCGCCGTCTCGGTCTTCGTCTCCGTTGTTGTCATGGAAGTAGTGTAGCGCGCCTACGGTTGGTCTTTGCTATCGTTGTCCACATCAACGATCTTGGAGGTCAATTGGTGGAAAGCGCTACGAATAGTACTAGGCGGTGGAGCGCACTGGGGCTGATCGTCACGGCTCAGTTCATGGTCATCCTCGACGTGGCGATCGTCAACGTTGCGCTCCCGTCGATCAAGACCGATCTCGGTTTCTCGCAGACGAGCCTGCAGTGGGTCATCTCCGCGTACGCGATCTTCTTCGGCGGCGCGCTGCTCCTCGGCGGCCGGCTGGCGGATCTCTTCGGCCGGCGCCGCCTGTTCATGGGCGGCCTGATCCTCTTCGCGCTGAGCTCGCTGCTCTGCGGGATCGCCTGGTCGGAGAGCTCCCTGATCGCGTTCCGCGCCGTTCAGGGACTCGGTGGCGCGCTGCTCGCGCCGGCTGCGCTCTCGCTGCTCATGACCTCCTTCGCCGAAGGACGCGACCGGAACCTGGCGCTCGGCATCTACGGCGCGGCCTCGGGGAGCGGCGCTGCCGCCGGTGTGCTGCTCGGCGGCGTATTGACCAGCTACCTGAGCTGGTCGTGGATCTTCTTCATCAACGTTCCCGTCGGCGTCGCCGCGGCAGTGCTCGCGCCGTTCCTGCTGCGCGAGAGCCGGCCTGACCTCGGTCACCGCCACTTCGACTTCGCGGGCGCGGCCACCGTCACGAGCGGGCTGATGCTCCTGGTCTACGCGCTGACCCGCGCCACGAGCGACGGCTGGGGCTCCCCCGCCACGCTTGCGCTCCTCGCCGGCGCCGCCGCGTTGATCGCCTCGTTCCTCGTTGTCGAGCACCGCTCGCCGTGGCCGCTTCTGCCGCTGCGCATCTTCCGTCTTCCGACGGTCGCGGGCGCGAACCTCGCGATGGCGATCGTCGGCGGCGTCGCGTTCTCGCAGTTCTTCGTGTTGACGCTCTACCTCCAGGACGTCCTGCACTACAGCGCCGTGGAAAGCGGCGTCGCCTTCGCGGCGTTCGCGCTGACGGTCGTCGTCGTGTCGAACGTCGCTCAGCTCGTCGTGGGAAGGATCGGCGTACGCGCCACGCTGACCGCGGGGCTGCTCGTCTCGGCTGCCTCGGTCGCGTGGCTGACGCGCCTGCCCGTCGACGGGCAGTACTTCTGGGATCTCTTCCCTGCGTTCGTGCTCGGCGGAGCCGGCATGGGACTGTCGTTCGTACCCGTCACGATCGCGAGCCTTGCCGGTGTCGACCGCTCGGACGCCGGCGTTGCGTCGGGCCTCGTGAACACGAGCCGCCAGATCGGCGGCGCGATCGGCATCGCCGCCGTGAGCGCGATCGCGGCCACGTCCACGGAGAACTTCTCCGGCGCCCCGGCCGGCAGCGCCCAGGCGCTCGACCATGGTTTTCAAACGGCGCTCTACACGCTCCTCGGCTTGCTCGTTGTCGGCGCCGTCGTGGCACTCACCCTCGTCCGCCCGAAGGCACCTGCGCCCACAGCGCAGCTCTCCGTACCCGAACCGACCCTGTTGAAGGAGGCCGCATGACGACTCTCGTCGATCTCCAGTCCGCCCGCCGCAACCAGCAATTCGAGGTCGAGTCGCTCCTCGGCCAGCTCGACGAGCGTCGCCGCGAGCTCTACCGCCTGAAGGCGGGAGGCGCGCGACCCGCCGGCCTGCGCGACCAGAAGAGCGACTACCGCGCCGTCCAGCAGCGCCTGAGCCACGTACTCGACGCCGCGGCGTGAGGGCGCGGGCTTTCGCAGCCTGTGCCTCGACGCGTAATCTCGTCGTATCACGAGCGAGAGGAGACATGGATGAGCATTAGGCTTGGCGACACGGCACCGGACTTCCACGCCGAGACGACCGAGGGGCCGATCGGCTTCCACGACTGGATCGGCAGCTCCTGGGCGGTGCTCTTTTCGCATCCGAAGGACTTCACGCCCGTCTGCACGACGGAGCTCGGCTACATGGCGAAGATCGGGCCCGAGTTCGAGAAGCGCAACGTCAAGATCATCGGCCTCTCCGTCGACCCGCTCGACAAGCACAGCGGCTGGCTCGAGGACATCGAGGAGACGCAGGGGGCGCGTCCGGACTACCCGATCATCGCCGACCCCGACTTCCTCATCTCGAAGGCGTACGGGATGCTGGGCGCAGACGTCTCGGGCGATCCCGCCGACCGCACCGCTGCGGACAACCAAACGGTCCGGAACGTCTTCGTCATCGGCCCGGACAAGAAGGTCAAGCTGATCCTCGTCTACCCGATGACGACCGGGCGCAACTTCGACGAGGTTCTGCGCGTGATCGACTCGCTGCAGCTCACGGCGAAGCACAAGGTGTCGACGCCCGTGAACTGGCAGCAGGGCGACGACGTGATCATCGCCGGCACCGTCTCGAACGACGAGGCGAAGGAGATCTTCGGGGACTGGCAGGCGCCGCGACCCTACATCCGGATCGTGCCGCAGCCGCGTTGAGCGGGCGTGAGCGGAGCAATCCGCCCGCAAATTGCAGAAAAATTGATTACCCGGCATCGCCTGGCAGGGTGATGCAGGTACCGTTG
>JBJMJE010000313.1:0-22816 GCA_045806505.1 Gaiellaceae bacterium
TTCCTTCCTCCGTCACGACCTGGCCCGCGCTGAACGTGCGCTCCTTCATCGACTGGGCGACCTGCTTCAGCTCGCGGTTGTCGAGGTCGGAGAAGAGCGGGACTTGTTTCACCAGTTCCACAGGTGCTTCTGCCATGGCGCGGAGCATAAAGGATTGGGGATGAGAAGATAGGCGCGTGAAGCTAACCGTCGTGGGCTGCTCGCCCGCGTGGCCCAACCCGGGCGGCGCGCAGTCGGGGTATCTCGTAAACGGATCGGGCAACCTGCTGCTCGACTGCGGGCCCGGCGTGCTCGCGCGGCTGCGGGAACGGGACCCGTGGCCGCGCGTCGACGCGATCGTGATCACGCACTTCCATCTCGACCACTGGGGCGACCTCGTCCCGGGGGTCGGGGGCTCGATGTACCTGCAGGGCCGCGGCGACGCGCCGCAGCGCGCCGCGGTGTGGGTGCCGCCGGGCGGGATCGAGATGCTCGAGCAGTTCGGCTCGCGGCTCGGCTTCCCCGACATGTTCGAGCGCGTGTTCGGCGTGCACGAATACTCACCGGGCGTGCCGTTCGTCGCGGCGGCTCACACGGTCATCGCGACGCGCGTGCCGCACTACCGCCTCGACGCCTACGCGCTGCGCGTGGTCGGCGAGCGCACGATGACGTACTCCGGGGACTCGGGCCCCAGCGAAGCGCTCGCGGAGGCGGCGCGCGACGCCGACCTGTTCGTCTGCGAGGCGACGCTGCTCCGTGGCGAGCTCGACGGCGAGCCTCGCGGCCACCTCGACCTCGCCGAGACGCTGACGGCTTACGAGGCCTCGAACGCGAAACGCCTGCTCGTGACGCATCGCCCGTCGGAGCTCCCGAGCGACGGCGACGTCGAGTACGCCTACGACGGCCTGGAGCTCACCATCTGAGTCGAGGGACTAGTGGTGCCCGCAGAGACGGTCGCCCGACTCGGCGGCCATGTCTTTTACCTTCGACGTCATCTCGCTCTCCCAGTCGAACAGGGACGGGTTCTCCCTGTCGTAGTCCGGCAGGCCGTTGACGTACGTCGCCACGTCGGGCGTGACGCCCGGGCCGTAGAGCGTGAGCCGGTAGCGCGTGCCGTTGCCGGTGAGCTTGACCGAACGCTGCGGCGGATAGCTGCCGTACGACGAGTAGGGGTAGAAGCCGTAACAGAACATCCCGCTCGGCTTGTGGGCGACGAAGGAGTTCTCGCGGCGCCAGCCCTGGCCGTACGCCGAGTTGAACGTGTCCACGAAGATCAGGCGTCCGTACGTGTCCAGCGGATTGCCGGACCTCGTCGTCCTGTAGCCGTAGATCGGCTGCCCGCGATACGTGGCGCGGCCGAAGACCTCGTGGAAGCGGCCGGCGTAGACCCAGTCCGCATACGCGTCGAGTTGCGCCGTCTCGCCCGTCCAGTGGGAGACGTGTACCTCCCACACCTTCTGCCCGTGCGTCCACGGCACGTAGCCGACGTTCGGCAGCATCCGCTGCCACATCTGCAGCGCCCAGTACGAGCCGTCGCTCGCCTTGCAGCCGGCGAGGTACCACGCCAGCTTCGGCCCGTCGTACGCCCGGCACGTGTTCTTGAAGTGCTTCCACTTCCCGCGGCCACCCGAGTAGTCCTTCTTGAAGCGCACCTGGGGCAGCGCCCCGCTCGGCGGGCGTGCGTTGACGGCGCCGGAGACGAAGACGTGCCACATGCGGCCGCGCTGGTAGTAGCTCACCATCGCGCGGCCGTGGTTGTCGGTCTCGAGGGTGAGGCGCTTCGCGTTTCGGGTGACGATCTCCGCCGCGCCGGCGGGCAGGACGGCCGCGAGTGAGAAAAAGACGCTGCAAACGACGACTACCAGAGCGTTAAACCTCATCCTCGAGGTTTTTTATCGGACTCGGCTGCGAATTGCATTAGAAATTTTCCGTCCGACCGGGAGAGCATTGTGCGCGGGGTCACGAGCGAGCAGGGGAACACGAGCATCTGCCTCGCCTGCGGCGAGGCCCTCGCTGCCGCGCTGGAGCGGTTCGCGTCGCTTCGCTGCCACGACTGCCGCGACACCGGCGCGCCGATCCGCCCGGAGCTGCTGCCCACGCTCGACTCCGCGGCGCCGCGCCCCGTCCGGCTCCAGGCCGCGTAGCTCACCTCGACGGAAGGGCCGGGCCGCCGTACGGTATGGCCATGGTGATCTGCGGCAAGTGCGGACAGGAGAACCCGGAGGGCTTCCGCTTCTGCGGCCGTTGCGGCGCCGCCCTGGCTGCCGAGCCCGCGCGCGAGGAGCGCAAGGTCGTCACCGTCCTCTTCACGGATCTCGTCGGCTTCACCCGACGGTCGGAGCAACTCGATCCGGAGGACGTCCGCGCGACGCTCTCGCCGTACTACGCGCGCCTGCGCAACGAGATCGAGCGGCACGGCGGCACCGTCGAGAAGTTCATCGGCGACGCGGTCATGGCCGTGTTCGGCGCCCCGGCTGCGCACGAGGACGACCCGGAGCGGGCGGTGCGCGCGGCGCTCGCGATCCGCGACGCCGTCGACGACCTCGACCTCCGCACCGCCGTCAACACGGGCGAGGCGCTCGTCGCGCTCGGAGGACGGGCGGCGGAGGGCGAGGGCATGGTCTCCGGCGACGTCGTGAACACGGCCTCGCGGATGCAGTCGGCCGCGCCCGTGAACGGCATCCTCGTCGGCGACGCCACCTATCGCGCGACGCGCGGCGTGATCGAGTACCGCGCGGCCGAGCCCATTCAGGCCAAGGGGAAGGCCGAGCCGGTCTCGGTCTGGGAGGCCGTGGCGGCGCGGTCGCGCTTCGGCGACGACGTTCCGGACAGTGCGAGCACGTCGCTCGTCGGCCGTGAGCGCGAGCTCGGCGCCCTCGTCGACGCGCTGGAGCGCTCGCGGCGAGAGCTCGCACCGCAGCTCGTCACGCTCGTCGGCGTCCCCGGCATCGGCAAGAGCAGGCTCGTCGCGGAGGTGTTCCAGGTCGTTGACCGCGATCCGGAGCTGATCTGGTGGCGGCAAGGCCGATCCCTTCCGTACGGCGAAGGCCTGAGCTACTGGGCGCTCGGCGAGATCGTCAAGGCGCAGGCGGGAGTTCTCGAGACGGACGAGGCCGATGCCGCCGAGGCGAAGCTCACGTCGCTCCTCGACGAGTTCGTCGCCGACGCGGCCGAGCGCGGATGGATCGGAGGGCACGTGCGCCCGCTCGTCGGCCTCGACGCCGCCGACGGCGCCGGCGGCGACCGGCGCTCGGAGGTGCACTCGGCCTGGAGGCGGCTGCTCGAGGCGCTCGCCGAGCACCGTCCGCTCGTGCTCGTCTTCGAAGACCTCCACTGGGCCGACGACGGGCTGCTCGACTTCGTCGACTACCTCGCGGAGTGGGCCGGGGGCGTCCCGATGCTGATCCTTGCGACGGCGCGGCCGGAACTGCTCGACCGGCGGCCCGGCTGGGGAGGCGGCAAGCGGAACGCGACGACGCTCTCGCTCGCGCCGCTCTCGCGCGACGAGACGGCACGGCTGCTCGGCGAGCTGCTCGAGCAGACGCTGCTGCCGGCGGAGATCCAGTCGCAGGTGCTGTCGCGGGCCGAAGGCAACCCGCTGTACGCCGAGGAGTACGTGCGAATGCTCCAGGACCGCGGCTTCCTCGTCCGGCGCGACGGCACGTGGCGGCTCGAGCGCGACGGCGACCTGCCGCTGCCGGAGACGGTGCACGGGATGATCGCGGCGCGGCTCGACGCGCTGTCGCGCGAGGAGAAGGAGCTCGTGCAGGACGCGGCCGTCATCGGCAAGGTCTTCTGGCCCGGCGCCGTCGCGGCGATGGGGGACCGCTCGCCGTTCGCGCTCGAGGAGCCGCTGCACGCGCTCGAGCGGAAGGAGTTCATCAGGCGCGAGCGGCAGTCGGCGGTCGCCGGTGAGACGCAGTACGCGTTCCTCCACGCGCTCGTTCGCGACGTCGCATACGGGCAGATCCCGCGCGGCCAGCGCGTCGACAAGCACCGGCTCGCGGCGGAGTGGATCGAGGCGCTGTCGCACGAGCGTTCAGAGGATCGGGCGGAGATGCTCGCGCACCACTATCGGCAGGCTCTGGAGATCGCGCGCGCCGCGGGCGTCGACGAGTCACCGCTGCGGGCGCCGGCGCGGCAGGCGCTGCTCGAGGCGACCGAGCGTGCGAGCAGGCTTTACGCGATTGCGGCGATCGTCGATCTCGCCGAGGCGGCGCTCGAGTTGACGGAAGATGACGACCCCGCTCGCCCGCTGCTCGAGTACCGCCTCACCGAGGCGTACCAGGCGCTCGGAGAGGATCGGTTCGATGTCGGGCTGTCGGCGCGAGATGGATTTCTAACGCAGGGTGACGTCGAGTTTGCGGCCCTCGCCGACGTCCTCCTCGCCCGCATGTACTGGCTCCGCGGCAACAGGACGTCGTCCGACCAGCATCTGGATCACGCGGCAGCGCTCGTCGAGGAGTTGCCGCCGTCGTATGCGAAGGTCCGCGTGCTTGCACAGCAAGCGCGAAATGCCGTCATCACCGGTGTGCCGGCTCGCGCGCTCGAGCTCGGCGAGCACGCGCTGCCGCTTGCGGAGCAACTCGGGCACGACGAGCTGCTCGCGCACGTGCTCAACACCGTGGGCCTGGCGCACGCCAGCAACGGCGATGCGAAGGGCCTCGAGGTGCTGCGCCGCTCGGTCGAGTACGCCGAGGCGTCGAATTCGCCGGACACGATCCACACGTCGCTCAACAACCTCGCGAACAGTCAGTGGCGACTCGGAGACCTCGCCGGCGCGACGGAGTCACTGGCGCAGGCGCGCCGGATGAACGAGCGCTTCGGGTCGACCGCCGGCCTCTCGTGGCTCGACGTGGAAGACATGCTCGATCACGAGCTCCGCGGGGACTGGGACGCAGCGCTCGAACGGGCGAACGCCTTCATCGACGGGCTCGGTAGCGAAAAGGACTACCTCGCGGGCCCGACGCGCGACGTGCGGACCGTCGTGTTCACGGCCCGCGGGGAGCTCGCAGCGGCAGAGGCCGAGGCGACGTTGCTGCTCGCGCATGCGCGCGATGTCGGGGGCGAGCAGCTTGGCCCGGCGCTCGCGGACGCCGCGCGCGCTCTGTACGCGGTGGGGCGCCCGGCCGAGGGCGACGAGCTGGTGGACGAGCTGCTTCGCGACCATCGCGACGACTTCGGCGCCCAGTGGCTGCGCGAGCTCCCGCTCCTCCTCGCAGAGCTGGGCCGCGGGGACGAGTACGTCGCTGCGGCCGCCGAATCCCGGCCGTCGCCGTGGCTCGACGCGGGCGTCCTGGTCGGGCGCGGAGCCTACGCGGAAGCGGCGGACGCATACGAGACGATCGGCGCGCGCGCGACCGAGGCGTGGGCACGCGTACTCGCCGCCGAGGCTTCGGCGGACGCCGCACAGGCGGAACGCGCGCTCGCGTACTTTCGCTCCGTGCGTGCGACTCCCTACGTCCGCCGCTGCGAAGCGGTGCTGGCGTCGCCTCGGGCGGCGTCGGGCGGCGTCGGCCCGGGCGCGTCGGTCTCGTAGCCGCGCGGATCGTGCGGTGCTTCAGCTCGTGCGGAGTTGCGCACGCGTCCACTCTGGCCATGGCCGGGGTCTGACCCCAGACATGGCCGTGGTGGACGCGGAAGGTGTGCCGAGAGCGTGACAATCGGTGCACGGATTCGCCGCAAGACGAACAGCTCCGCTGTCGACGAGCCGCGGAACTCTCCACAGCGTCTGCTTCGGCCATGGCCGGGGTCTGACCCCGGACATGCCTAGAACCGCGCTGTCGCTCCGAGCCAGCGCTCGTGCGCGCCGGTCGCGAGGATGTCCGCGATCTGATCGAGCGCGAACTCGAGCTCCTCGTCCGTGTTGAAGTAGTGCGGGCCGAGGCGGATGCCGGCGTCGGGACGGAAGTCGCAGAGGATCTGCCGCTCTGCCAGCTCCTTGTGCACCGCCTCGAAGTCCGGCACGTGGACGGTGACGGTGCCGCCACGACGTTCCGGCTCGCGCGGCGAGCGGACGCCGAAGCCGCGCGCATCGGCGCCGTCGATCAGGAGCTGCGTCTGCCCCAGCGAGTTCGCGCGGATCCGCTCGACGCCGATCTCCTCGATCAGGTCGTAGCCCGGCGTGCACGCGTAGAGCGCAGGCACGTTGGGCGTTCCCGTCAGGAAGCGCGCGATCCCATCCGCGTACTCGAGCTCGGGCTCGAACGCGAACGGCCTTGCGTGCGCCTGCCAGCCCGTCACCGCCGGCTCGAGCCGCTCGATCAAGTCCGGGCGCACGTAGAGCCACCCCGCGCCCGGACCGCCGCACAGCCATTTCACGGAGCCGCCGACGGCGAAGTCGACGTCGAGCGCAGTGACGTCGAGCGGCACGCAGCCCGCGGACTGGTACGCGTCGAGCACGACGTACGCGCCCGCAGCATGCGCGGCCTGGACGATCGTCGCCACGTCCTGGACCTCCGCCGACTTGAACAGCACGTGCTGCACCGGCACCAGCAGCGTTCGCTCGTCGATCGCCGCCACGACGTCATCCGTCGCCACGACGTCGAGATCGTCGCGCGCCTGGTAGACGTAGCGCACGCTCGGGAAGTTCTCGCGCTCGTACACGATGCGGCTCCGCTCGCCGGGCTGCTGGAAGCAGGACAGCACGACGGCCTCGGCGATCGACACGTTCTGATGCATGCAGACCGTGCCGGGCGTCGCGCCGACGATGCGCCCGATCTGGTCGCCGACGGTGAGCGGCGTGGTCCACCAGCCCTCGCCCCACGCGCGGATGCCGCGCTCCGCCCACGTCCGCGCGTACTCGGCCACGCGGTCCTCGACGGCCGCCGGCATCGCGCCGAGCGAGTGGTTGATCAGGTACGTCGTGTGCTCGAGGATCGGGAAGCGGTCGCGGTAGTCGAGCAGGTCGGTCATCGCGAACTCATCGCTCGGCGAACTCCTTCAGCTTCTCGAGCGTCGTCCGCACCTCGTTGTGCGCCGTCGACTTCACGATCGGACCGGCGAAGCGCGCGGCGCCGCGCAGCTCGACGTCGAGCGAGAACTTCACGGCCGTTCCGTCACCGGCACGCTCGAGGTCGAAGGTCGCCCGCGCCTTCGCCGGCCCGCCTT
The DNA here is from genome assembly GCA_045806505.1 of Gaiellaceae bacterium. Taxonomy (GTDB): domain Bacteria; phylum Actinomycetota; class Thermoleophilia; order Gaiellales; family Gaiellaceae; genus DASVFB01. Next base: position 7,090 of record JBJMJE010000313.1, read on the forward strand.
CCGACGACAGCGCGAGTCGCCGAGGCGGATCGTCCTCGAGGACGAAGAACTTGAGCGTCTGGCGCTTGCCGCCGACGCGGCGGACCTCGGTCCCCGCCTGCACGTCGACCGACTCGAGGGACGGCTGCCACTCGGGCGCGTGCTCGAGATCGCGCACGATCGCGTAGACGACCTCCTGCGGCTTCGCGATCTCGATCGAGTCCTGGAACTTCACAGGTCGATCTCTCGCCCGGCCCCGCGGTCTGCGGCTGCGCGCAGCACGAGCGCCGCGGCCGCCGCGTCCATGACGCCGACGCCGACGGACTTGTAGACAGTGATCTGCTCCGCGTTCGTCCGGCCCGGGCGCTTCTCGGCCAGCACCTCGCCGAGCTCGGTCAGTCGCTCGCGGTCGATCCCGCGGAGGTCGTTGGCGCCGGCGGGGAACGGCGCGAGCACCGCGTCGCGCGACTCGACGAAGACAGCGGCGTCCGCGACCAGCGCGTGCTCCAGCTCCGCGCCCTCGGGATTGATCCCGACGGACGTCACATGCGTTCCCGGTGCGAGCCATTCGTGCCGCACGACGGGATCGGCTGCATGAGTCGTCGCACTGACGACATCCGCCCCCCGCACCGCCTCCTCGAAGGACTCGACGGCGACGCCGCCGACCTCCGTCGCGAGCGCCTCTGCTTTCGCTCGGTCGCGGCCGGCGATCCGGATCTCCTCGAACCCGCGGACTCGTGACACGGCCCGCGCGTGTGTCGCGGCCTGTACGCCCGTCCCGCAGACGGCGAGCACGCGTGCGTCCTCGCGCGCGAGCAGCCGTGCCGAGAGCGCCGATCCCGCCGCCGTCCGCGTGGCCGTGATGTATGTCCCGTCCATCAGCGCGGTCATCGACCCGCGCTCGGGATCGAAGACGGCAATCGCGGCCTGGTGCGTCGGAAGCTCGGTGCCTGCGTTCCCCTCGAACAACGTGACGAGCTTCGTCTCGAGGATGTTCGCGGACGGGAGATACGCGGGCATCACGCCGAGCAGACCGTGTCCCGAGAGAGCAGCGACGCGCTGCGGCATCGACGCGCGCCCTTCGCTGAGATCGACGAACGCGTCCGCGAGCGCATCGAGGAGCGCGTCGAGGTCGAGCAGCGCCTCGACGTCTTCGCGCGTCAGGACGAGCATCGTCAGGACACCTTCTTCAGCCAGCCGAGAGCCTGCTGGTTCCACGGAACGCGATGCGTGACGCCGGCGCCCTTCATGCGCGCACGGTTCGCTGCGTACCACTCGTAGTTCTCGACCAGCGTGTCGACGTTCGATTTCGCGGGGCGCCAACCGAGCAGCCGCTCCGCCTTCGACACGTCCACGAACGAGTCGCGCGACGCCGTCTTGTAATGCCACTCGCCGAGCGGCGACAGCCGCGCGAGCTCGAGCGTGCGCAGCGCGAGCTCGGCGGGGCGCGCCGGAACGGGGCGCAGGCGCGCCGCCGTTCGCGCGTGCGCGATCAGCGCCTCGAGGTCGCTGCGCACGGTGCCGAATTCCGTGGCGCCGGCGTTGAAGACCTCTCCGGCGACGTCGGCCTCGCACGCCCGCGCGACGGCGTCGACGAGGTCGTCGACCGCGAGGAGCTGGTAGCGGTTCTTCCCGTCGCCGAGGACGTAGATGCGGCGGCCGTCGTGGATCCAGTCGAAGAGGATCTCGAAGACGCCGAGGCGCTCGGGGCCGAGAAAGGTCTTCGGCCGGATCACGACCCATTCGAGCGCCGATGCCTCGACCAGCCGCTCGCACGCGATCTTCGACTCCCCGTACGGCCCGACGCCGACGAGCGGCGCGTGCTCGTGCAGCGGATGCACCTTCGGCACGCCGTAGACGGCGGTCGACGAGATGTAGACGACGCGTCGCAGACGTGCGTCGCGTGCAGCGGCAAGCAGCGCCTTCGTGCCGTCGACGTTCACGGACATGATCTCGCGACGCGAGCTGCGGATCGGCAGCGCCGCGGCAGCGTGGATCAAGACGTCGGCGCCGTCGCACAGCTCGCGGGCGCGGGCGGCGTCGCGCATGTCTCCGCGCACCTCCGTGACGTCGCGCTCCACCGGATCGTCGATCGGTACGACGTCGAGCGTGCGGACGTCGCCGCCGCGCGCGGCGAAGAAGCGCGCGAGGTGCAGGCCGAGGAAGCCGGCGCCTCCGGAGATGGCGTACGTCGCTATCGGTGGACCGTAACGGCTTCGGTAGGCGGCGGCAGGGGCTGTGGCGGCGGCTTCGAGTCGACGAGCACGGCCGCGGCTAGCAGCACCGCCATCCCGACGGAGGCCTCGCCGAGCAGGCTGCGCGAGAGCTTGCCTGCAAGCGGGTGCCCGCGTTGCACGAGCGGCCGGCCGAACATGTGGTGCACGCCGCCCCACGCGAGCGCGAGCGACACGAGGCACAGCTTCACGAGCAGCACGTGCCCGTAGTCCTGCGTCCACAGGTCGGACAGTCGCGGCAGGCGAAGGATGCTCAGGTACACGCCGGCGGCAACGAGCAGCGCGATGAGGACCGGCGCGAGCCGCGCGTAGCGCAGGAACGCCTGCTTCCGCTGCTCCGGCGCGAGCGGCCACACGACGAGCGCGAGTTGCACGAGGCCGCCGAGCCACAGGCATGCCGCGGACAGGTGCACCCAGTCCGCGAGCTCCGACCTCCACGACGAGCCCGCGTCGGCGGCCGAGTGTCCCGAGAGCGAGAGGCCCGACGCGAACCCGAGCGCGAGAGCGAACGCGAGCCACAGCAGAGCGCGCCGCTCGAGCAGCCACGCCAGGAACAGCGCCGCCGCGACGAGCGAGAACCCGAGCGTCATCGCGATGAACGCGGCTCCGAATCGCGTCCCGCCCGCGACCGGCGAAAGATCCCCGTAGAGGAGGCGCGCGAACGGAAGCTGCAGCGCGTCCTCCGCGCGCAGAAGGAACGCGGCGATGCCGACCTCGAGCACGGCCACGACGCCGAGCCCCGTCAACTTGTAGAAGCGCGACTCCGCGCGCGGCGGCAACGGCTCGCGGACGATCACGAGGCGGAAGCCGAGGCCGCCGATCAGCAGCATGAGCGCGAGGAAGTACGCCCAGCGGACAACGTGCTCCGTGCGCGTGGGCCCGGATGCGCCGTACGCCTCCGTCGGCGGCGGCGCCGCGACGCCGACGCCGAAGGTCCAGACGCCCGAGACGACGTGGCCGTCCGACGACACCGCGTGCCAGCGCACGGTGTACGCGCCGCGCGGCAGCGAGCGCACACGCGTCGACATCACGTGCGGATCGCCGTCGTTTTTCGTCGAGCCGGAGACGACAGTCCCCGATGCCGACTGGACGACGATCGAGTTCGGCAGCGCCTTCACGCCCTGGTCGAACCGCACCCACACGGTTCGCGGCGCCCGCTCGACGCGCTCCCGGTAGGACGGCTGTGTCGCGCGCACGCTCGCATGCGCGAAGGCGAGGCTCGGTGCGGCGAGCGCCAGGAGCGAGACGGCGACGAGCGCCTTTCTCATCGGTGCGGCTGCCCGGCGAGCGGCGACAGGTGGCCGAAGACCGGCGCGAGGTCCCGGTCCGAGTAGAGCGCGACGGCGACGACGACGAACACGAGCGCAAAGCCGACGTTGGCCGCCGCCCAGCGTGGCCGCAGCGCGCGTGCAAGCGGGAACACCGCTCCGACGAGGAGCGTCCAGCCGAGGAAGTGGTGCAGGAACGACGACCGCTGGAAGAACCACGGGTTCTGCTCGTGCAGCAGGAATGCGACGGCCGAGACGACGAACGCGAGCGGCATACAGAGCCGCCACAGCGGGTTGTGCAGCTTCCCGCGCACGAGGCCGAGCTCTGCCGCCCCGGCGAACATCATCACCTGCGCCCACGCGCCGTGAGCGACCATGTGGATCGTCGAGTTCGTGAAGAACGTCATCACGGGCCACATGAAGACGCCCATCCCGAACGTGAACGACGGCCACAGGTATGCGCGCCACTTGCGCCTGCGCCAGGCCTCCTCGCCGGCGACCGCCTCCGCGAGCAGAAACAGGCCCAGCAGCAAGAAGCCCGTCGCGAACATCCAGTGCACGTGTTCTGCGGGCGGCTGCATCAGGCGTCGAGGTCCTCGATCAACGGCCGCGCGACGAACAGGTGGAAGGCGAGGCCCGCGACCAGGATCCAGAGCGGCGGCTGGACGAAGAGCCACCAGAAGCTCTCCCCGTGCGGGTGCAGCAGCGTGATCCGCCACGGCTGCACGATCGCCCAACCCACGCCGACGAGCGCCGTCAGCGGCCCGAGCAGGGACACGACCACCTGGCGCGCATTCAGCGACCGCGCGCGCGGCTCTACGTGTGTTGCAGTCTGGGTACTCATTTCACCTCCCGAGTCGACCAACAACCCGGGCGCGTGCCCGGGGCTTAGGCGGGCGCGGGAGGAGGCCGCGACTCGAAGGCGAGGCCGAAGAGGCGGCGGGGCGGATCGCAGTCCGCGCGCGCGTGCGGCCCCGCGAACTGCGAGACGGTCCGCAGCAGCGAGCGCGCGGCGGCGGCGGCGTCCTCGGCGTAGCGCTCGTACTCGGAAAGCCAGCGGGAGACCGCGCCGAACAGCAACGCTACGAGCACCGACAGGACTGCGAAGACGCACAGCGCCGACGTATGGAGCCAGGGCGACATCAGCGGCCACCGTCCGGCCGCGAACCGCTCGGTGTCGGTCTGGACGAGATAGAAGCCCGCGGTGAGGCCGTACGCGATCGCCCAGCTGCGCACGGAGAGCTGGACTCGCATCCGCGGCGCCTCCTCGACGGGCGCGCCGACGCGGGCGAGCAGCCGCCGTGCGGCGCGCGCCGCCGCTCGCGCCTTGAGGAACCGCCACAGCAGCGCGGCGAGCATCAGCGCGATCGCGATCTTGACGCCGACGAGCAGGAACGGGTAGTACCTGGCGCCGCTGTAGCTCGGTGTCGGCACGTGGCGCCCCAGGTCGAGCCTGACGGTGAGGCTGCGGCCGGCGAGCTCGGCTGCGAGTGCGAGCAGCGCGAACGAGCCGAATCCGGCAAGGCGCCGGTGCGCGCGCGCGCGATCCATACCCGCAGTGTGCCTCTCCGAGCGGCTGCCGATCAAACCAGAAGGGTCACGTGCCACTCGGGCACGAAACCCTCGCGGAGGCTGACGAGGAGGATTCGCTGCCAGCGGCCGAGGCAGAGCCGCCTCTCGGCGAACGGGATCCCTTCGGAACGCGTGCCGAGCAGGAGGCCGAGCAGTTGCTCGCGGCTCGCGGCCTCGAACGGGACGAGGCGCTCCAGGAGCGCGCCGACGTCGCGGAAGAAGCCGTCCTCACGCTCGTTGACGCGGATGAGGCCGTCATCCCCGGCGGCGACGAACGCGATTCCGCTCGCGGAGTCGGCGGTCGAGACGGTGTGCGCGACCTCGTTCGTCACATCCACCACGACGAGCGACGGCAGGACGCACGCGATGGAGTACGGGACCTCGACGCTCGTCATCGCTCGGCGGATCGTAGTGTCTGGTTGAATCACCCCGCAGGGTCTGGGGAACGGGTTTGAGGCGACGGAGGACTGAGTGAGCGACAGCGCTGGGTCGCACGACGAGCCGGTTGTCGGCGTCGAGGAACGCGGCGGTGCCGTGCTCGTGCGGCTGGCGGGCGAGCTCGACCTCTACAACGCGCATGTCGTGCGCGAGGCGCTCCTCGAGGCGACGGGGGGCAATCCGGAGCGGCTGGTCGTCGACCTTTCCGAGGTTTTGTTCATGGACTCGACAGTGCTCGGGGTGCTCATCGAGTCGCGCAGCAAGCTCGCGAACCGGCGCGGCTTCCTCCTCGTCGCCCCGGGAGTCGAGACGCGGCGCGCGCTCGAGATCTCCGGGCTCGACAAGCACTTCGCCGTGCACGCTTCGCTCGACGAAGCCCTCGCCGCCTCGCTCTGATGCGCGCCGCCCGAATCGCCGTGGTCGGCAGCGCTCCGGCGCCCGCGGACGTCGCGGCGCCCGAAGCAGGTGACCGCCACGTGCTCCACGTGCTCGCGGTCGCGCTCAACCCGCTGGATCTCGCCGTCGCCGCCGGCCGCTTCTACGGCGGCCATCCGCCGCTGCCGTACACGCCCGGCTCCGAGGCCGTCGCACGTGCGGCCGACGGCGCCCGCGTCTACGTCTTCGGCGATGGACTGGGCGTCGCCCGGGACGGGACGCTTGCGGAGCAGGCGACGGTTGCGTCCCACCGCCTCGTACCGGCGGACGCGGACGTCGAAGACGCGACGGCCGTCGCCCTCGGCATCGCGGGGATCATCGCATGGGATGCCCTCGAGCGAGCGCGGGTCGGCCCGGGCGACCGCGTCCTCGTTCTGGGCGCCACCGGCACCGCCGGCAGCGTGGCGGTTCAGGGCGCCAAGCTGCGCGGCGCCGAGCGCGTCGTCGCCGTCGGCCGCGACCCCGGCCGGCTCGAGCGGGCGCGTGCGCTCGGAGCCGACGCGGCGGTGACCCTCGACGGCGACCTCGCCGCCGCGTTCCATCGCGAAGGGCCCACCGTCGTGCTGGACGCGCTCTGGGGAGCGCCGGTCGAGGCGGCGGTCGCGATAGCAGCGCAGGGAGCGCGAATCGTCCACTTCGGCCAATCCGCAGGCCCCGAAGCCACGTTCAAGTCCGCAGCGATCCGAGGCAAGGAGCTCGAGCTCCTGGGCCAATCGAACTTCGCACGGACGAAAGAAGAGCTACACGCGACCCACGCCGAGCTGCTGAGACGAGTGGAGGCGGGCGAGCTCGAGGTCGACTTCAAGAAGTTCGCCCTGGAGGACGTCGAAGAAGCCTGGACTCACCAGGCGAACGGCGGCAAAGCAGTCGTCGTCCTCTGACGCCCAAAGAAGGCGGCCGGACGCGCCGAAGGCCCGTCCGGCCTGTGCACGCGCGAGAAGCTCCTCAGAGCTTCTTGCGCCTCTTCCACTTCCGATAGATGCCGGTCATCTGCCGATTCGCGGCGTTGACGGCGTCCTGCGCGCTCATCTTGCCCTGTGCCACCTCGGCGAACATCTGCGGGATCAGGTACGTCGTGAAGATCTCGTTGATCGCAGCGTTCGAGAAGCCGGGATAGCCGACGTTGTGCGTGTACTTCTCGGCAATCGTGTTGAGGATCGTGTACTTCCCGTGTGGCTTGTGCGTGTCGGCCTTCGCGGCGGTCTTGATCGTGTTGAACGGGAAGGCTCCGGGGAAACTCGGGAAGTTGTAGAGCTTGCTCGCCATCGTCGCCTGCTTGTAGTTGATGATCAGATCGGCGAGGAATTTCTCGGCCGCGGGCTTGTTCTTCGCGAACTTCCACACGACGTAGCAGCCCATCACGTGCTCCAGGCCGAAGCGCCCGTGCGGGCCGGCCGGGATGGGCCAGATCCAGAGGTTGTCCACGAACGGCAGGTGCTGGTCCTCCGGCGTTCGTGTCGCCGAGATCGCGTTGAGGATCATCGAGCCCTTGCCCGAGTAGAGGAAGTTGTTGTTCGAGGCGGGGTTCCAGCCGAAGATCTCGTCCGTCTCGCCGGTCTTGTAGATCGACGCCATGAACTTGAGCGCCTCGACCGTCTGCTTCGACTTGATCGTGAGGTGGCTCTCCTCGTTCTGGATGAACGAGCCGAAGCACATCAGGAAGGCGATGTTCGCCATGTTCGAGTCGAGCTCGTTCGACATGCCGATGCCGATCGGGTGGCCGGCGTTCTTCAGCTTCGGCGCCGCCTTGCGCACGTGCTCCCACGTCGTCGGCGCCTCCCCCACGTCGCTCCAGAGGTCGTGCCGCCACACGACGGGGTCCGGCACGTAGTTGTCGGAGACGGCGAAGTACTTCCGCGTCTTCGGGTTGTAGGTCGACAGCTTGGCGAGCGTGCCCATCTTGCCGACCTTCTTGGTCGCCTGCGCCACGATGTCCTTGTGGTTGATCACCTGGTCCTCGTAGATCGCGGGCGGCGCGAGGAACTGGAAGATGTCGTGGCCGCTCTGAGCCGCGACCTCCGACGCGGCCCGCGCATCGAGCTGCGTGTTCGCGATGTGATCGACGGTGACGTTGACGTCGTTCTTCTCGCCCCACTGCTTGCACCACGTCTTGTCGAACCACTCGTCGTAGTCGGGCACGAAGTGCACCCATTGCAGGATCTTCAGGTCGCCACTCAGCCAGCGGCCGGTGTGCTTGTGCGGCCCTGCGAACGCGAACGCCTTCGACGCGCCTGAGCCGGCGACGCCGATCGCCGCTGCGCCGACTCCGGCGCGCCTCAGCAGGTCGCGGCGAGAGAGCGGCTGCTCGGGTTGCTCGCTCACCTCGGGCTCGTCAGACACGGACTCCTCCTTTCATCGAAATGCTCCGCCGGTGAAGCCGGCGATGAACCGGTCGAGGAACGCGTTGTAGAGCAGCGCGAGCGGGATGCTCGGAATGAGCACCGACGCCGCGATCGCTCCCCACTGGACGAGATCTCCGCGGATGAGATCGGTCGGCACACCGGCGGAGATCGTGCGGTGCTCCGAGCTCGAGATGAACGTGACGGCGTAGATGAACTCGTTGACGCAGAGCGAGAACGTGAAGATGACGACGGTCAGGATCCCGGGCACGGAGATCGGCAGGACGATGCGCCGCAGCGCAGCGAATCGCGAGCAGCCGTCGATCATCGCCGCATCCTCGAGCTCGCGCGGGATCGTCTTGAAGAAGCCCATCATGAGCCACGTCGCGAACGGGATCGTGAACGACGGGTAGACGACGATCAACGACCAGAGCGAGTCCTGCAGCCCGAGCTTCGAGATGACGCGTGAGAGCGGCAGGAAGAGCAGCGTCGGCGGCACGAGGTACGTCAGGAAGATCGCGACGCCCAGCGTGCCGCCCACGCGACCCGAGAGGCGCGCGAGCGCGTAGCCCGCGGGAAGCGCGAGCACGAGAGTGATCACGACGACGGCCGTGCCGACGATCGCCGTGTTCGCGAGCCAGCGGGGGTAGTTCGTGTCGAAGAGGTTCTGGAAGTTCTCCCACGTCGGGCCCGGGTGGAACCAGAACGGGAGGTTCTCGACGTTCAGCAGGTCCCCGATCGGCTTCAGCGCCGTCGTCAGCATCCAGTAGAACGGGAACGCCATCAGGACGGCGAAGAAGCCGACGACGATGTACGTCGTGACCTTCTCGCGCAGCGTCAATGACATTACGCGACCTCGCTGCGGCGGGCGAAGAAGAGCATCGCGATCGTGACGACGGCGAGCACCGGCAGCAGGAACAGGGAGACCGCCGCGCCCTCGCCGAGCGAACCGCCCTGCACGCCCGTCTGGAAGGCCCACGTCGTGATCACCTGCGTCGAGTTGAACGGGCCGCCGTTCGTGAGGATGTAGACGACCGCCATGTCCGTCGCGGTGAAGATCAGCCCGAACAGCACCGCGACGAGCGCGATCGGCAACTGCAGCGGCAGCGTGACGTAGATCAGCTTTCTGATACCGGTCGCGCCGTCGACCTTCGCGGCGTCCTCGACCTCCCGCGGGATCGATGCGTGGCCGGCGAGGAAGATCACGACGGCGAACGGGAGCACGCGCCACGCCTGCACGGTGATGATCGCCGCCATGCCGAGGTTCTCCTGGCCGAGCCACTGCGGCGTGTTCAGCGACGTGCATTCGGCGACGTGGAACGGCCAGTGGTGGAGCAATCCGCACGCGGGCCCGATCAGCCCCGCATGTACGAGTGTCCAGTTCACGACGCTGTAGAGCCCGTCGAAGATCCACAGCCACGTGATCGCCCCGAGCGCGACCGGGGCCGCCCACGGGAGCAGGATCAGGAAGCGCAGGAACCACCGGCCCCTGAAGGGTCTCGCAAGGTAGTTCGCGAGGATGGCCGCCCCGACGACCACGATAGCCTGCGACATGAGGGTCATCACCGCGGTATTGCGCAGCGCGTGCCTGAAGATGGGGTCGTGCCAGGCGCTCGAGAAGTTGTCGAGACCGACCCAGCTCCCGCTGAGCGACCCGGCGGTGGCGTCCGTGAAGCTGAGATAGATGGCGAGGACGAACGGCGTCCCGACGAGCAAGACAATGAAAATGATCGCGGGCGCGATGAGCGCGGAAGCGAGAACGCGCCGACTCTCGAAAACGTCGGCGCCGCGCCTCATCAGGCCACGCTCGGCTACCGCTACCACTTTCTTCCTCCGCGTCTCTCTGGTGGCGCGGGATCTTAGTAAGCTCCGGCGCTCCCCGCATGGCCGAGATCGCCCTCGAGAGGCTGACGAAGGTCTACCCGGACGGGACGCACGCCGTCTCGGAGCTGGACCTGCAGGTCGACGACGCAGAGCTGATGGTCTTCGTCGGGCCGTCTGGGTGCGGCAAGACGACCGCGCTGCGGATGGTGGCGGGGCTCGAGGACATCACCGCCGGCTCGGTGCGCATCGGCGAGCGCGTCGTGAACAGGCTCCCACCGAAGGACCGGGACGTCGCGATGGTCTTCCAGAACTACGCGCTCGACCCGCACATGACCGCGTACGACAACATGGCGTTCGGGCTCAAGATGCGCTCCGTCCCGAGGACGGAGATTCGCCGCAGGGTGAACGACGCGGCGCGGGTGCTCGGCCTGGAGCAGGTGCTGTCGAAGAAGCCGAGGACCCTCTCGGGCGGGCAGCGCCAGCGCGTCGCGATGGGGCGCGCGATCGTGCGCGAGCCGCAGGCATTTCTGATGGACGAGCCGCTGTCGAACCTCGACGCGAAGCTGCGCGTGGAGATGCGCGCCGAGATCGCGCGGATCCAGCGGGACCTGAGCGCCACGACGATCTACGTCACGCACGACCAGGTCGAGGCGATGACGCTCGGTGACCGCGTCGCCGTCATGCGGGACGGGCACCTGCAGCAGGTTGGCACGCCGAAGGACCTGTACGAGCGGCCGCTGAACCTCTTCGTCGCGGAGTTCATCGGGTCTCCCGCGATGAACCTCGTCGGCGCCGACGTCGTCGAGGAAGACGGCTCTCTCGCCGCCGTGTTCGGAGACAACCGTCTGGACGTGCGTGGTCGGGATGCGCTGCGGCCGTTCGCCGGGCGGCGCGTGATCATGGGCATCCGCCCCGAGGACCTCGAAGACGCGTCCGTGGCCGGCCGCGGCAGCGGCGGCACGATCAATGCCGTCGTCGACATCCGGGAAGACCTCGGCTCGGAGATCCTCGTCCATTTCGGCGTCGGCGCGCCGGCGGTACGCGGCGAGGACGTGGAGGCGGCGCTCGGCGAGGAGGCGCTCGAGGCGACGAGTGACTCCGCGCGGCAGAAGGGAAGCCTCTTCACCGCGCGCGTGTCCCGCGAGTCGCGCGCCGAGGAAGGCGAGCCGATCGAGCTCGCCGTCGACGGCAGGCGGCTGCACTTCTTCGAGCTCGAGACCGGCGACGCGATCTAGCCAGACGTCTCGCAGAGCCATGTCCGGGGTCAGACCCCGGCCATGTCCCTAGCGGACGCCGGTGCTCGCGAGGCGCCGGATCAGCTGAGGATTCGCTCGAGCCGGTTGCGCTCGCGCTGCGCATCCGCCTCGAGCCCGCGCAGCTTCGCGGTGCGGCGGTTGAACGCCTTGATCGCCGCGATCCGCGCCTTTTGCGCCTGCGTGGACGCGCTCGTCGCCACCGCCAGCTGAAGGTCGTGCACCTGCTGCGCGCCGCTCTTGCCGTCCCGTAGCGCGCTCGCGAGCGCGCGGGCGCGCGCTGCGATCAGGCGATATGTCTGGATCTGCGTGCGCTGCGACGGCGCGACGACGGGAGGCGCTTCGAGCTTCGCCAGCTGCTTCGCCGCAGTATCGAGCGGCGCTGCATACGCCTCGAGTGCCGTCGCCTGCGCAGCGCGTGTCCGCGGCGCGCTCAGCGCGTCGTGCAGCGACTTGCCCGCCGCGGTCGCCCGCGCCAGGACCGGCGCCGCGTCGTGCACGTATGCCGCCAGTAGCGCCAGCTCCTCCGCGAGCTGCGACTCGCCGTGGACGAGCCGGCGGATCGTCGCGTCGAGCCTGATCGCCTCGGGCGGAGGGTCGAGCGCGTCGACGCGCCGCTCGAGCTTGCGAATCGTCAGCGCAGACTTCGCGAGCTTCGGCTGCATCGCGGGCAGATCCGATCCCGTTGCGAGCTGCCGGTATCCGAGCGCGACCTGGCCGAGCGGCAGCGAGAGCCCGTGCTGGATCGAGTTGACGTCCTGGATGTACGCCGAGACGTCCTTCTCGGCGCTGTTGTCGCTGCCGCCGCAGCCCGCGACGAGCAGGACGACGCCGATCGCCGCCGCAAGCCGGCGCGTCATCGACTACTTGACGAGGACGGCCGTGGAGGTGCTGCGGTCGGCGTGCTTGAAGACGAGCTTGACGAGTCCCTTGTTCGGCGCGAACCAGCTCGTCCGCGTCCCGCTGCCGAACTTGTAGCCGGCCTGGTTCAGCGTCGTCCTCACGGCGAGCGCCTGGAACGTTCCGGCCGGCACCTTGACCGTCTGCACGCCGAGGATCTGCGCGTGTCCGGTGACGCCGTAGACCTGGAAGTCGCGCCCCGCGCCGGCACCGTCCCAGTTGTTCGGAGCCTGCGGGTAGGCGGGGAAGAGCGGGTTGAACCCGTAGTCCATGAGGTCGAACGGAGTGAAGAAGTGCCGCCGCTTCGACTTCGGCAGCGACCTGGGACCGAGCTGCGGGAACTTGTACTTCGGCAGCACCGCCGCCTGCGTCGTGCCCCAGATGTTCGTCACGCCGTCGGTCCGGACGGTGAAGCCGTAGGCGCCGGCGACCTTGATCGGCCCCTTCACGCTCTTCACGGACACGCGCGCGGAGCTGTTGACGACCTGATCGACGGTGAAGTCCTGTACCGACGGCTTCTTCATGTACTTCGTGTTCGTCCAGCTGTAGCGGGCCTTCAGGCCTTTCTTCAGCGGGAAGTAGTCGTCGTCCGGCGGCGACGCCTTCGGCGTCTGGTTCGTCGAAGAGAGCACCGCCGTGGTGACCGGCGCGCCTGCGCCGCCCGCGTGCTCGAAGAGGATCTTCACGGGGCCGACACCGTAGACCCACCAGACCGTGCGCACACCGCTCCCGTAGGGATCGCCGAGCGCGCCGGCCTGCGTGATGTCCGAGCGGACGATCGCAGCGGTGACGGGATGGTCGAACGCCGGCACGGTGATGCTCTCGGTGCCGAGGTACCGGGACGTGCTTGCGACGTCGTTGCCGGCGCCGCCGGAGCTCGTCCACGTCGCGCCCTTGATCAGCGGCTCGGAGAGGACGGGCACGCGGCCGCCCCAGATGACGTTGTAGTACGTGCTCGCGAGACTGTTGCCGCAACGCACGGGGCTCGCGCAGAGAATCGGGAACGCCTGCGGCGGCGCATTGCTCGACCAGTCGGTGTTGAGCAGGCCCGCGTTCGTCTCCTGGAACGAGACGGTGCCGGTGCTGTCGGGCGCGTCGGTGGGGTTGCCCTGGCCGTCGGTCGTCCACGCGAGGACGAACGACGTGCCCTTGCTCTCCTTGACGGTGACGGCTTCCTTGGTCGGCGTCGTGTTGTAGACGCTGTCCGTCCACGTGTACGACCACGTCGCGTCGGACGCGTGCGGGAGCCAGTCGTCTGCGGCGGCGGACGATACAAAGATGGACAGCGCGACAAAGAGCGCACTCACGACCCGACCCACGTGCACGGAGCCAGGCTAGCCGCGATCCGGAGCCTCCGCTACTGGCCGATCGTCCTGTATGTGCCGCCGGGCGGCGGTCGAGCGTCAGGTCGCGCGGATGGTCACCTGCCCGACGCCGCCGGCGTCATTGGTGCACGTCGCCGTCGTGCCGCGTGACGTGGTGCCGCCACAGCCGAACGTGCTCGCGGTGGCCGTGACGAACGCCGACCACGAATAGGCCGCAGCCGGCTGCGAGAGCGGAGCGATCTTCGCGGTGGCGGTCGGAGCCGTCGTACTGCATGCCAGCACCAGCTGGTTGGACGCCGGCGTCGGGTTCGCGACGGCGCTCATCAGCTGCACCGTGACGGTGGCGCTCGCTACACCGGGGCCGCACGTGACCGTGATGGTCGACGGCGTGCCCTTCGCCGCGGCGCCGGCGCTGAATGCGACGACGGCAAGCAGCGCGACGGCGAGCGCGACGGCGATGCGTCCCGGCGCGGAACGTGTTCTCATGATCTGCCTCCTCGAGTCGATTGGTGCAACCGCCGGATCGCCTGCGGTCGCCGCGCGAGCCCGTGGTGCGATGCGTGTATCAGCGCGGGCACGCCGCGCAGCCGCTGGATCGCTGCCGGCCGCAGCTCGTATCCCAGAGGCGACGCCTGTATCGCCACGCCCGGCGCCAGGCTGGCGTCCATCACTCCGCCTTGGCCGTGCTCGAGACCGAGCACGTGTCCGAGCTCGTGCTCGAGCACGCTGACGAGGTCGATGCGATTGCGGGCGTTCGCGTCGGAGCGGTCCGTGGACCAGCCCCAGCCCGCGGCATCGAGATCGAGCATGATCGTCGAGCCGGCGGTGAGGCCGAGGATGGTGCCGGGAAGCTCCGCGAGCGCCACTGTGACTCCCGCGAAGCGGGCTGCAGGCACTCCGGCCGCAATCCACGACCGCTCAGCGGCCTCGAGCGCCGCCGCCAGCGTGCTCGCCGACGGCGCCGTCGACGCGGCATCGGTTGCTGTGCCGGCCGAGGTGGCGTTGAGCGGGCTCTCGTCGTTGAGGATCGTGATCGTTCCGTTGGTGCCGGCGATAGCGGCACCCGAATTCGTGACGTTGACGTTGAAGACCTCGTTCGACTCCTTCGTCTTGTCGCCCACCACCTTGACGGTGACCGTCGCCGACGTCTGGCCGGCGGCGAAGGTGACGGTGAAGGTCGCGGACTGGTAGTCCGCTCCGGTCGTGCTCAGCGTCGCCGCGCCGGTCGCGGCAGTCGTGCCCGCGGGCAGCGGGGTCGGTGTCGCTGCCGTGGCGAGCGTCACCGTGATCGCATACGCCGCCGGAGCCGACAGCGTCACCGTCACGACGAACGACGTGGGCGACCCGCTGCCGCCGTTGCCCTCGACCTTCGACAGGTTCGCGACGTTCACCGTCGCCTTGTCGTTGTCGGCGATCGTGCCGGTCTGCGAAACGACGCCGCTGATCGTGTACGAGCTGCTCGTGCCGACCGTGAGGATGACGGTCTCGGCGTTCTCGACCGCCGGGTCGTCCGCCGGCGTGACCGTGAGCGTCACCGAGGCGACGCCGCCGGGGAGAAGCAGCGTCGAGCCGTTGCCCGCGAGCGTCGCGCCGTTGCTGGCCGTGACCGTGTAGTCGGTTCCCCAGGCCGCCGTGCCGGACCAGCCGAGGTTCACCGTCAGCGGATCTGCGAGGTTGGCGCCGCGGGTGATGGTGAACACGATCGGCGCCTGGCCCTGCTCTGCGCCGCTCAAGGTCGTTCCGGTCAGTGCGATCGTGGGCTTGGCGTCGTCGTTGACGATGGTGCCGGTGCCCGTGCCGGTGGCGATCGTTGCGCCCGACGGGCTCGACAGGACGACGGTAAACATCTCGTTCAGCTCGAAGAGCGTGTCGCCCTTCACCATGACGGTGACCGTCTGCGACGTCTGGCCGACCCCGAACGTGAGGACGCCCGACGCGGCCGCGTAGTCGCCCGACGCGACGGTCGCCGTGCCGTCGGCCGTGTTCCACGTAGCTGTAACGGGCGCCGTCGGCGTGTACGACAGCGTGACGGTGAAGGTCGCCGTGACGGTGCCGCTGTTGCCCTCGGTGACCGAGGCGCTCGAGATCGACGCCGTCGGCGGCACAGGTTCGTCGTTGACGATCGTGATCGTGGTCGAGCTCGTGCCGATCTTGGCGCCG
>JBJMJE010000314.1:0-6898 GCA_045806505.1 Gaiellaceae bacterium
TGCTGCACGGACTCGACGAACTGATGCGGCGCGAGACGCACCTGCCCGTGTACCGCGCCGATTCACCGCTCACCTGCGTCGCGATCGGCGCAGGAATGAGCCTCGAAGAGCTTCCGGTGATCCGCCGCGCCGCGGAGAGGCGGCCGATCCGACGGACCCGTCGCTGGCGGAGCCGTTAGTCCCCGGCGTCGCGCCGTCCACTTTCGCGTTCATGTCGTCCGACCGTGCTCGTACGCTTTCTCGCATGCCCAAGCGCCCGTCTCGCATCGATCTGCTCGAGCTGGACATCGATCTGCGCCTCGCCGACCTCTGGCGCGAGGCCGACGACGTCGACGACTGGAACCTCGACGTCGTCGCCGCGTTCATCCGCGCGGCCTACGGCAAGGGCTACTGCGACGCGCTCACCGAGGAGGAGCCGGGCTCGCTCTGCGAGGAGCACGGATACCGGGTTCCCCCGCGGCGCGCGGAACGCAACGAAGCCGCCTGAGTCGTTAGCTTTGCGGAGGTGAAGCTCCGCTTCGGCCCTGCCCGCGTTCCGTCCCAGGAGAGCCCAGAGGCGGCGGTCGAGCTCCTGCTCGAACGGGGTTACACCGCGTGCGAGATCGACTTCGAGCAGAAGTTTTGGATGGACTATCCGTGGGCGGAGCGCTTCGGCCGCCTCGCGCGCGAAGCCGACATCGCTCTGTCGGTGCACGCGCCGATCGCCGGCTTCATGGGCCACGTCGAGCGGGACAAGAAACAGCGCATGGCGGTCGGGATGCTCGACCACTCGGCCGGTGTGGCGGTCGCTGCGGGTGCCGAGGTCGTCGTCTTCCACCCCGGGTTCCTGCTCGGCCGCACGCGCGAGGACGCGCTCGACTCCGTGTGCGAGCAACTCGGCGAGCTGCGCGCGCGGCTCGAGAAGAAGGATCGCGCCGTGCCGTTCGGTATCGAGGTGATGGGCCGCGTCCGCGAGCTCGGGAGCGCAGACGACGTCGTCGAGATCTCGCGCCGCTGCGGCTGGGTGCGGCCGGTGCTCGACTTCGCGCACATGCACGCGACCTCCGACGGCGCGTTCACGTCTGCGGAGCCGTTCGCCGAGGCGCTCGCCAAGGCGGACGCCGTGCTCGAGCGCGGCGCGCCGTTCCACATCCACTTCTCGGACATCCAGTTCGCGAACCGGAACGAGACGAAGCACCTGCGCTACGGCGAGGGAACACTTCGCGCCGAGCCGCTGCGCGACGCGCTCGCGCAGTTCGAGCGTCCCGCGACCGTGATCTCGGAGTCCCCGGACGAGGAGTCGAGTCAGGCGATCAAGACGGTGCTCGGCGCCTAGCGCCTGAGGACGGTCACGCAGAGCGAGCCGTGCGCCGAGTTGACGGGCGTGCCCGTCGTCATGTCGAGCACCGTGCTCAGCTTCGTTCCGGCGCACACGTAGCCGTAGCGACCCGCGATCTGCAGGTCCTCTCGCGTCGCCAAGGCAAAGCGGTAGCGCTCCGCACCGTCGACCGAGTAGCCGGCGAAGTTCGGCCAGCTCGAGCCGACGAGGATGCCGCCGCCGCCGCTCACGCTCTCGGAGCGCCGGTCGATGACGCGCGTGCTCCAGTCGCGCGTGTCCACGATCTTCAGACTCGCCGTGGAGGGATCGTCGCGTCCGGCGACGGCGAGGAGCCCGTTGCCCAGCCAGCGGGCGCTGCGCTGCCGGCCGGGGATCGGCTTCGAGGTATAGCGCGAGGTCCCGTTGTGGTACGCGACCGCGAGCGAACGCAGGTCGACTGTCGCGATCGTGTCGTCGGTACCGACGACGAACGCGCGTTGGGCGGCGGGATCGACCGCGAATCCGGCTGTGCGGAAATCGATCGTGTCGCCGCTTCGCCGGAAGCCGATCGACACGCGGTCGAGCGTTGCCGCCCGTACCCCTCCGTCGGGTCCGACCATCGCGACCCTCGCCGCCGCGAATCCGTTCGAAGCCGGCGCGAGCAGCAGGGAGACGCCGAGCGGGTTGACGATCGCAGCTCCTGCAACGTCGCCCGGAAGCTTTGCGCGGCCCAGGACATGAAGCCCCTGCGAATCGACGACCACGACGGTCGAGCCCGCGGTCACGAGAATCCTGCCTCTCGGCAACCAGGTCACGCTGCTCGGCGGATCCTTCACCCGCAACGGGACGACGCCGAGCGTTCGCATCCGCTTGACGTCGATGATCCGGACGTCTCCGGCGCGTCCGGCGATCGCCACGCGGAGGCCGCCGGGCGAGACGGCCCACGGCGCCTCGTGACCTACGAGCGGCACGGTCTTGCCGGGCAGGCGCGTCAGCGTGGCCGCGTCGTACCAGCCGAGGCGCATGCCGAGGACGGTCGTGTCGATCCCGAGGACGCGCTCGCCCGCCGCGCCGGTCGACGCGGGTAGTGCCAACGTCACTGCGACCGCGACTGCGGCGGCCAGTCTCATGTGCGCCTCCTCGGCGCGGATTATGCCGCGATGCTCGGCGCGAGCGCGTGCGCTCGCTCTTCCTGCTGCCTCGCCTCGTCGCCGCGCCCGCGGTCCCGCAGGAACTTCGTCAGCTGCTCTAGCGCCTGCAGCTCGGCGTAGCGCATGCCGTTGCCGGCGAACGCATCGACAGACTCAGTGAGCAGCTGCTCGGCTTCGGCGTCCCGCCCCTGCGCCGCGCGCACGATCCCGAGCGCCATCCGCGTCGTCGAGACCGAGAGCTGATCCTCGGGGCCGACGGTCTCCATCGCCTGCAGCGCGAGCCGTTCCGCCTCGTCGACCTTGCCGCGCGACACGAGGATCTGCGCGAGGAAGCGCTGCGCCTCGCAGAGGTGGCCGCGGTCGCCCATGTGCTTGAGCGTGCGCACCGACTCGCGAAGGACCGTCTCGGCCTCGTCGGCGCGGCCGCTCGTGCCGAGCAGCCGGCCGAGGTACATCTGCGCCGAACCGACGCCCATGACGTTGCCGATGTCCGAGTAGAGCTGGATCAGCTCGCGGTAGCACCGCTCGGCCTCGTCCCAGCGGCCCTGGATCTCGCCCAGCCATGCCTGTGTGCCGAGAGCGGCTGCACGCGCACGGACGCTGCCGCTCTCCTGCGCGAGCTCGGTCGCCTGGCACGTGAGCGCCTCCGCCTCCTCGACGTCGAGCGTGATGATCGCGTTCTGCGCGACGGCCTGGATCACGATCGCCTCGAGATCCTTGCGGCCGGTCTCGCGAACGAAGTCGAGCGCCTCGCGGCCGATCCGCTCGACCTCGACGAGGTCGCCGCGCCAGGAGGCGATCATGTTCGCGGCGGCGTAGACGTCGAACCGCGCGTCGACGTCGTCGTCGTCGGTCAGCACGTCGCCCGCCTTGTCGATCAGCCGCTGCGCCTCGTCGGCGTCCGCGCGCTGGTACAACGCCATCTCCCCGAGCGCCGTGAGAGCGCGGCCCTGGAGGCGGTGCTCGCCGGCCGCTTCCGCGTCGGCGGCAACGCCGGCCATCTCGTCCGAGACCGTGTTCATGTCGAGCAGCCGCCAGGCCGCGTGCGCCGCGAGGTACCTCCGTCGCAGGTTCTCCTCCAGCTCGGCAGACCGAAGGAGCAACGAGCGTGCCGTACGGAATGCCTCGCGCGTCAGCGCGCGGCGGCCGGCTCCTTCCAGCGCCGTCGCCGCGGCGACCCGCAGCTCGTCGGGCGCCCGGCCTTCCAGCTCCTCGCGGAGGAGGACGGCGCGGTCGAGGTGGTGCGCGCGGATCTCCATCAGCTCGTCGCCGGTCCGATCGTGGAGCCAGCGCGCGAACGCCTCGTGGAGCTGCGCCCGCGTCGCCTTGCTCAGGCCGCTGTAGGCGACCTCCGCGATGAGGATGTGCTTGAAGCGGAAGGCGCGCTCGCCGGCGATGGTCGAGCGGTCTTCGAAAACGACGAGCTCGCGCGCGACGAGTGCGTCGAGCAATGCAGCGACGTCGAGCTCGGGCGCGAGCGTCTCGACGGCGCCCTGCCAGAACACGCGGCCGATCACCGACGCGCGCTGCAGCAACTGCTTCTGCGCCGGCGGCAGCGCGTCGATGCGCGCCGCGATGAGCGCCTGGATCGTGTCCGGGATGTCGTTTCCCATCCCCTCGCGCTCGGAGAGCATCCGCAGCGTCTCCTCGAGGAAGAGCGGGTTGCCTTCCGCCTTGTCGAGCACGAGCGCGCGCTGCTCGGGCGGCAGGCTGCCGTGGAGGCCGTCCGCGAGCGCCTCGCTCTCCTCCGGGGTGAGCGGCGCGAGCTCGACCGACGTCGCGCGCAGGTTGCCGCCGCCCCACGAAGGCCGCAGCTCGAGCAGCTCGGGCCGTGTGACGCAGACGATGAGGAGCGGCGCGTCACGCACGGAGCGCGCGATGTGCTCGATGACGTGGAGCAGCGGCTCCTCGGCCCAGTGGATGTCCTCGAACACGAGCACGAGCGGCTGCATGCCGGCGAACTCCTCGGCCCACGCCCGCGCGGCCCACAGGAGCTCCTCACGCTTGTGCTCGCGCTCGCTCGCGCCGATCAGCCCCGCCGCGGCCGCGAGGAGATCGGCGATCGCATCGCTCTCGCAGCACGCGCGCAGCTTCTCGAACGCGTCGCCGATCGGGTCGTCGTCGGCGATCCCGGCGGACGCCTTGACCATCTCGGCGAGCGCCCAGTACGTGACGCCCTCGCCGAACGGGAGGGAGCGACCCCGGAGGATCGTCGCGCGCTCGACACTTTCGACGAACTCGTAGACGAGGCGGCTCTTGCCGATGCCCGGCTCGCCGAAGACGGTGACGAGGTGTGCGCGGCGGTCGCGGACGGCGCGTGCGAACGTGTTCTGGAGCAGCTGCAGCTCGATCTCGCGGCCGACGAACGGAGCCGCCGCGAGTGCGCGCTGCGTCTGCGTCGAGACCTCCAGCAGCTTCCAGCTGCGGAGCGGCTCGATGCTGCCGCCGATCGGGACGGGATCCGCGGGCTCGGCGACGACGAGGCCGTTGGCGAGGCGCAGCACACCGGGACCGATCAGGATCGTTCCCTCGGGCGCCGACTGCTGGAGGCGAGCGGCCAGATTGACGGCCTCACCCGTGGCGAACGTCGAGTCGGCGTCCTCGACGACGACCTCTCCCGCTTCGACGCCGATCCTCACGCGGAGGCCCATCTGCTCCACGGCGGGCACGATCTGGAGCGCCGCGCGAAGGGCGCGCTCCGCGTCGTCCTCGTGCGCCAGCGGGACGCCGAACGCAGCCATGACGGCGTCGCCGGCGAACTTCTCGACCGTGCCGCCGTGCGCCACGATGCAGCGCGAGACGTTCTCGAAATAGCTGTTGACGCGCTGGCGGACGACCTCGGGATCGGCTCCGGCGACGAGCCCTGTCGAGTCGACGAGATCGACGAAGAGGACGGTCGCCAGCTTCCGTTCCATGGCTCAAGTCTAGGCAGCGGCGAGGAGGCTACGGCGGTGCCGTAGCATCCGCGCGGTGCTGGATCCGAAGGTTTTCAAGGCCTACGACGTGCGCGGCATCCACGGCGAGGAGCTCGACGAGCAGGGCGCGTACGCGATCGGGCGCGCGTACGTCGAGGTGTTCCGGCCGAAGCGCATCGCCGTGGGTCGCGATATGCGCGTCCACGCGCCGGAGATGGCCACTGCGGTCGTGCGCGGGGCCTCCGAGGCCGGCGCGGACGTGGCCGACATCGGCATGGTCGGGACGGAGATGCTCTATTTCGCCGTCGACTCGCTCGGCCTCGACGGCGGGATCGCCGTGACGGCGTCACACAACCCGAAGCAGTACACGGGCATGAAGATCGTTCGGGCCGGCGCCTTGCCGGTCGGCGGCGAGTCCGGGCTGTTCGACATCCGTGACCGGGCACTCGCTCTTCAGGGCACGTCCGAGGGACAGTCCCCGGGACACGTGCGCAAGGAAGACGTCTACCCCGGCTTCGTCGAGAAGGTGCTGTCGTTCGTCGACGTCAGCGCCGTGCGGCCGCTGCGCGTGGTCGTCGACGCGGCGAACGGCATGGCCGGCGCGATGCTGCCGCCGATCCTCGAGCGGCTGCCGATCGACACCGTGACCTGCTTCTTCGATCCTGACGGCACGTTCCCCAACCACGAGCCGAACCCGCTGCTGCCCGAGAATCGCGAGTTCATCGTCCGCAAGACGCGCGAGGAAGATGCCGACCTCGGCGTCGCGTACGACGGCGACGCAGACCGCTGCTTCTTCGTCGACAACTCCGGCAAGTTCGTCCCGGGCGATTTCGTCACGGCGCTCCTCGCGGAGACGATCCTCGAGAAGGAAGGCAGTGGCAAGGTCATCTACGACGTCCGCGCCTCGTGGGCCGTACCGGAGACGATCGAGCGCGCCGGCGGGGTGCCACTGGTGAACCGCGTGGGGCACGCGTACATCAAGCACCGCATGCGGGAGGAAGGTGCGGTCTTCGGCGGCGAGGTGTCGGCGCACTACTACTTCCGCGACTTCTCGCAGGCCGACTCGGGCGTGATCCCGTTCCTGCTGATGCTCGAGCTCGTCTCGAAGAGGGGCGTTCCGCTGTCGGAGATCCTGCGACCGTTCCGCGAGCGCTACTTCCTGACCGGCGAGATCAACTCACGCGTCGCCGACGTGGACGCGAAGCTCCGCGAGCTCGAGGAGCGCTTCGGATCGGAGGGCCGCGTCGGGCACCTCGACGGCCTTTCGGTCGACGCCGACGACTGGCACATGAACGTCCGGCCGTCCAACACGGAGCCCCTGCTCCGGCTCAATCTCGAGGCGCGCACGAAAGAGTCGATGGAGAGCAGGCGCGACCAGCTGCTGTCCGTCATTCGCAGCTAATCTGTCCGCCGTGAAATCGCGGGGCCTGTTTTTTGCTGCTGTTGTATCGCTCTCGCTCAGCCTGATCGTGCTGAGCCCGCCCGCCACCGCATCTGCGGGCGGGAAGCGGCTGACCGCGAGCGAGCGGCAGCAG
>JBJMJE010000315.1:0-15250 GCA_045806505.1 Gaiellaceae bacterium
TCGTCGCCGCCCATCCGATACGCCGTGCCGTGGCCTTCGACGAAGAGGCGAAGCTTGTCGCCCAGCCGGCTCAACAGCATGTCGCCGGCCGGATGCCCGAACGCGTCGTTGTACTGCTTGAACCCGTTGAGGTCGAAGAGCGCGAGGAGGCTGGGCGTCCGGGCTTCGAATGTCTCTTCGAGGTCGTCGAGCAACTTGCGCCGGTTGCCGAGAGCGGTGAGCACGTCCGTCCTCGCCTCGTGGCGCGAGCCGACGAGCATCTGCCTGTTCTCTCCGAAGGTCATCGCGAGGCGCGCGATGACCGCGAGGATCGCCGCCGTCGCGATCACGAGCGAGAGTGGGTTGACGTGACGGAAGTTGCCGTAGACGAGCACGCCGAGCGCGAGCAGGCCGAAAGCGATCGGCGCGCTGTGCACCGCCCAGCCCTCGAGGCGCGCGCGGCAGGAGCGGACGCTCGGCTGCCACGCCGCCCACGCGAGCAGCACGCAGCCGCCGACCCAGCCGAGATCGGTCGGGCCGCCGGCCACGTAGGAGTCGGCCGCCGTCTGGAAGAGATAGAGACAGTCGCTGACGGAGAAGACGAGCAGGCCCGCGGCGAACAGGCCCCACGCACGGCCGATCCGCCACCCCGAGACGGCGAGCACGCACACGACGAGCGCGATCATCGTCAGGTCGGCGAGCGGGTAGGAGAGGTTCGTGGCGACCGCGGCCTTGGAGCCGCTGGTCGCGTCGAGCACGGCCTGGAACACGACGGCGGTGCCGACGGCGGCGACCGCGAGGCTGGCGATGACGCCGTCCAGCCAGAAACTGCGGCGGATGCCCCCCATGCGCGAGTGCAACAACAGCAGAAGCGCGACGTAGAACGGCGGGTAGACCGCGAGCCAGAACGCG
The DNA here is from genome assembly GCA_045806505.1 of Gaiellaceae bacterium. Classification (GTDB taxonomy): domain Bacteria; phylum Actinomycetota; class Thermoleophilia; order Gaiellales; family Gaiellaceae; genus DASVFB01. The sequence continues at coordinate 892 of JBJMJE010000315.1, forward strand.
TCGGCGAGGGACGGGTACGGGGGCGCCGGAAGGTCGACGTACGCGAACGTCCAGATCGTGTTGCCGACTCCCCACGAGACGACTGCGGCGCCGATCAGGATCCAGGCAAGCCGCTCGCTCCTCCGCGACCAGCCGCGCGCGATGCAGACGACGCCGGCCGCGACGACGAGGCCGTTGTACAGCCAGTAGACGACGAAGTGCTGCAGCGACGGGCTGACGTGCAACGTGAACTGGAGCACGCATGCGGCCAGCGCGGCAGTGATCGCGACGAGCGCGACGCTCGCTCTCCGGCTCTCGGGCAACAGCCGCATGGAACGCTTATCGGCCGCCCCCGGCTCCGGCGGCCACCCGAAAGGGGTAGGCGAATGTCCGCCGGCCGTCGTCGGCGAGAACCGATTTGCGGCGCGGCAAGAACAACACGGCAGGCATGCCGGCGAACGCGAAAGCGGAGCAGGAGTGGCTCGTCGGAGTGAGCGACACCGTCCGCCGTTCTTCGGGCGTGCGCTATCGAGCGCTCGCGACTGCCTTGCGGGGCGCGATTGCGAGCGGGGAGCTGCCCGTCGGCGCGAAGCTTCCGTCCGAGCGCGAGCTGGCGCGTCTCCTCTCGATCGGGCGCACCACGATCGTCTCCGCGTACAACGTCCTGCAGGCCGAATCGCTGATCGTGGTGAAGCAAGGCGCGGGCACATGGGTCGTTCGTCGTCCGTAGTTCTCCGCAATGGATCGGTGGTTCCTCCGACGGACGCGTCACGGCCCGGCGCCAGATTCTCCTGAACAGGAGGTGGTAGGCATGCGCAGCAAAAGGCTTGCGTTCGCACTGTCCGTGGCGGCGTTCTGCATCGCGTTTCCGGGTGTCGCCTCGGCAGCTTCATTCACGGTCGTGCACAACTTCACCGGCCCCGATGGTCAGACTCCGGCCGCAGCGCTCGTCGAGGGCTTCGATGGTTTCCTCTACGGCGTGGCCGGCCACGGCGGCGACTTCACCGTCTTGCCGCCGGACGGTGGCGGCACGGCGTTCCGCATCGACGCCCAGGGAACGTTCACGGCGCTTCACAGCTTCGGCGGATTCGAGGGCGCGGTACCGAACAGCTTGATCCTGGGCCGCGACGGTTTCTTCTACGGGACGGCGACGTACGGCGGTCAGCCGGCGATCTCGCCGCTCGAGCCTGGATTCGGGACGGTCTTCCGCATGGATGCCGCGGGCGCGGTGAGCGTGCTGCACGTCTTCCCGGCCAACGACGCGGCAGCACATCCGGGGCCGGTCGTGCAGGGCACTGACGGCGCCCTCTACGGAACGGTGTCCGGAGGAGTCGGAACGTACGGTCACTTCCCCGGCTACGTCTACCGTCTCGACCCGCTGACCGGTGCGTTCCGCCACGTGCACGACTTCGTGATCAGCGACGGAGAGAACCCGACCGGACCGCTCTTCCAGGCGGTCGACGGGTTCTTCTACGGCACGACGAACCAGGGAGGGCCGTGGAACAGCGGCGTCGTCTACAGGGTGGACGCCCTCGGCAACTTCGCGCTCGTGCACAGCCTGTCGCCGTTCTGGCCCGGGGAGGGCTCCGAGCCCAAGGGTGGCGTGATCCAGGCGAGCAACGGCCTCTTCTACGGCACGACCGAGCTCGGCGGCTACGGCGGCGAGATCTTCCGGACGGACGCTGCCGGGAACTTCGCGGTCATTCACCGCTTCGACGCGTACGCGAGTGACGGCTGGAAGCCCGTGAGCGGCCTGATCGAGGCCCGTGACGGCTTCCTCTACGGGACGGCTCCGGTCGGCGGGCTGCCGGTCACCGCTCCCGCGCGCTCCGGCGTCGTCTACCGCAGCGACAAGGACGGTGCGGTGACCGTCGTGCACACCTTCACCGGCGCCGACGGCTCGAGGCCGCAAGCCGCACTGGTGCAGGCCGCCGACGGCGGGCTCTACGGCTCGGCGGTGGTCGGCGGCGCCTTTGGGCGCGGTGTGTTGTTCCGCATCGACCCAGCTGTCTCGACACCGCCGCCTGCCGTCCCGACGGTGACCGACCTGACGCTGACGCCGGCCACGGTAGTCGGCGGACAGACGGCGACGGGGACGGTGACGCTCAGCGGCGCCGCGCCGTCGGGCAACGCCGTTGTCACGCTCTCGAGCGGCGACTCCTCGGTCGTCTCCGTCCCGCCGACGGTGACGGTGTCCGCGGGTGCGACGAGCGCGTCGTTCGCGGCTTCGACCAAGCGGGTGAAGCGAACGAAGACCGTGAGCATCAGGGCCGGCTTCGACGGCGGCTCCGTGTCGGCGACGCTGACCGTCAGCCGCTGAACGCCGCTGCTACGGCTGCGGAGGAGCCGTGCGGCTCCTCCGCAGCCGAGTCGGTGACCTGGCGCTAGGCGGCTAAGGTGCGCCGCGTGGACGAGTACGTCTTCTCGATGTACCGGGCCGACAAGTTCTACGGCCCCGACCGCCAGGTGCTGGCGAACATCTCGCTGTCGTTCATCCACGGCGCGAAGATCGGCGTCCTGGGGCCGAACGGCGCCGGGAAGTCGACGCTGCTGCGAATCATGGCCGGCCGCGAGGAGACGTCGAGCGGAGAGGCGCAGCTCGCGCCCGGCGCCACCGTGGGCTTGCTCGAGCAGGAGCCCGAGCTCGATCCCGCCAAGGACGTGCGCGGCAACGTGGAGGACGGCGTCCGCGAGCTGCGCGACCTGCTCGACTCCTTCGAGGGAATCTCCATGCAATTTGCCGAGCCGGACGCCGATTTCGACGCGCTGCTCGAAAAGCAGGCGAAGGTGCAAGAGGAGATCGACCGGCGCGACGGCTGGACGCTCGACTCGACGCTCGACCGCGCGATGGACGCGCTGCGCCTGCCCGACGCGGACCGCGACGTATCGACGCTCTCCGGCGGCGAGCGGCGGCGCGTCGCCCTCTGCCGGCTGCTGCTCTCGTCGCCCGACCTGCTCCTGCTCGACGAGCCGACGAACCACCTCGACGCGGAGTCGGTGCGCTGGCTCGAGCGCTTCCTCGCCGAGTACAAGGGAACGGTCGTCGCGGTCACCCACGACCGCTACTTCCTCGACAACGTCGCCGGCTGGATCCTCGAGCTCGACCGCGGGCGCGGCATCCCGTTCCAGGGCAACTACTCGTCATGGCTCGAGCAGAAGCAGGCGCGCCTCGCGGCCGAGGAGAAGCAGGAGTCGGCGCGCAGGCGAACGCTCGCGCGTGAGCTCGAGTGGGTGCAGATGAGCCCGCGCGCGCGCCACGCGAAGTCGAAGGCGCGGCTCGGATCGTACGAGCGGCTGCTCGCGGAGGAGGACCGCGTGAAGCTCGACCGCGTCGAGATCCACATCCCGCCGGGGCCGCGGCTGGGCGATCTCGTGCTCGACGCGCAGAGCCTGACGAAAGGCTACGGCGAGCGGCTGCTGTTCGAGGACCTGAGCTTCTCGCTGCCGCCGGCCGGCATCGTCGGCGTGATCGGGCCGAACGGCGCAGGCAAGACCACGCTCTTCCGCCTGATCGCGGGCGAGGAACAGCCGGATGCCGGAGACCTCCGCGTCGGCGACACCGTCCAGCTCGCGTACGTCGACCAGTCGCGCGCGTCACTCGATCCCAAGAAGACGGTCTGGAAGGAGATCAGCGGCGGCCACGAGACGATCGAGCTCGGCAACCGCGAGGTGAACTCGCGGCAGTACACGAGCTGGTTCAACTTCCGCGGCTCGGATCAACAGAAGCCGGTCGGGCAGCTCTCTGGAGGCGAGCGAAACCGTGTGCACCTCGCGAAGCTCCTCCGGAGCGGCGGCAACGTGCTGCTGCTCGACGAGCCGACGAACGACCTCGACGTCGACACGCTGCGCGCGCTCGAGGAGGCGTTGCTCGACTTCGCCGGCTGCGCCGTCGTCATCACGCACGATCGCTGGTTCCTCGACCGCGTCGCCACGCACGTCCTCGCTTTCGAAGGCGACTCGCAGGTGACGTGGTTCGAGGGCACCTGGGGCGAGTACGCAGATTGGGTCACCGAGACCCGCGGCGCGGACGCGCTCGAGCCTCATCGCATCAAGTACAAACCGCTCGTTCGCGCCTAGAAGCTACGCGTCTTCGGTCGAGCCCGGCTCGAGCTCGGGCGACTCCTCGCTCGGAGGCGGAGGGGCCATCGTGAGGATCGACTCGTGCCCGATCCACTCGTTCATCAACTCGATCCCGTCCGCACGAGCGACGGCTTCGAGCAACGTCCGCGCCCACGTGTGCTCGAGCAGGATCATCACGGCCGACGTGTTCGGATCGAGCGCCTGCGTGACCCGGAAGATGTCGTCCTCGTCGAAGACGTGCCCGTCTGCGAGCTCCGCCGCGCCCGCGATCGCGCCTCGGTCGAAACCCTCGGGTCCGCCGGACGCGAAGCCGGCGAGCGCGCCGAAGTACGAGCCGAGGGCCGTCGCCTCCTCGAAGTCCAGGTCGCTCGCCGTCGCGACGAGCGCCTTCCCCTGCGCGTCCTTGCGCACGACGAGCATGTCGATCACGCGCACGATCCCCTCGCCCTTCAACCGGTCGAGCTCGGGAAGGATCTCGCCCGTGAAGCGGTTGCCCGGAAAGGCGAGCGTCAGCATCTGGATCGGACCGAGATTCTCCACCCGGCGAGCCTACACCGCTACCGCGGCGGCGCCGGAGGCAGGAGCTGAAGGAGGGCTCCTGCCTCGGCGACAAGATCGCGCCTGCTCGGCCGCATCGCCCGGAGCGGAGCTCGACGGGCGCTGCGACCAAGACACCGCCGGGAGCCGGACGTGCGAAGCGACAGGTTCGGCTCTCGGCGGGCAAGGCAGGTATCACGATCGAACATGACGCCCACGTTCGCAGAGCCGCACGTGCGGCGGACTGGTGTCGCCCGGCGTGTTGGGGTGCGGCCAGCCGCACCTTTCACGAAGAGAGGAAGCGCACGACGTCCGCCGCGTCGGCCGCGAGCGCGTCGCTGTCGGCGCGGGTCATTCGCGCGAACGGCTCGTCGATCGAGACCATGCCCTTCCGGAGGCTCCAGGTCGCGACGGCGCGTGCGCCGGCGTACGCGAACGGCCGGAAGTGCGCCTCGGGCGAGTCGCGGCGCGGATAACGGTCGAGGAGCAACTCCCGGGAGCGCCAGCCGACGAGTAGCGGATCCCACTGGTCGAGCAGGCAGGCGCGCGGCGCACCGGCGCGTGGCGCTCCCTTCAGCTCGAGCAAGCCGTCGCGGTCGCGGATCTCTGCTGCGATCGCGGAGAGACCGGCGCGTGCATCACGTAGCGGCATTCCCGCCCACTTCGCGAGATCCCGCTCGTCCGCCGGCGCGTGGCCCTCGAGGTAACGGCGCGCAAGCTCCGCGAGCGCATGCTCTCGCGCGACCGGCCGAGGCGCGCCGAGCCAGTCGTGCGCGAGCACGTACGCGTGCCGCCGGCCGCGGAACGGCCCGCGAACCGCGATCCCGCGCAGGCACGCGAGCATCAGCAGATGGACGAGCGCCTGTCCCGCGGTCTCGACGCCGACGGCTTGCACGCGATCGCGCAGCTCCTCGCGCGTCAGCGGGCCGTCCTCGGTCAGCGCCCGCTCGATCGCAGCGACTCCACGGTCGGCAGCGTCGGGCGGCACGCCGGTCTGTGCGAGACGGCGCGCGTTGGCCGTGAAGAGCGGCGGCGTGGTGAGCGCGTGCAGCCACCAGTAGTCCTCGTTACGGACGAGGTGCAGCGTCCCCCGGTTCAGCCAGCCGACGACGAGCGCTCGCTCGTCGAGGACGCGGTCGACGTCGCCGGCCGTGAGACCCTTCGTGCGCGCGCGAACGGCGAGGCGCGCGCTCCGCAGATCCTGCGCCTGCACCGCGAGCAAGCGCCGGCAGACCCCCACCGCGGCAAGAGCCAGCTCCCCTGAGAGGAGCTGGCTCCTGAACCTTGATTCGACGACGCTCACACGGCAGATCCTCCGGCTTCCGCGTCGCTACCGGCAGACGATGACGGCGCGGATGTGCTGCGCCTTCTCGATCTGCACATCTGCCGTCGCAGGCGCGATGCTCTTGCCGCGCCGCGAACGCACGCCGTCGATGTAGCTCGCGAGATCGGTGCACGCCCCCGCGACGTCTCCGTGGAAGTACGCCGTGCGCGCATGATCGGCCTTGCTGACGAGCGCGTTGGTCAGGTTCACGGCGATCGAGCTGTCCACGAGGTCGTTGAACAGCGCCGGCCGGTCGTCGAAGATGTCGCACGCGTCGCCCAGACCGTCCCCGTCGAGGTCGTGCTGATCCGCGTTCGGGCTCGTGGGGCAGTTGTCGACGCCGTCGAGGACGCGGTCGAGGTCGGCGTCGGCAACGCGGGAAGTCGAGCGGAACGTCGCGGTGAAGCGGCTGTTCGCGAGGTCGTCTACGAACGCGAGCTCCACGACGCCCTGGTCGACGGTGCCGTCCGGAAGGGTGACCGTGTACACGACGCCGGAGGCCGCGAACCAGCCGTCGGACGCCGCCACGTTGCAGCCCGCGCTGCCGGTCGTGCGGGAGTCGACGCGCAGGAGCGTCCCCTTGAGCGCGCCTGTGGACGACGTGATCGTGAACGTCCCGTCGAAGCTGGAGAGCGCAGCGAGTGTCGCCGTCACGGTCCCCGACGCGTTGAACGTCCCCGCGTAGGCACCGCTCGCGACGCCGGTTGCCTGCCAGTTGATCTTCGGGATGAACGGAGCGTAGAAGCACTTCGACGCGACGTCCGACGGCGTCGCGTGCGCGAGGCTCACGCCGTCGAGCGTCGGCGCGGGCGCGGCGCTTGCGAGTGCAGCAGTCGTGAGCGCTGCGGCTATTGCGATGAGAATTGCCTTGAACATCGTGGTCCTCCTCTGCGTGGTTGAAGAAGTCCCGACGATCGTGCCGCGCGGCGGTTTCGCTGCCATCGTGCGCACCCCCAAACGGCGTCCCTAGACTTCGAGCCCGCATGGGTGAAGGACGGGTCTCCGCACTGCAGCGGCACGCGCGCGGTCCGCTGCTGGAGCGGGATCGCGAGGTCGCGGCGCTGGACGAGCTGATCGCCGCCGCGGCCGGCGGCGAGGGCTGGTTCGCCGTCCTCGAGGCGGTCGCCGGAATGGGAAAGACGCGCCTCGTCGCCGAGACGAGGCGGCGGGCCGAGGAGGCAGGGCTGCGAGTGCTGCGGGCTCGCGGCGGCGAGCTCGAGCGCGAGTTCGCGTTCGGCGTGGTGCGCCAGCTCTTCGAGCCGGCGCTCGACTGGGGAGACGTCTTCGACGGCGCCGCAGCCCCGGCACGCGCCGTCTTCGAGGACGCTGCCGGCGGTGCGGACGCCGCGTCGTTCGCGGTGCTGCACGGGCTGTACTGGCTGGTCGTCGACCTGAGCGCGGAGCGGCCGCTCTTGCTCGCGGTCGACGACCTGCACTGGTGCGATCAGGCGTCGCTGCGCTTTCTCGCCTACCTGGCGCGGCGACTGGAGGGAGTGCCGGCGCTCGTCGTCGGCGCCCTGCGTCCGTCAGAGCCGGGCGCCGACGAAGCGCTGATCCGCGAGATCGAGCGCGATCCGCGGAGTGTGGTGCTGCGTCCCGACCCGCTCTCGCCCCAGGCCGTCGAGAAGCTCGTGCAAGGACGACTCGGCGCGAGCGTCGACGGCGCGTTCGCGGCGGCGTGCGGCGAGCTCACGGGCGGCAACCCGCTGCTCCTCGACGAGATCCTCAAGGCCGTCGAGGCGAACGACGTGGCGCGCGACGCGTCCGGCGCGCGCACGATCAACGAGCTCGGGCCGCGCGCGGTCTCACGCGCTGTGCTCCTGCGGCTGTCGCGCGCGAGCGACGACGCCGTCGCCGTTGCGCGGGCGCTCGCGATCCTCGGCGACGGCGCCGATCTAGCGACCATTTCCGCACTCGCCGCCGTCGACGAAGAGCGGGCGGCGCACGCCGTGGACGAGCTGATCCGCGCCGGGACGCTGCGACCCGAGCTGCCGCTCGGCTTCGTGCATCCGCTCGTCGCCGCCGCCGTGGACCTCGACGTGCCGGCCGGCGAGCGAGTGCTCCGCCACCAGCAGGCCGCGGCGCTGCTGACTGCCGCGCGCGCTCCTGCCGAACGCATCGCCGCGCACCTCTTGCTCGTGCCGCCGCGCGGCGACGACGAGGTCGTCTCGACACTGCAGGAAGCGGCGCGCGCCGCCCGCGCGAAGGGCGCCGCCGAGAGCGCCGTGGCGTATCTCGCCCGGGCGCTCGCAGAGCCGCCGGCGGACGTGCGGCACCGCGACGTCGTGCTCGAGCTCGGGCGGGCGGAAGCTCTCACGGACGGCGCAGCAGCGTCGGAGCATCTGCGCGAGGCGTACGAGCTGCTCGACGATCCGCACGAGCGCGCCGCGACCGCGCGCGGCCTCACGCTGACGCTCCTGTACACGGGGCGCACGGAGGAGGCCGCGCAGGTCGCGAAGCGGGCGGCTTCGGAGCTTCCCGAGGCTGACGACGCGCGGAAGCAGCTCGAGGCGGTGGAGTACGCGACCGCGCTCTTCGGCGTCGGGGACATCACACGGCTGCGCGAGCTGCGCCCGGACGAAGCGCCGGAGGGCGCCGGCGGGAAGGCGCTCGTCGCACTCGCCGCGTACGACCGCGCGCTGGCGGGAGAGCCGGCGGACGAATGCGTGCGACTTGCGCTCGACGCGCTCTCCGGCGGCGACCTCACACGCGCGTACAACGGCTTCCTCAACATCCCGCCCATCGCCGTGCTCGCGGCGGCCGACCGCGGCGAGGCGCTCGGTGCGCTCGAGGAGGCGCTCGCCGCAGCGCACGCGGGCGGGTCCGCGTTCTCCGTCTCGAGCATTCGCACCTGGCGCGCGTGGGCGCTCTTCCGCCGCGGTGAGCTCGTCGAGAGCGAGCAGGAGTTCGACGCCGCGCTCGAAGGCGGCCGCGCGTGGGGCTTCGGGCTGCTGAACCGGATCTACCGCGGCGCGCTCAAGCCGTCACTCCACATCGAGCGCGGCGAGGTCGCGAGAGCACGCGAAGTCCTCACCGGCTTCGGCGATCCCGACCTTGCGGCGGCACGCTTCGTCGCCGGCGACCCCGACGATCCTGACGCGTCGGCAGACGTCGTGCGCTACTGGCTCACGGCGCGCCTGGAGCTGCTCCTCGCCGAGGGGCGCTTCGAGGACGCCGTCTCGGCCGCCGACGGAGTGGCCAAGCGGTTCGCGCACGTCGTGAATCCGGCGTTCGGGCCGTGGCGATCGCTGAAGGCTCGCGCGCTCGACCGCCTCGGGAGCCGCGACGAGGCGATCGCGCTCGCGGCGGAGGAGGTGGAGCTTGCGCGACGTTGGGCCGCGCCGTGGGCGCTCGGCCGCGCGCTCCGCGAGCTCGGCACGCTCGAACGACACGCGGGGCTCGACCGGCTGGAGGAGGCGGTCACGGTGCTGGACGGCACGCCGGCGCGGCTCGAGCTCGCGAAGTCGCTCGCTGCGCTCGGCTCGGCGGTCCGCCTCGCGCGCAAGCCGAGCGACGCGCGCGAGCCGCTGCGGCGCGCACTGGAGCTGGCACAGGTCTGCGGAGCGACGCCGCTCGCCGATCACGCGCGCTCGGAGCTCTACGCGACGGGTGCGCGGCCGCGGAAAGCCGCGCTGAGCGGCGTCGACTCGCTCACGACGAGCGAGCGCCGCGTCGCGACGCTCGCCGCCGAGGGACAGTCGAACCGAGACATCGCCCAGGCGCTGTTCGTCACGCCGAAGACGATCGAGGTTCACCTGAGCAACACCTACCGCAAACTCGGGATCCGCTCCAGGCGGGAGCTGACGGCCGCGTTGACCGCAAGTTGAGCGCCTACAGCTCCATGCAGGAGAAATCGCCGTGCTCGAACTGCGTCTCCCCGTTCACGAAATGCACGTCGACCGTCAGGACGCAGGTCTCGGCGAACGTGCCGCAGGTGAACGTCGCGGTGTCGGTCAGCTTCCACTTCTCCGTCTGGAACTCGTCGTTGTTCAGCCAGTGCACGTGGAATGCGCCGGACACGCTCTGCGCGCACCCTGTCGACGCGAAGGACGACGTGTACGTGTCCGTCCCGTTCGTGACGTAGCCGACGTTCCCGGAGCCCGTCAGCGTGAGCTTCGTGACCGTCTTCACGTCGACGCAGGTGGTGCCGAGCGGCGTCGGCGTGCACCACGCGTAGCTCGTGACGCTCGCGCGGTTGCCCGAGTCCGCGGCCGCCGTGCCGGCGACGGCGAGAGCTCCGACGATTGCACCGATGAGCAGCAAAGCCTTCATTTCGTGACCTCCCGTTGGGATTTCGATGACCCTGCGAGCTTCGCGTCCAGGAGCGGGCGGCACATCGGGGCGACCCCGAGACTCCGACCCCAAACATTCGGGCACGGGTTAGGGATCGCCTCGATGCGCCTCGCGCGCCGCGACGCGATCGTGTGCACATGACAACCGACGTGAAGCTGGAGCTACGGCTCGACGACGAGACGCCGTGCGGACGCGTGATCGATGCCGCGGGAAAGACGCACGAGTTCACCGGCTGGCTTGGCATGACGGCGGCGATCGAGAAAGCCGCCGCCGTTGACGGCGACGTTCAGGCCCAGTCGACGTCCGGCGACCGGAAGTAGCTCACGCCGCGCTCGTCGAGCTCTCGCCCGAGGGCCGGCAGCCGCGCGCGAAAGGCATCCCAGCGTCGTTCTTCGTAGCGCGTCGTGGCAACCTCCGCCAGCGCGAGCAGGCGCGGGAACGCCATGAACTCGACGTCGGCGAGTGCCGGCATCGTCTCCGACCAGAGGCACGCCTCGACACCGAGCACATCCGCCTCTCCGACGCCCTCCACGTGCGTGACCGGATCCCACTCGTACGCATCGCGCACCGAGACGTGACCCGCCCACTCCGTTCCGAGCTCAGTCGCCGCGTCGTACTTCAGGTCGAAGTACGCCCGCGTCGCCGGCGACATGATCAAGCTCGCGCCCTGACTGACGGCCTGGCGCACGTGCTCCGGGTTCTTCCAGTGCTGGACGATCGTGCCCGGCTCGAGCCTCGCCTGCGCGATCTCCTCCCACCCCACCGGCTGCTTCCCGTGTGCGCGCACCCTCGCGCAGAGGTGCTCGACGAACCAGACGTAGTGCTCGCGCGGGATCTTGAAGACCTCGTCGCCGCCGATGTGCAGGTACGCGCCGGGCGTCAACTCGGCAAGCTGGCCCAGGACGTCGTCGACGAACTCGAGCACGTGCGGCTTGGTCACGTCGAGGCAGCTGAAGCCGACCTCGGTGCCCGTGTACGGAACGGTGTCGAGCCCTGGCAGCGACAGTTCGGGGTGCGCGACCACGGCTGCGTTCACGTGGCCCGGCATGTCGATCTCCGGAACGACGACGATGTCGCGGCTCGCGGCGTGCTCGACGATCTCCACGTAGTCGCGCTGCGTGAAGAAGCCGCCCGTCCCACCGCCGACGGCGCTCATGCCGCCGACCTCGGTCAGCAGCGGCCACGACCGGATCTCGATCCGCCAGCCCTGGTCGTCCGTGAGATGGAGGTGCAGCCGGTTGAAGCCGAAGCGCGCGATGACGTCGACGAAGCGCTTGACGTCCTCGACGCCGAAGAAATGCCGCGCGACGTCGAGCATGACGCCGCGCCACTCGAAGCGCGTCACGCCTTGACTGCGCCTGCCGTCAGCCCGAACGAGATCTTGCGCTGCACGAGCAGGAAGAAGACGACGACCGGGATCGCGATCAGCGTCGAGCCGGCCATCAGCGCGCCCCAGTCCGTGTGCTTGCTCGTCCCGGTGATGTACGACAGCCACACGGTCACCGTCTGCTTCGACTGGTCGTTGAGGAGGACGCGCGCGAAGATGTACTCGTTCCAGCACGTGATGAACGCGAACACCGACGTGGCGACGAGCCCCGGCGCGATGAGCGGCAAGAGGATCCGCGTGAATGCGCCGACGCGGCTGTTGCCGTCGACGAGCGCCGCCTCCTCGAGCTCCTTCGGAATGCTGAGGATGAAGCCGCGGAGCGTCCACACCGCGAACGGCAGCACGAACGTCAGGTACGTGATGATCAGGCCGCTGAGCGCGTTGACCTGGTGGTAGCGGGCGAGCACGACGTAGAGCGGGATGATCAGCCCCGCCTGCGGGAGCATCTGGATCCCGATCACCAGGACGATGAACACCTTGAGCCCGCTGAAGCGGTACTTCGCCAGCGCGACGGCGGCGAGGAACGCCAGCACCATTGCAATCGCGACGGTCACGAGCACGACGATGAGGCTGTTCTTCACGTCCGCCCAGAAATACGGCAGCGCCATCGCGGCACGGAAGTGGTCGAGCGTCGGGTGCAGCGGAGCCCACTGCGGGGTCTCCGCGATGATCCCGGAGTCCGGCTTGAACGCCGTCGACACCATCCAGTAGACCGGGAACGCCATGACGGCGGAGACGGCGAGCCCGAGCGCGTTCCAGCCCCACTGGCCGTAGCGGTGACGGCTCCTCCTCATCCGGCGTCCCCGATCTTGACCATGCGCCGCACGTAGAACACGCTCATCGCCGCGACGATCAGCAGCATCACGAGCGAGATGGCGGCGCCGCGGCCGAAGTCGGTCTTGAGGTAGCCCTCTTCGAAGAGGTAGACGCCCATCAGGTAGTTGCCCGGGTGCAGCTTCGCCTGGCTGATCAGCAGGAACGGCTGCGTGAACACGGCGAAGTCCCAGATAATCGACAGGCTCGTGAGGATGAGAAGCACGGGCTTGAGGATCGGGAACGTGACGTCGCGGAAGACACGCCACGGCCGCGCGCCGTCGATCTCCGCCGCCTCGATCAGGTCGTTCGGCACCTGTGCGAGCGCGGCGTAGACGCTGATCGCGACGAACGGGATGCCGCCCCAGACGATCATCGCCGTCACGATGCTCAACTCGGAGAACGTCGACGCATACCAGTCGTGGCGGGAGAAGTCGCCCAGATGGAACTGCGTCAGGATGGAGTTGACGACGCCGTTCTCGAAGTTCGTCATCCAGTACCAGACCTGCACCGCGACGACGACCGGCATCGACCAGACGAGCACGAGCGACGAGGTGAGGATGATCCGCACGAAGCCGGAGACGCGTACCGCAAGCAGTGCGAAGAGCGTGCCAAGCCCGATCGTCAGTCCGACGTTGGCAACTGTGAAGACGGCGGTGCGCAGCAGCGTGTGCCAAAAGACCGGGTCGTGCAGGATCGAGCCGTAGTTGGAAAGCCCTGCTGCCTTCCCCTTGTGCTGGATCAGCTCGAACAGCCCGTACTGCTGGAACGACAGCTGAACGAGGCGGTAGATCGGGTACCCGAGCACCACGCCGACCGTCACGACGACCGGGAGGATCAGCCAGTAGGGGACCGATGCGCCGAGCGCGCGGCGCCACGCCGAAGCGCGACGCCGCCGAGGCCACGAAGGCGTGGTCTCGGCGGCGATCGCTACCTCTTGCTGCAAGGTGCTACGAGCCGTTCAGAACCGAGGCGATGTTGTCGCTCGCGGAGCTGGCGGCCTGCTTGATCGACAGCTTGCCCGTCAGGATCTGGGAAAGCATGTTGCGGAGGATGTTGCCGTTCTCGACGTCGACCCAGTGCTTCGCCGTCGGAACGAACCAGCTGCGTTGGGCGGCACGCTCGTTGATCGTCGAGCCGAGGAGGTTCGTCGCGTTCGGGATGTTGCCCTTCGCCTGGAACACCTTCTCGGTCGAGGTGTCGGTGAAGGCCTTGATCCAGTCCGCGGCCTCGTTCTTGTTCGAGCTCGTGACCGGAACGGCCAGATCCGAACCGCCGAGGAAGCCGGGCATCGGCGTGCCCTTGATGTGGCCGGGCATCACGAACTGCCCCGTCGACGCCTTGTAGCTGTCGCCGACACAGCAGCTGAACCAGCTCGGGCCGATCATCGACGCGGCGCCACCGTGCGCGTAGACGTCGTACGGGTTCGGGCGCGTCTCGATCGTCGTCTTGCTCGCCTTCGACGCGGCCTGGAAGAACGCCTTGTACGCGGCGAGCCCGGCCATCGCGGCCTTGCTGTTCAGCGCACCGACCCACTGGCCGCGCTTCTGCGCCGCGATCCGCCCGCCGTAGTCGTAGACGAAGCCCATTGCGACGTACCAGTCGGTGCCGGCGATGTAGACCGGCGAGAAGTTCTTGCCCTTGTTCTTGCCCGCGAGCTTGCGTGCGTCGGCCGTGTACTCCGCCAGGCTCGACGGCAGCTTGTTGATGCCGGCCTTCTTGAAGAGGTCGGTGCGGTAGGTCACGACGCGAGAGCCCGCGTAGTACGGAACGCCGTAGACCTTGCCGTTGAACTGACCCGAGGCCGCGAGGCCCTTGAGCCACGAGCTCGAGTTCGCGAACGACCCCTTCTTCGAAGTGAGGTCTGCGAACGCTCCGGCGGCCATGTACTTCGTCATCTCCGTGTTCCCCATATCGATGACGTCCGGTGCGTTGTTCGCCGCGAG
>JBJMJE010000316.1:0-13291 GCA_045806505.1 Gaiellaceae bacterium
GGAGCTGACGGGCCGCCGCTCCGAGTTCGATCCGGTCGACCTCTTGCGCGCACGCTTCGCAGAGACCGAGGGCGCCGAGCTCCTTGCGCGGTTGCAGGACGTCGACCTCGGCACGTACCTCGTCGACGACCTGCTCGTGAAGACGGACCGCGCGTCGATGGCGAGCTCGCTCGAAGCGCGCGTCCCGTTCCTCGACACGGTCGTCAGCGGGTTCGCCCTCGCGCTGCCGGCGCGGCACAAGGTTCGCGGACTGTCGAAGAAGCGGCTGCTCCGCAAGGCAGCGGCGCCGCTGCTCCCCGAGCGCATCGTCAACGGACGCAAGCGCGGCTTCTCGATCCCGGCCGCCGCATGGCTGCGGGGCGACCTCGCGCCGTTCGCGCGGGAAACGCTCGCCGCGGATGTCCTGCGACGCCAGGGCTTCTTTCGGCCAGAAGCGGTGCATCGCATCGTCGACGAACATGTCACCGGCGCAGAGGACTGGAGCCGCAGCATCTGGGGCCTTCTGTCGTTCACGTTGTGGTACGAACACCACGTCGAGCGGACGCCCTTTACGCCGAGTGACACGTCGTCACGAGGCGTGCTCGCTTGAGGGTCTGGATCGACATGACGGCGAGCGCTCATGTGCTCGTGTTCCGGCCGCTGATCGCGATCCTGCGCGGTCGCGGCGACGAGGTCGAGATCACCGCGCGCGACTACGCGCAGACGCTGCAACTCCTGCGGCTGCACGGGCTCGAAGCCGACGCCGTGATCGGCCGGCACGGCGGCCGATCGCGAACGGGCAAGGCTCGCGCGATGTGGTCGCGCCTCCGCTCGCTGCGGAGCTGGGCGCGCGGACGCAACTTCGACGTCGCGCTTGCGCACGGCTCACACGAGCTCACAATGTCCGCCCGGCGTCTCGACATCCCGAGCGCGACCACGTTCGACTACGAGTGGGCATGGCTGCAGCATCAGCTCGGCTGCCGCGCGGCAACGCGGGTCGTCGTTCCCGATGCGATCCCCGCTGATCGCCTCGCGCGCTACGGCACGGAGCCGCCGAAGCTCCTCCAGTACGAGGGCCTGAAGGAGGAGTACTACCTCGCGGACTTCGAGCCTGACGCGAACGTGCTCGAGCCGTTCGACGTCGACCCGTCGCACGTGCTCGTCGTCCTGCGCCCCCCGCCCGACGTGTCGCTGTACCACCGGCACTCGAACCCGCTGTTCCCGCAGACGCTCGAGCTCGTCGGCCGCCGCGACGACGTCCGTGCGATCGTCCTGCCGCGCACGGAAGAGCAGCGCGAGTACGTGCGCGCGCTCGCCTTGCCGTCCGTGATCGTGCCGGAGCAGGCGGTGGACGCGCAGAGCCTGATCGCGCGCTCAGACCTCGTCGTGTCGGCGGGCGGGACGATGAACCGCGAGGCCGCCGCCCTCGGAGTGCCCGTCTACACCACGTACGGCGGCCGCCTCGGCGGCGTCGACGAGGCGCTGATCCGCGACGGAAGGCTCGTGCCGCTCAGCGACCCGCGCGCGCTGCAGCTCGTCAAGCGGGACGCGACCACGCAGCCGCGCGTGCGACGCGAGCCGCAGCACATGCTCGATCTACTCCTGTCCGCTCGCGAAGGCGCCTGACACTTTGGATCAACCTTCCGGTTGACCCGCGCGCACCAGCGCGGTCAGAACGTCGTCGCCGTAACGCTCGAGCTTCGCCGGCCCGACTCCCGGAACCAGCGCCAGGTCGCCCAGCGACTGCGGCTTGCGTCCGGCGATCTCGGCGAGGGTCGAGTTGTGGAAGACGACGTACGCAGGCACGTCGTCCGCACGGGAACGCTCGAGGCGCCATTGCTTGAGCGCCGCGAAGATGGGGTCGTCCGGCTCCGGCTCGCGCCGCACCACCGTCTGCGCGACGACGCCGAGCTCGCGGAGAAAGCGCGACGGCTTGCCCGACCACGTCACGAACAGGTGCCGCTTCGCGCGCGTGAGACCGACGTAGAACAGCCGGCGTTCCTCCGCGATCTCGTCCGCCGCTTTCGCGAGCCGCGTCGGCAGCTCCTTCTCCTCGACGCGCGCGACGAACACTGCCTCGAACTCGAGCCCCTTCGCCCCGTGCAGCGTGAGCAGGTGAACTCCGCGGCGCGCCTCGCCTCGGTCGCCGTAGCGGCGCTCGAGCTCGGCCACGAAGCCCGGCCCATCGAGCTGCGCAAGCTCCTCCGCCAGCCGGACGAGCCGCGTCAGGTCGCTCTGCCGGACCGCCTCTCGTTCGCCCAGCTTGTCCGGCGGGCTCTCGAGCCAGCCCCGTTCCCCCGCGAGCCGACGCACGTCCGCGGGCGACTCGAGCCGCCGCAGGACGAAGCGCGCGCTCTCACGACCAAGGAACGACGCGCCCTGCGCGGGAATGCCTGCTTCGTTCAGCGCCTCCTCGAAGTCGACGAGGCGCGCGTTCGTCCGGCAGAGGACCGCGACCTCGTCGTGCGCGATGCCGAGCGCACGAATCTGCTCGACGGCGAATCGCGCCTCGTCCTCGCACGCGCGCAGCACGGGCTCCGGCCCATCGGCGCGTGTCGCGCGGAGCGTCTTCTCCGCACCACCGAGCTCCGGGACGAGCCGGTTCGCAAGCTCGAGCACCTGCGGCGAGGAGCGGTAGTTGTCCTCGAGCCGGATCACGTTCGCGTGCGGGAACCGCCCAGGCATGGCGAGGAGATGCGCCGGCGAGGCGCCGGTGAACGCGTAGATCGACTGATAGTCGTCGCCTACCACGCACAGCTCGTCGCCGGCTCCGAGCCAGAGCTCGACCAGCGTCTGCTGGAGGAGGTTCACGTCCTGGTACTCGTCGACCGTGAAGGCGCGGAACCGCTCGCGCACCATCGCGAGAGCGACCTCGTCCTCCGAGTACATGCCGATCGCGAGCTCGAGCAGATCCTCGAAGTCGACGTACCCGGCCGCATTCTTGCGCTCCTCGTACTGCCGGTACACGCGGCGCATCAGGTCAGGCGGGATCGGCGGCTCGTGGTCGCCGAGCTCCGCGAGATAGCGGTCGGGCGTGATCCGCCGGTTCTTCGCCCATTCGATCTCGGTGGCGAGGTCGCCGGCGGGACGGAAGCGATATGCGCCCGGGAGCGAGTTCGCTATGCGGCGAAGCGGCAGCGCCTTCGAAGCGACGATCTTGCCGACGCGCTCCGGCGCGTACTGATGCAGCTGGCCCAGCGCGGCGGCGTGGAACGTGCGAACGGTGACGCCGGGCGCGCCGAGCGCCTCGACCCGTGCGCGCAGCTCCCCCGCCGCCTTGTCGGTGAACGTGACCGCGAGGATCTCGTCTGCACGGAAGGCACCGGTCGCCACCTGGTTCGCGATCCGGTGCGCGATCGTCGTGGTCTTGCCCGTCCCTGCGCCCGCGAGGATGCAGACGGGGCCGCGAACGGCGTCGACCGCGCGCAGCTGCTCGGAGTTCAGCTCCACCGGCCCAGCGTACGCCGCCGGGTCGGACGGGACCGTGGCTAGATCGTCGAGGAAGTGCGCGTTGAGTCGACGCGCTGCGGCGCACGCGCCATGGCGTTCATGCGGGCGACGAGCTCGAGCGTCTCGCCGTCGTCCACCAGCCGCTCGAGCTCACGCAGCTCGCCGTCGAGCCACGACGGATCGATCGGCTCCTGCGACGCCGCGAGAATCTTCGGATGCGCCGTCGGCTCGGCGGCCTCGCCGTCGTTCCACAGCACCTCGTGCAGCTTCTCGCCGGCGCGTACGCCCGTCACGCGAATGGCGACGTCGCGCTCGGGCACCTTGCCCGACAGGCGGATCATGTTCTCGGCCAACTCGTAGATCGAAACGGGCTCGCCCATGTCGAGGACGTAGACGTGCGCCTGCTCCCCGATCGCGCCGGCCTGCACGATCAGCGACACCGCCTCGGGGATCGTCATGAAGTAGCGCGTCATGTCCTTGTGCGTCACGGTCACCGGGCCGCCACGTTCGATCTGGCGGCGGAAGATCGGGATCACGCTGCCGGACGAGCCGAGCACGTTCCCGAACCGCACCGCGACGAAGCGAGTCGAAACGTCGTCGCGCGAGCCGTAGGCCTGCACGATCCACTCGCCGATCGACTTCGACTGGCCGAGCAGGTTCTTCGGCTGCGCGGCCTTGTCCGTCGACACGAGCACGAAGCGCTTCGTCTCGAACTCGACCGCGACATCGGCGAGCGTCCTCGTCGCCAGTACGTTGTTGCGCACCGCTTCGAGCGGGTTCGCCTCGAGCAGCGGCACGTGCTTGTACGCGGCGGCATGGAAGACGACGTCGGGACGGAACTTCTCGAACACCTGGCGCATCTTCGTCCGGTTGCCGACGTCCGCGAGCACGGGCAGCGCGGCCGGATACCCGCGCTCGCCCACGAGCTCGCGCTCGATGTCGAACAGCGCCGGCTCCGAGTGGTCGACGAGGATGATCCGCCCCGCGCCGACGCGCGCGATCTGACGGCAGAGCTCGGCCCCGATCGAGCCGCCGGCGCCCGTGACGAGGACGGTCTTGCCCGCGATGTAGCCCGCGACCTCGTCGAGATCGACCTCGACGGGCTCGCGTCCGAGCACGTCCTCGACCTGCACCGGACGCAGCTGGCCGGCCAGGTTGACGTCGCCGGAGATGAGCTCGTTCAGGCCCGGCAGCGTCTTCACGGGCACGCGCTCCTCCTGGGCGATGTCGACGATCCGCTGCCGCAGCTCTCCCGAGGCCGACGGCATCGCGATCAGCACCTCGTCCGGCTCACCGTCGCGCAGGACGCGGCGAAGCTCCGACGTCGGCCCGAGCACGCGCACGCCGTGGACGCGCAGGTTCTTCTTGCGCGGGTCGTCGTCGAGCAGCCCGATCGGCGTGTAGCCGAGCTGGGGCGATCGCTGGAGCTCCCGCAGGATCAGCTGACCCGCGTCACCGGCGCCGACGATCACGACCTCGCGTCCGCGCGCCATGAAGCCACCCGGCGCGGGCCGTTCGATGAGCGTGCGCGCGAGCAGCCGTGAGCCGGCGACGAACGCGAGCAGCAGCAGCATGTCGATCAGCGCGATCCCTCGCGGCAGCCGTGCCGTATGCGTGGGCGGGAACGCGTACAGCACCAGGGCGACGAGCAGGGACGCGACGACGACACCGCGCGCGGCACCCCACATGTCCCGTGTCGAGATGTAGCGCCACCAGCGGTTGTAGAAGCCGAAGACGACGAACACGGCGAGCTGGATGCCGACCACGAGCAGGCAGACCTGCCAGTCGAGCAGGTGCTTGTAGAAGGCCGGAATCTTCGGGTCGAACCGGATCCAGAACGTGAGCCGCCACGCGACGAGGATCAGCACCGCGTCGGCGAGCAGGTTCAGGATCCGGTGACGGCTGATCGGAAGCGTCATGCCACGGGTGCGCCTACGGCGGCGCGCACGACCTCGACGACGCGTTCCTGCTGCGCGCTCTCGATGCCGGCCCACAGCGGCACGGAGAAGTTCTCACGCGCGAGCTTCTCGGTCTCCGGCAGCGAGCCCTCCGCGTAGCCGAGGTAGCTCAGCGCCGGCTGCAGATGCAGCGGCGGCAGGTAGTACGTGGCACAGCCGATCTCCGCCTCGCGCAACGCCTCGACGATACGGTCGCGCTCGGACGAGCGGCTGACGAAGAGGTGGTAGACGTGGCCGGGCTCGTCCTCGGGCGTGGTCACGACGTCGCCGAGACCGAGCTCGCGGTAGCGCTCCGCCGCTTCGCGGCGGAGCACAGTCCATTCGTCGAGATGCGGCAGGAAGATCCGCAGCGCGGCGGCGTGGACCTCGTCGAGGCGCGAGTTGTAGCCGACGAGCTCGAACGTCACTTTCGCCTTCGAGCCGTGGAAACGCAGCAGCCGCAGGCGCTCGCCGAGCTCCTCGTCGTTGACCGCGACGAGGCCTCCGTCGCCGAGCGCGAAGAGGTTCTTGGTCGGATAGAAGCTGTACGTCGCGGCGATGCCGGTCCGGGCGACTCCGGGAGCGCCGAACGCCTGCGCCGCGTCCTCGATCAGCGGCAGATCGAACGCCGCGAGCTCCTCGAGCGGCGCCGGCCGCCCGAACAGGTGCACCGGCATGATCGCGCGCGTGCGCGGCGTGATCCGCGCGCCGACGTCCTCCGAGTCGAGGTTGTACGTCGCCGGATCGATGTCGGCGAAAACCGGCGTTGCGCCGCGACGCGCAATCGACTCGGCCGTCGCGTAGAACGTGAAAGCAGGGCAGATCACCTCGTCGCCTGGCCCGATGCCGAGCGCGTCGAGCACGAGCACGATCGCGTCCGTCCCGTTCGCCACGCCGACGGTGTCGGGGACGCCGAGGTACTGCGCCGCCTCGCGCTCGAACGCCTTGACGTTCGGGCCGAGGATGAACGTCGTTCCCGATTCGAGGATCTCCGCGAACGCGTCCTTCAGCTGCGGGATGAGCGGCGCGTACTGCGCCTTGACGTCAACGAGTGGGATCCGAGGCACTCCGCTCCAGTCTATTGGCCCTCCTTCTCCGCAGGACCAAGTAGGCGATGCCGACGAGAATTCCTGCAACTACGGCGATTTCGACGAAGCCGAACTTCTCGTGGAAGCTCTCGTAGCTCGAGCCGAGCGCCCAGCCGATGCCGGCGAGCACGAAGGACCAGATCGCCGACCCGATCAGCGTCAGGACGACGTACCGGCCGAACGGGACGCGGAAGATCCCGGCGGGGATCGACACGAACGAGCGGACGACGGGCGTGACGCGGCCGACGAGAACCGCCCAGTCGTCGTAGCGGTCGAACCACGCCTCGGCTCGCCCGAGCTGCTCTGGCCCGAGGTGCAGCCAGCCGCCGTAGCGGTCGAGCAGCGGCCGGCCCCCGTAGAGGCCGATCCACCAGCCGACGATCGCGCCGACGAGGTAGCCGAGCGTTCCGGCGAGGGCGACGGCGAGGTACGACCGGAAGCCGTGCGAGAGATCCGTTCCGAAGAGGGAGAACGACGCGCCGAACGCACCCGCAGCGACGGCGCCGCCGACGACCATGACGAGCTCGCTCGCCGCCGGCAGGACGGCGTCGATCGCCATCAGGACGAAGACCGCATACAGGCCGTGATCGCGGATCTCGTCCGTCAGCGAGCTCGTGACGCTCGCGAGCAGCACGCTGAGTGAGCCTATCGGCGCGCAGTGAAGGGCGCGTACAGGTCGGCTTCGCCGAGCGGGTTCGCCGCGGAGACGTGGACGCGGTACGCGCCGGCATACGCGAGCGTGCCGGCGCCCGTGCGGCCGTTCCACGTCACGCTGCGCCGGCCGGGGCTGAGCGACTTCCGCGCGAGCACGCGGACGACGACGCCCCGCGGCGTCTCAACCGTCGCCGTGACCTTGGCGGCGTGCGCGAGCGTGAACGACGCGGCCATGCGCGTGCCTTTCTTCCGCACCTTGACCGCCGCGGGCCGCACGCGCAGCGACGCGAGCGTGTTGTTGAGGGCGAACGTCCGGTCGGCCTGCGAGACCTGAGCCTGGTCGTCCGTCGCCGTCACCGAGAAGCGCCACAGGCCTTCCGGCGCAGGCGTCCCGGTCGCCGCCGTGCCGGTCCACGTGAAGCGATACGTGCCGGGCGTCCGCGCGCCCGCGTCGAGCGGGACGATGGTGCCGTCGGGGCCCGTCAGCGACGCCTGCACCGTCGCCGAGCGTGGGATCCGGTACGACAGGACCTGCGACTCGTCGACGCCGTCGCGGTTCGGCGCGAGCACCGGCTCGGCCGGCGGCGGGACGTACACGCCGGTGTATCCGATCATCAACGCGTCGCTCACCGCGATCTCGCGGCCGTCGCTCGCCGGCCTGCTCAGGAGCTGCCCGTCGAACGCCAGTGCGGTCGAGGGGCCGGAGTCGAGGGCCGAGGCCGTCACCGCGCCTAGCTGCACCATCGCGAGCGCGAGGTCGAAGTTCGTCATCCCGACGCTGTAGCCGGGCTGGCTCCCGTCGACGGCGACGAGGAGGATCTTGCCGTCCGCCCGCTGGCCGACGCCGGTACGCGGCTCGTGCGGGGAGAGCTGCGCCGCCGTGAACGCCTCGCCGGCGCGGAACACGGCCTTGCCGCCCGCGACGATCGCCGGGCCGCCGCCGACCGCGCCGACGACCCCGTCCCACGCAGGGTTGAGGGTGAAGCGCGCCGTCACCGTGCTGCCGACCGGTGCGCCGCCGACGAGGCCGAAGGCGTTCGATCCGGTCGCCTGGAGCACGGCCCCGCCGAGCGGTATCGGCGTCCGGCCGGTGCTCGGCGCGACGGCGCTGGTCACGAGTGCCGCCAGGTCGGTGTTCGGCGTGACCGTCGGGAACTGCCGGAAGACGAGCTCCGAGGCACTGTCGGCCGGAGGCGTCGTCGCACCGTACGCGCGCGTGAACAGCGCGTAGCCGTTCTCGTTCGGCGGATCGTTCAGGCCGACGCGCAGGCGGGATCCCGTGCCGCGCCAGAAGCCGAGCATCGTGACGCGGTCCGTGCGGAGCGTGCCGTCGGCGCCGACGCCGACACTGGTGCGATCCGCCTCCGGCGGATGCTCGAGGACGCCGTTGCGAACGAGCACGCCACTCGGCCGGCCGTCGTTGACGTTGAAGTAGTCGCCGTTGACGCCGACCGTCGTCGCCGTCGCGCTCAGGCGCTTCTGCATGTCCGTCAGCTTCTCGCGGCCGACGAGTGTCTCGTTCGAGAGCACGGGCGCGAGCGAGTAGAGCCCGCCGGGCTTCGGCGCCGTGACGACGTTGAGGACGACCGGACCGTGCGGCGTGAACTGCACGCGCTTCGCGTACGTCACGCCCGGCATGAGCAGCACGGGTGCCGCGTCCTGGGCGAACGCCGACGGCACGCAGAAAAGCGCCACGAGCAGGAAGATCGAGAGGTTACGGCGCACGACCCGCGCGCAGCGTACCCGCAACCCGTGATGATGCTGTTATCGAGATCGTGCTCGTCCATTCTGGCGTTACCGACTCCGGCGAATGGGACGGCGTTCGGCCGCACCTCGAGCAAGAGCACCTCGTGTTTACCCCGGAGTTGCCCGGGTTCGGCTCGACTCCGGACGTCCAGGGCGAGCTGTCCCTCGCGGAATACCTGCTCTCGGTGTTCGACGGGCCGGCGGCGCTCGTGGGGACGTCGTTCGGCGGACGGGCCGTTCTCGAGACGGCGCTCGCGGCGCCGGAGCGCGTGACGCATCTCGTCCTGATCGATGCAAATCCCTTCGGCTGGTCGGACGACGTGCAGCGCGTGCAGGCGCAGGAGGAGGAGCTGTTCGAGGCCGGGCGCTTCGACGACGCGGCCGAGCTGATGGCCCGGTCGTGGCTCGCCGGTCCCGAGCGCGAGCCGGATCAGGTCGACGCCGACCTCTACGAGCGCGTGAAGCGGATGGTGCTTCGCGGCTACGAGCAGCAGGCTGGAAGCGAGTCGACGCTGCGTCGCGTGGAGATCGAGCCGTCGCGCATCACCGCCCCGACGCTCGTCATTCGCGGCGCGCTCGACTGGCCGGACGTCGCTGCAGCGGCACAGCGGTTCGTGAAGGAGATGCCGAATGCGCGCGAGGTCGTCGTCGGCGGCTGTGCACACCTGCCGACGCTCGAAAGCCCGGACGAGATCGGGCGCCTGATCCTCGACTTCGTCGCCTCGTCCTAACCCGAGGGCCTAGGCGGCGGCAGTCTCGCTCGCGAGGGCGTGTGCTCCGCGCGCTACCCGCGGAACGTCGGAGTCTCGAACAGCGCAAGCCGGTCGGTGCGGTCCTCGTTGCGGTACAGCTCGAGCACGACCCGGTAGTGCTTCTTGGGCTCCGGAATGAAGACGAAGAGGTCCTCGCCGCCGGTCTCGACGCACGTGTCCGGGCCGACCGTGCGCGCGAGCGCGCGGTCCTCGCCGCGAACGATTCCCGTGACCTCGCCGCGGTTGACGGTCACGAGCGACCAGACGAGCGGCAGGTGCGCTCCCTTGAGGTTGTTCGCGCGATAGCTGTAGCGGATCTCGGCGCCGATCGGATTCGGCTGCTGCGCGATCTCCTCCTTCGGCGTTCCGGTGTGCAAGAGGTGGTCGTGGAATTGCATCTGCGGGAACACCGGCGCTCCCGTGAACTCGGCGCTCGCCCCTCCGACGCAGGGCTCGAGGCCGGGTCGGAGGTGGAACAGCAGCGCGAGGCCGCCGCCGGCGATCGTCACGAGCGCGACGACGACCCCGAGCAACTTCAGCAGCAGACCGTCACCGTTCCCGCTCTCGCCGCCCACTCAGCGCCGGAACACGGCGCCGACGGTCATCGGAGCCGCGACATGCAACGTGCAGACCGGCTTCGTGCCCTTGCAGAACTGGTTCCAGCCGGCGAACTGCGCGTTCTTTCCCGGGTTGGCGCGGAGAACGACGGTGTCCTTCAGGTCGAAGAAGTTCTCGCATTCGAAAAGCGATCCGCTCACGCCTCCGCATTTGATTCCCGGCGCGGTGACCGTGCCCTTGCCGGAGACGGTGACGTTGAGGCCGTAGCCGCTGTCGACCACCTGCTGCCCGTGCTCCATCTTCCAGTTCACGTCGACGGTCGTCGGCGCATCGAGAACGAGGGCGCAGCGAGAGTCGACCTCCCCGGTGCAAGCGCCGCTCCACTGGGCGTCCGAGACGCGGAGGGTGACGCGCGTGCCCGGCGCGAAGGTCGCGCGACACGTACCTGGGCAGTCGATTCCGAGCGGCACGCTCCTCACGCGAGGCCCCTGGGTCCGGACCTTCAGGAGCTGCCGTTTCGGGTTCGCCCGCCGGTGGCCGAACGCAGCGGTCACCTGCGTGTCTCGGCGCACTTTCAGCGTGCACGCCCCACGAGCCCGGTTCCAGCATGCGCCGCCCCAACCGCCGAACGCCCCGCTCGTCCGAAGCCTGAGCCGTGTCCCCCAGGGAAACTCGGCGCTACAGGCGTCGTGCGTCCCTCCGCACACGATCCCGTTCGGCGAGCTCCGCACGACACCCGGCCCGCCGACGGTCAGCTCGACGACCTGCGCATCCCCCTCGTACTCGGTGCGAACCGACTGCGTGCGATCGAGGGCGACGGCGCACGTACGCGAGCTTCCCACGCAGTCGCCCGTCCAGTGGCTGAACGCGAAGTGCTTGCGATGGAGCGCGTGGAGTGTCGCGATAGTGCCGCGCTCGAGCGGGATCGCGCAGCGTCCGGCGCATCTGAAGCCACCGGGGACGCCGACGACGACGCCGTCCGTATGAATGCGCAGGAGGACTGTGCTCCCCGGGCGTGCGGCGGCGCCGCTCGCGGCGACCAGAACAACGGCAGCGACGGCACCTGCGATGCCCCGCCGGAGATGTGGAACGTGATCCACGCGGCCCTCCAGTCCGCGTTGAGTGTCCCGTGCGCGACGCGTCGCGTCAACCCGGAGCCGGCTGAGCCGTCAGCGGCGCGGTGCCTTCCTGAACACGGCGCCTACCGTCATCGGTGCCGAGACGCGTAACGTGCACCGCTGCTTCTTGCCGCTGCAGAACTGGTTCCAGCCGGCGAAGCTCGAGCGTTTCGAGGGCCGAGCCGTGAGAACGACCCTGGCGCTCCGGTCAAACAGACTCTCGCAGTCGAACAGCGTTCCCACCGCGCCGCCGCACTTGATGCCCGGCGCGGTGACCGTCCCCTTGCCGGCCACGGTGACGCTGACGCCGTATCCGGGCGGCGGCGGCTGCGGAAAATGAGGGCGCGCAACGACGCGGGTCGGCGCGTCGACGATCACGCTGCACGGGCTCAGGTCGGCCCGACAATCCCCGGACCACGTGGCGTTGGGGAGCGCGCTCAGGGCGACGGTCGTGCCGGGCGGGAAGGACGCTTCACACATCGTCGGACAGTGGATCCCTTCCGGGCTGCTGATCACGACGAAGCCCTCGCTCGAGTCGGTGCGGACAACCGTGAGGCGTTGGGGATCCGGCGCGGGAGAGGAGTGCGCAAAGGCCGCTGTCACGTCGACCCCGTAACTGCCCACGACGAGCGTGCACGCGCTTACGACGACATCGGAGCAAGCGCCGCCCCAGTGCACGAACCTCCCGCCGCCGGCCGATGCGGCCGTAAATCGAAGACTGGTGCCCCACGGGAATGTCGCCGTGCACGCGCTGCGACCTGTGCCGCACGAGAGACCGGATGGACGGCTGATGACGCCGCCGGGCCCCGAGACCGCGAGCGTCACGGTCTCGTCCTCGCCCACAAACGCGCCGTGAACCGACGTCGAGCGATCGACCGCGAGCACGCAAGTCGGTGCCCGGCCGATGCAACCGCCGCTCCAGCCGGAGAAGGGGAAGTGCGGACGCGGCGATGCCCGGACCTTCACGACGACGCCGAGCCGAAGTCGAAGAGAGCAGACTCTCGCGCAGGTGTGATGACCGGGCGACACGATGACGATCCCGTTCGTCGTTACATGCAGCGACACGAAGCCGGTCGTCGCGAATCCCGCGCCGGCGCCGGGTGCGAGCGCGAGCGCGGCTGCCGTCACGACAGCCGCGGCATGCAATCCAAGCTGTGGGCTGCGGCGCACCCAGACCTCCGGTGCGGCCAGTGTCCCCCTCGACGGCGCACGCGTCAACCTCCCACGCGCGAGCTCGTCGTCTAACGTGGTCGTGTGACCGTCGCGCCGACCGCGGATCGGACTGCGCTCGTCGAGAGCCTGATCGCGCGCTACCCCGACATCCCGCCCGAGGCGGTGCTGAAGGAGGACCTGCTGCGCACCGGCATCGCGTTCGACGAGTCGGCGTTGACGGACAACCTGGACGGCGACGTGAAGCCGAAGTCGTACTTCATCTTCTCGTTCGACCAGACGCCGCTCGCGCAGCTCGGCGAAGCGAAGCTGCGCAGGCCGCCCGAGGAGATCGCGCTGAGCGGAGGGCTCTACGAGTTGCGGCGGACGATCGTCTCCGTGCGCGTGAACCCCGAGTCGCCGTACCGCATCGCGCGCGACGACACCGGCGCACTGCGGCTCTCGCTCGATGCGCGCGACGTCGCGGCCGTGGAGCTGCCGCCGATGCCCGAGTACTACCGCCACACGCTCGCGAACGGGAAGACGGTGATGGAGACGGCGCCCACGATCCAGTGGGGCTACCTGATCTACCTGACCGTGCTGCGCCTCTGCCAGTACTTCGGCGCGCACGAGGAATGCGGCTTCTGCGACATCAACCACAACTGGCGGCAGCACAAGCGGGAAGGCCGCCCCTACACCGGCGTCAAGCCGGTGGAGGACGTGCTCGAGGCGCTGGCGCTGATCGACCGCTACGACGAGGCGCAGGCGAGCAAGGCGTACACGCTCACCGGCGGCTCGATCACGAGCGCCGTCGACGGGCTCGCCGAGGCCGACTTCTACGGCCGCTACGCAGAGGCGAT
>JBJMJE010000317.1:0-15163 GCA_045806505.1 Gaiellaceae bacterium
AGCGGCGTGACGGCGGTGCCGAGCGTGAGCGAGGCTGTCCGAGCCGCGACCGCGGCGAGCGTCACCCACGGATCGGCCGACGGCGGCCCCCACACGAACGCCAGGTGGTCCCAGACGAAGAAACCGTCCCAGCCCGCCGACTCCGCCGCCTCCGCAACGCGGAGCGACTGCCTCGGATCCGAGTATGCGCCGAAGTTCGCGAGGCAGACGGCGAACTGCACTTGTGCCTCTAACGACCGGTGAAGTTCGGCTCGCGCTTCTCGATGAACGCGGTCAGCCCCTCCTTCGCATCCTCGCTCGCGAAGAGGCCACCGAACTCCGTGTACTCGCGCTCGAGATTCGCGACGTGATTGCCCTGCAGCGCGTTGTTCAGCGCGCGCTTCGCGGCGGCGAGCGCGAGCGGGCTCTTCGCGCCGAGCAGGCGCGCCGTCTCGAGCGCCTTCTCGAGCACCGGATCGTGCACGCCATCGACGAGGCCGCATGCGAGCGCCTCGCCGGCTTCGACGAGCCGGCCGGTGAGGATCAGCTCTTTCGCGAAGCCGAGGCCGCACAGCCGCGCGAGTCGTTGGGTGCCGCCCCAGCCCGGGATGATCCCGAGGTTGATCTCCGGCTGGCCGAGCTTCGCGCGCGCAGACGCGTAGCGGATGTCGCACGCCGCCGCGAGCTCGCAGCCGCCGCCCAGCGCGAAGCCGTTGATCGCTGCGATCGTCGGCTTGGGGATGTTTTCCAGGAGATCCGAAACCTCGTGTCCGAGGACCCCCCACCCGGTGGCTCCCTCGGTGTCCATGGCGCTCATCGCCTTGATGTCCGCGCCGGCGATGAAGGCGCGCTCTCCGGCTCCGGTGAGAACAACTGCTTTGACCTGGTCGTCGTCGCGCAGCTCGACAAGGTGGTCGCGCAACTCGGTGAGCGTGGCGACATCGAGCGCATTCATCGCGTCGGGCCGATCGACGCACACCGTCGCGACCGCACCGTCGTGCTCCACGCGGATCATGCAGGCACGCGCGCGCGCAGGAAGTCGACGATCTGAATCGTCGGCGCGCCCGGCGTGAACACCTCCGCGACCCCTTGCCGCTTGAGCTCCTCGGCGTCCTCGTTCGGGATCGTTCCGCCGACGACGACGAGCACGTCCTCGGCGCCGTTCTCGCGTAGCCCCTCGAGGATCTTCGGCACGAGCGTCATGTGCGCCCCGGAGAGGATCGAGATCCCGACCGCGTCGGCGTCCTCCTGGACGGCCGTCTCGACGATCTGCTCGGGCGTCTGGTGCAGGCCCGTGTAGATCACCTCCATACCGGCGTCGCGCAAAGCGCGGGCGATGATCTTCGCGCCGCGATCGTGGCCGTCGAGACCCGGCTTCGCGATGACGACTCTGATCTTCCCTGCCACGCGGTTGAGACTACTGCGCTAGAGGCCGCGCTCGGCGCGGTAGCGCCGCTCGATCGCGCGCTGCTTGCGCCAGTTGTTGAGCAGGAAGACCAGCGGCACGATCACGATCAGCGCGAGCAACGAACCGGGCACGATGAAGAGCCAGCGGTTGCCCGATGCGCGGGAGCTGACCTGCTCCTCTTGTCCGCCGCCGTTCGCGCTCTTGCCGCCCGACGGCGCAGGCGCAAAGCTCTGCTCGGGGATCATCGAGTCGACGAGCCAGCGCTGCTTCGCCTTCTTGAGCTCGACGGCGAACGCGATCGGCCCGCGCTTCACGCCGCGGCGCGGCTGCAGGAACAGGTCGATCGTGACGTCGCCGGGATAGGACGTGAGCACGTTCCAGGTCGGGTTGTCGGGGATCGTGGCGGGAAAGGGCTGCACCGGGAGCACGCCTGCGTTCCACTCCTTCCGCTCCACGCCGCTCCGCATCGCCGGCGTCACGAGGTCCCACGCGGCGGACGGATCTTTGCGTGTGACGCCGGACCGGACGAACGGAACGAGCGTCCGATTCACGGCGCGTTTGTCGGCGGCCGTCAGTCGAACCTGCTTCACGTCGTTCGCGACCGTCTGCGCGGCTTCGGTGCCGGTCGGCTCGAGGTTGTAGTGCCTGCCGCTGTCCTTCGGGAGTGCGAACGCCGCAACGACGATCCCGACGGCCAGCGCGATGCCGGCGCCGATCCACGCCAGACGGCGACGCCAGCGGTATGACGACAGGATCCCCTTCATTCGACGATCAGAGCGAGTGCGAGCGGTAGTTCTTGACTGCCCGATTGCCGCGCCACCAACCGCGGAACCCGAGCGCGATCAGCAACACGATTCCGAGGATGAAGCCGCTGATCGGAACGAGCAGCCACGCCCGCGAAAGCGAGCTCTTGTACTCGATGTCGCTCGACGCGAGCGGGCCGCGGTCGCTGCCGAGGATGCCGGTGGGAACGCCCGTGTAGCCGGCCGGCGTCCACGAATCGACGAGCCAGCGGTGTGCGTCTCCGTTCGTGAAAGGCTTCAGCGTCAGGTCGAAGACGGCGGCCGGAACGCTCTTGTGCTTGCGGTCCGGGTAGAGCGCGACCTGGACCCACACCTGATCCGTGAACGAGCCCATCACCTTGTAGCGCGCCGACTCGAGCGGGTACGGCTGAACGGGGATGTCCTGCGTCGCCCAACCGTGTCGCGTGTAGCCCTGCTTCAACGACGGCGTCGCGAGGTCGTACGACGCCTCCACGTGATGGCGCCGCACCGCCGTGTTCACGAACTCGGCGGCGACCTGCATCACGCCCTCCTTCCGCGCGACGCGGAAGTCCGAACGCACCGGGTTCTTGACGACCGTCGGCTTGCCCGGGCGCGTCTCGGGATACCGGATGTGCGAGGTGTTCGACCAGTGCACCATCGAGAAGGCGACGCCGCCCACGAGCAGCGAAACGGCACTGATGGTCAGCGTGCGCCGTCGGCGCCTGGGCGAAGAGAGAAAACCCCTCACCACGCGAACACTACGCGCGGCTAGCCGCCGTCAGGCGAAAGCGCGGGAACGTTCTGGGCGCCGCCGTTCGGCACGATGTAGGACACCAGCCAACGCTTGTCCGACCCTTGCCCGACCGGCTTCAACTCGATGAAGAACGCCTGGGAGAGCGACGCCGGCTTCCCGAAGATGTAGACGTTGAGCAGCACGTCGTTCGGGTGCGACCACTGCACCTTGTAGGTCGCGCCGTTGAACGCCTTGCGCGGGAAGAACTGCACCGGGATGTTCCCCGTCAACCACTCCTTTTTCGTGTAGCCCTGCTTCAGCGTCGGATGCGTCAGCTTCCACGAGAGCGGCAGGTTCTGCCGTGTCATCGCGCTGGTGATGTATTTCGCGGCGACCGTCTTGGCCGCGTCCGGCACGGGAACGTTCGCCGGGGTCTTGCTGTTGTCCACCACGGCCCCCGGCGGTGTCTTCGGCACCGTCTCGTGCGCGGTGTTCGTTCCGAAGTACGCGATTAGGAACGCGATCGCGCCGGCTACGAACACGAGCGCCGCGACGTAGGGCAGCGCCTTCGTGACCCGCCTGCCGAGCGTCGGCGGTCCGGGTTTCGTTGCCGCAAATTCACCCACGTCGGCATAGTAGACGCCGTTTCGGCGGCTGGGTTAGCGCGTTTGGGTCAGAAAACGGGCGTTTCGCGCCAGATGCCCCAGACCTCGCGCAGGGCGTCGCACATCTCCCCCATCGTCGCGTAGACGCGGGAAGCGTCGACGATCGGCTCCATCAGGTTCCGGCCTTCGCGGCCGGCGTCTTCCTTCAGACGCACGAGGGCGGATTCGACAGCCGCCGCGTCGCGCCGCGCCCGGAGCGCCTTTACGCGGTCGATCTGCTGCTGCTCGAGCGCGGGATCGATGCGCAGGATCTCGAGCGGCCGCTCGTCGTCGAGCTCGGAGCGGTTGACGCCGACGACTATGCGCTGCTTCGCCTCGACCTCGGACTGGTACTGGAACGACGCCTCGGCGATCTCGCGCTGGAAGAAGTTCTCCTTGATCGACTCGACGACGCCGCCCAGCTTCTCGATCCGGTCGAAGTAGTCGTACGCCTGGGCCTCGAGCTCGTTCGTCAGGCGCTCGACGTGGTACGAGCCGCCGAGGGGGTCGATCGTGTATACGACGCCCGTCTCGTGCGCGATCACCTGCTGCGTGCGGAGGGCGATGCGCACCGCGTCCTCGGTCGGCAGCGCCAGCGCCTCGTCGAACGAGTTCGTGTGCAGCGACTGCGTCCCGCCGAGCACCGCGGCGAGCGCCTCCAGCGCCGTGCGCACGATGTTCACCTCGGGCTGCTGGGCGGTGAGCGACACGCCTGCCGTCTGCGTGTGGAAGCGCATCAGCCACGACCGCGGGTTGCGCGCACCGTAGCGTTCGCGCAACTCGCGGGCCCAGATCCTGCGCGCCGCGCGGTATTTTGCGATCTCCTCGAAGAAGTCGAGGTGCGCGTTGAAGAAGAAGGAGAGGCGCGGCGCGAACTCGTCGACGTCGAGGCCGCGCTCGATCGCCCAGTCGACGTACGTGAAGCCGTTCGCGAGCGTGAACGCGAGCTCCTGCGCCGCGGTCGAGCCGGCCTCGCGGATGTGATAGCCGGAGATCGAGATCGGATGCCATTTCGGCATCTCGGCAGCGCAGAACTCGACCATGTCCGTCACGAGCCGCATCGACGGCTCCGGCGGGAAGATGTACTCCTTCTGCGCGATGTACTCCTTGAGGATGTCCGTCTGGATCGTCCCGCGCAGCTCGTCCCGTGGCACGCCCTGCTCTTCGCCGACGCAGACGTAGAAGGCGAGCAGCATCGCCGCCGGCGAGTTGATCGTCATCGACGTGGACACCTCGCCGAGCGGGATGCCGGCAAAGAGCGTCTCCATGTCGTCGAGCGAGTCGATCGCGACGCCCTCGCGGCCGACCTCGCCGAGCGATCGCGGCGAGTCGGAGTCGTGCCCCATCAGCGTGGGCATGTCGAAAGCCGTCGACAGACCCGTCTGGCCGTGCTCGAGCAGGTAGCGGAACCGTTCGTTCGTCTCGGCAGCGGTGCCGAACCCCGCGAACTGGCGCATCGTCCACAGACGCCCGCGGTACATCGACGGATAGACGCCGCGCGTGAAGGGATAGACGCCGGGGTAGCCGAGGTCGCGCTCGTAGTCGACGTCGACGTTGTCCGGCGTGTACAGCGGGTCGTTGTCGATCCCGGAGATCGTCGAGAAGAGCTCGCCGTCGCGCTCGCCGCTCGGGTCGTAGAGCTCGCGGCGCCATTCGTCGGTGCCGGAGAGCGAGCGCGGGTCTTCGGTCGTCGCCATCGGTTCGGATTCTAGGAGGGACCGCCGGGCTTCCAGAGGATCTCCTCGCCGGCGTTCGCGGCGCGCGCGAGGATGAAGAGCAGGTCGGAGAGGCGGTTCAGGTAGACCGGCACGAGCGGGTTCACGTCGTCGACCGCGAGCGCGCGCCGCTCGGCGCGGCGGCAGATCGCGCGCGCGAGGAAGAGGCGAGCGGCCGCCTCGTTCCCACCCGGAAGGACGAAGCTCTTCAGCGGCTCGAGCTCTTCGTTCGCTTCGTCGCACGCGCGCTCGAGCCGGTCGATCTGCTCCTGCGTGACACGAAGGCGTCCGTCATCGTCGACGTACGGCACCGACAGATCCGCGCCGAGATCGAAGAGCTCGTTCTGGACGCGCTCGAGCGTGGCGCCGGGCTGCGCTGTGAGCGCCCAGCCGACCGCGGAGTTCAGCTCGTCTACGTCGCCGATCGCCTCGACGCGCGCGTCCGTCTTCGCGATGCGCGAGCCGTCGCCGAGGCTCGTCTCCCCCGCGTCGCCGCCGCGTGTGTAGATCCGCGTCAGGCGGACGGGCTCGTCACGCTTGCGCATGGCTCTAGGTTACGGACACGGCCGCTGGAGACGCTTGGCGGCAGCCACCATCACAAGCATGTGACGCAGGTGTGACGGAACTCAGCGTTCACCCTTCGTTGCCGGTTTTTGCACACGCCCCGCAGGGACATGACCGGTGGCTGCCACCGTCACGGGCACGCGACGGGCATGTGACGGCTTCGTAGCCGCGGACGTCACGAGACCGGCGTGACGATCCGTTCGTGATGCCCCAGGATCTGGCGCGCGATGACGAGGCGCTGGATCTCGCTCGTGCCCTCGTAGATCTCTGTGATCTTCGCGTCGCGGTAGTACCGCTCGACGGGGAACTCCTTCGTATAGCCGTAGCCGCCGAGGACCTGGATCGCCTCCGCCGTCTGGTGTCGCGCCATTTCCGACGCGTAGAGCTTCGCCTTCGCCCCGGCTTCCGTGTGCGGCTTGCCCGTCGCCTTCAGCCACGCGGCGCGGTATACGAGCAGCCGAGCCGCGTCGATCTCGGTCGACATGTCGGCGAGCTTCCACTGGATCGCCTGGAAGTCGCCGATGCGCTTCCCGAACGCCTTCCGCTCCTGCGCGTACGCGCGCGCGACGTCGTACGCGGCTTGCGCAATGCCGAGCGCCTGCGCGGCGATTCCGATGCGGCCGCCGTCGAGCGGCGCCATCGCGACGCTGCACCCCGTGGTCTCCTCGTGCAGGAGGCGGTCGCGCTCCACGTTCGCGCCCTCGACGACGATGTCGTTCGTCACCGAAGAGTTGAGCCCCAGCTTCTCCTCGTCGCGTGTCACGCGCACGTGGTCGGCGTCGAGAATGAATGCAGAGACGCCGCGCGCTCCCGCCGTCGCTTCGTCCGTCCGCGCGAAGAGCAAGAACGTCCCGGCGTGCGCGCCGTTCGTGATCCACTGCTTCGCGCCGGTGATCGTCCAGCCGTCGCCGCTCGCCGCTGCGCGCGTGCGCAGCGACCCCGCGTCCGATCCGGCTTCGGCTTCCGTCAACGCGAACGCGCCGATCAGCTCGCCGCGCGCGAGCGGCGGCACGAACCGTGACTTCTGCTCGTCCGTGCCGAACGCGAGGATCGGCAGCGTTGCGGCGCTCGTGTGGACGGCAACGGTGACGCCGACACCGGCGTCCGCGCGCGACAGCTCCTCGAGCACGAGCACGTACGAAAGGAAGTCCGCGCCCGCGCCTCCGTACTCCTCGGGCACGCACACGCCCATGAGCCCCAGCTCCGCGAGCTGCGCGAAGACGTCGCGCGGAAAACGATGCTCGCGATCCCACTCCGCCGCGTGCGGCTCGATCTGCTCGCGCGCGAAGTCGCGGGCGAGCGCCTGGATCTCCCGCTGCTCCGCGCTCAGCTCGAAATCCACGGGCCGAGTGTAGTGCTACGAGATCTGGGCCCGAATCGCGCGAAGCGCGATGTCGCGCTCGCGGAATGCTTCCACGACAACCGGATCGAACTGTTTACCGGCTTGTGCGGAAATCTCCTCGACCGCATTTGCCCACGGCTGCTCGCTGCGGTACGGACGGTTGCTCGTGATCGCGTCGAGCGCATCGGCGACGGCGAAGACGCGCGCGCCGAGTGGGATCTCATCGCCGCCGAGGCCGTCGGGGTAACCGCCGCCGTCCCAGCGCTCGTGGTGCGAGCGAACGACCGACAGGCACTCCGCGCTCATGAACGAAACGCCCTCGAGCATCTGCTCGCCCAGGATCGTGTGCGTCTCGATCAACCTCCGCTCGCGCGCCGACAGCGGCGCCGGCTTCTGCAACACGCTGTCGGGGATGCCGATCTTGCCCACGTCGTGGAGCACGAAGCCGTACTCCATGCTCGGATCCTTCAAGAGCTCGGGTGCGCAAGCTGCAGCGAGCTCGGCCGCGTACCGCTGCACGCGCTCGGAGTGCGCACGCGTGCCGGTGTCCTTCGACTCGAGCGCGCCGGCAAGTGCGACCACGGTGTCGTGGTACGCAGCGTTGAGAAGTGCGCGTTGCTGGCGCTCGACCTCCACGAGGTGACGCAGATCGCCGGCGTAGAGCAGGAGTTGTTCGTCCGCCTCGTTCGTCCGCATCTGTCGGAGCGGGACGCCGTACGAGCCACCGGCTAGACGCTCGACGACGCCGAGAAGCTCGAGCGGGCTGAACGGCTTGCGAACGAGCTCGTCGGCGTTCGCGCCGTTGAGGTCGGTGCGCTCGGAGCCGGTCAGGAGCACGACCGGAATGTCGCTCGTCTGCGGGTCGCGCTTCAGCTTCGCGCAGTACTCGATCCCGTCGATGCCGGGCATGAGCACGTCGAGCACGATCACGTCGGGCTTGCGCGCCGAGATCCGCCGTGCGGCCATCGCGGCGCTGTCGGCCTCGTCAAGCTCGAGATCGAAGATCTCGAACGTTGTCCTGAGTAGCTCCCTCAGGCCGGGATCGTCGTCCACCAAGAGCAAGCGCATTGCGGCGATGCACCCCCTTTGCAGGAGTTCTGCTCTTCTGCGCCGGCTTTGTCAATCCCCCTAACGAGTGTCAGTACGTGTAGAAGCCCGCCCCCGACTTGCGGCCGAGCCGGCCCGCCTGCACGTACTGCCGTAGCAGCGGGCACGGCGCGTACTTCGGATTTCCGAGCCCGCGGTGCAGTACTTCCATGATCGCGACACACGTGTCGAGACCGATCAGGTCGGCGAGCGCGAGCGGCCCCAGCGGATGCGCGAAGCCGAGCTTTGCGATGGTGTCGATCGCCTCCGGCTCCGCCACGCCCTCCATCAGCGCGTAGGCAGCCTCGTTGATGAACGGCATCAGGATCCGGTTGGACACGAAGCCGGGGAAGTCGCGCGCCTCCGCCGGTTCCTTGCCCAGATCGCGCGCGAGCTGCACGATCGCGGCGGCCGTCTCGTCGGACGTCTGCACGGCGCGGATCACCTCGACGAGCTTCAGCACCGGCACCGGGTTGAAGAAGTGCATGCCGATCACGCGATCGGGACGCTTCGTCGCTGCGGCCAAAGAGGTGATCGGGATCGACGACGTGTTGGACGCGAGGATCGCTTCGACGTGGAGCGTGCCGTCGGCGCGCTCGAACAGCTCGCGCTTCACCGCTTCGTCCTCGACGACCGCCTCGATCATCAGATCCGCGTCGACGAGGTCGTCGACGGGCGTCACGCGCGCGAGGACGTCGTCGGCCGGTGCGCCGCCTTTCTCGGCCAGCCGCTCGAGGCTCTTGCGCATCGTCCCGAGCCCGCGCTCGATCGCGCCCGGGAACGGATCGTGCAGCGACACCCGGCGGCCGGACGCCGCGACCACTTGCCCAATGCCGCCGCCCATCTGTCCGGCGCCGACGACGAGGACGTGCTCGAAGTCCACCCGCAGAAACTACAGCGGCTGCGGGAGCGCCTCCTCCTACCCACGACTCTCGTGCCATTCGTGCCAGACGGTTACGAGACGTCGAAGCTCGACGATCGGTTCAGGGTGATCGTCCACGCGTAAGTCACAGATCCGATCGATCCCCTCGCGGCTGCCGGCCGCACCGCCGGCCCGTTCGACGACGAGCGCAGCGGCCTGCTGGCCGCGCCGGTCTCCACCCGCCGCCTGACCGGCCTCGAGCACCGCGAGCAAGCGGTCGACCAATTGGCCCGGTCGCTGCACGAATGCAGCGGCCATCGACTCCACGACCTCGCGTCCGACGAGCATGTTGCCCTGGACGGCGAACCCCTCCCCGGTGATCTGGCCGGCCCACTCGACGCACTCTGCACCGGTGAACGCCGCCGCCCGGCCGTCAGCGGTGACCGCTCCGAGTTGACGCGTCTCCCGACCGTTGTCGTGTGCAAGGACGCGTTCGATCGCGACGGCAGGTTCCATCCCGGCCGCGAGTGCTTCAAGTACAAGCTGACCGTTCGCGGCGACGACACCCATGGCCTGAGTCGCGACGGCACCAACGCCCGCGCGAACCCACGGCGTGACAGCCCCGATCGCGAAGTACTTCGACTGCACCGCACAGCCGACTTCGCCTGCCGCGGGGTCCGCGGCAACGATCGAGAACGTTCCCGCCACGGCGTCCATCGCCCGACCCTATTACCGAGCCCTATGCCGCTGCCACAGCTTCCTCGGGCGGAGCGGTTCGGCGCCTGATCCAGAGGCCACCGGAGAGGGTGAGGAGGATCGCGGCCGCGACTCCGCCGAGCAGCCACCTCCACGGGAAGCTGCTCGTCGTCGCATGCGTGATGCGCCATGTACTCGTGTCCACGGCGAGCCACCGCTTGCCGCCCTTCCAGTCGATCGCGAGCTTCGTTTCGTCGTCGGTCAGCGCCATGCGCACCCTCATGAGCGGCTCCTGGTTGCTCGCGGCCCACGGCAGGCCGATGCAGTGAGCAACGCCGCGAACCGTGTCGAGTGCGTGCACGAACGGATAGCCGCCGGAGCGCATGAAGAGCGTGTAGACGAAGCGTCCGTCGCCGCTGGTCGTGCGCGTTGTCGCAAAGCCCTCCATCACCCAGCTCGCCTGCGCCTTGTCCGCGATTCGACCCGGCAGGAGGCCGCCGTGCTCGAGGTCGTACGCGCGCACGACGTAGCGGCTCGCGTTGTCGCGGTCGACGTACTGCGTGAGGTACAGCGTCTTGCCGTCGGGCGACACCGCGTCGTAGGCGAAGCTGCCGGGGATCTCGAAGCTGTCGCGAACACGGAGGTTGCGCGTGTCGATCACGGCGAAGCGCGTCGGCGTCTGGAGCCCGACGGTGCCGACGACGAGCCGCGTGCCATCGTGGCTCAGCCCCTCGAGTTGTCCGGGCCTCATCGTCGGCTGCGGGATCCCCCACTCGCCGTCGAGCGTCGCCCATCCCGAGACGGCGCCGCCGTGGACGGCCACACGCTGGATCGCCGTGCCGCCGCCCGTGGAGACGGCGATAAAGCGGTACCTGCCGTTGTTCGAGAGGACGCCGAGCCCGCCCTGCGCTACATAGGACGGCCCGGCCGCGAGCGCGGCGGATGGAAGGAGCAAGGCGGCAAGAGCGGTGACGACGACGAGTCGCATGGGTCCCTCCTGTTCGCTGACATAGCTACTACGCCCGCCAAAGGGAAGAAGGTCCCCGAAGCAAGGGTTCAGACCCGAGGACGCTCGCCACACCAGCGGTTGCCTGTCGCGCTACGACCGCGCGTGCGGTTCGAGGCGCTCCCGAACCCACGCCGCGACGGCCGCAACGGTCTCGGGGGGTTCAGCGTCGCTCGTGTCGAGAAGTGTCATCGGCGGCACCGTAGAGGCGGCGTTCGCCAGCAACCAGCGGTTGAACCTCTGCATCTCCGCGATGCGCTCGTGAGTCGCGCCGCGCCACGCCGGGCGCCGGCCCAGCCGCTCGGCAAGTGTGGCGTCGTCGCAAACGAGCGCGAGGTAATGGATGTCGCTGAACCAGGCACGCTCGGGCAACGGTTCGTAGTGCTCTGGCAGTTGCGTGGCGACAAAGACGACCGAGCGGTTGCCCTGGTGGATATTCGCGGCAATGCGAAGCCAGTTCTGGCGATGCTGCTCCCATGGCAGTCCCGCGAGGGTGATGTCCTGATCGAGGACGACGGAGTCTGGCAGCGCACGTGGCAGGTCAAGGCCGACGCGCGTCTTGCCCGTGCCGCTCGCGCCGGTGATTTGGAAGAGCGGCAGACGGAGCAGAGGATGGCGGTGGCCGCATTTTGTGCAGACGGCTGCGCTGTCATCTGCAACGACAATCTCATCGTTCCACTCGCCGCAGCTCTCGCAGACCCTGAACACGGCGAGAACCGTATGTCAACGGTCGCGAACCGTCGTCCAACGCTCTCGCGTGTTTGAGAGTCGGTGGGCGGTGTCGCCCGTGCTGCTCGTCACTCCTCAAGCGCTCTGCAAGATGGAACGGCTGGGGAAGCCGCGCAAGACCGCGCTCTTGCGCGGCGAAGCGTGCGTCAGGCCGCAGAGCCGAAGAAGGGGGCTCACGGGGGAAACATGGTTTCCCCCGTGCGATCAGACTTCCAGGAGCAGCGCGTCGCCCTGGCCGCCGCCGGAGCAGATCGCGGCGAGGCCGAGGCCGCCGCCGTTTCGACGCAGCTCGTGCACCATCGTGCCGACGATGCGGCCGCCGCTCGCGCCGATCGGATGGCCGAGCGCGACAGCCCCGCCGTTCACGTTCACGTTGTCCTCGTCGGCGCCGAGCATCCGCGTCGAGTTCAGCGCAACGGACGAGAACGCCTCGTTGATCTCGACGCGTTTGACGTCGCCGATCGATTTGCCAGCCTTTTCGAGCGCGATGTGCCCGGCGCGCGCCGGTGTCCGCGCGAGGTACGCGAAGTCGTCTGCGACATACGCCTGCGCGAGGATCGTCGCGAGCACCTCGAGCCCGCGCCGCTTCGCGAACTCCTCCGACGTCACGACCACGCACGATGCACCGTCGTTCACGCCCGGCGCGTTTCCTGCCGTCGTCGTGCCCTCCGGATCGAAGACGGGCTTGAGCTCGCTGAGCCTGGCGAGCGTGGTGTCCCTGCGAACGCTCTCGTCCGCGGTCACGTCGCCGACGGCGACGATCTCCTCGTCGAAGCGCCCGTTCTCCTGTGCCTCGGCGGCGCGCTGGTGCGACCGATAGGCCCAAGCGTCCTGCTCCTCGCGCGAGATGCCGAGCTCGCGCGCGACCTTCGAGTTCTGCTGGACCATGTGCAGCTCGTCGAACGTCGACGTCAGGCCGTCGAAGACCATCGAGTCGATCAGGTCGCCGTTGCCGAGGCGGTAGCCGAAGCGGGCCTTCTTGAGGAGGTACGGCGCGTTCGTCATCGACTCCATGCCGCCGGTGACGATGCACTCGTGCTCGCCTGCGCGGATCATCGCGTCGGCGATCTCGATCGCGCGAATCGAGGACGCGCACACCTTGTTGATCGCGTCCGCCGGCGTCGCGATCGGCAGCCCCGCGCCGACCGACGCCTGCCGCGCCGGCGCCTGACCCGCGCCCGCCTGCAGCACCTGCCCCATGATCACGTACTCCGGCTCGTTCGGCTCGAGGCCGATCCGTTCGAGCGCCTCCTTGATCACGAACGAGCCGAGCTGCGTCGCCTCGTATTTCGCAAGCCCACCGCCGAGCCGTCCGAACGGCGTACGGGCCGCGGCGACAATCACGGAGCGTGTGTCGTTCACGCGGTCCAGCCTAGCGGCGCGCTGCTTCATTCCTGAGAAGGTTCAAGCCATGGCCGAACTGCCGAGCGGAACCGTCACGTTCCTGTTCACGGACATCGAGCGATCGACGCAGCTGCTGGCGCAGATCGGCGCGGACGAGTACGGCACCATGCTCGCGGAGCATCGCTCGCGTCTGCGGGAGGCCTTCGCCGCAGGCCACGAGGTCGACACGCAGGGCGACTCGCTCTTCTTCGCGTTCACGCGCGCGGACGATGCGGTTGCCGCCGCCGCCGCGGGACAACGCAGCCTCGAAGGACTGCCGCTCCGCGTCCGGATCGGCGTTCACACCGGCCAGCCGTCTCTCGTCGGCGACGGTTACGTCGGTCTGGACGTGCACCGCGCGGCGCGCATCTGCGCGGCGGCGCATGGCGGCCAGGTCGTCCTCTCCCAGACGACGCGCGACCTCGTAGACGCCGACACGCGCGACCTCGGCGAGCACCGGCTGAAGGATCTGACGCGGCCACAGCGGCTGTTCCAGCTCGTCGCCGCGGGGCTGGACGGGCAGTTCCCGCCGCTGCGAACGCTCGAGAACCGGCCGACGAACCTTCCGTCGCAGCCGACGCCGCTGATCGGCCGAGCGGCCGAGCTCGAAGCGCTGCACGCGCTGCTCGCCGACGACGGCATCCGTCTCATCACGCTCACCGGACCCGGCGGCACGGGCAAGACGCGCCTCGCGCTGCACGCGGCGGCGGAGGCCGTCGACCGCTTCCGCAACGGAGTCTGGTTCGTGGCGCTCGAGGCCGTGCAGGACCCGGCACTCGTGCTGCCGTCGATCGCGCAGGCGCTCGGTCTGTACGAGTCCGGGGACCGCACGCTCGAAGCTGCGGTCCGCGAGCACCTCACCGGCCGGCAGGTGCTGCTCGTTCTGGACAACTTCGAGCAAGTGCTCGACGCGGCCCGCACGGTGAGCATGTTGCTCGACGCCTCGCCGGGCGCGCATGTCCTCGTGACGAGCCGCGCGGCGCTGCGCCTCGCAGCGGAGCACGTCGTCCCCGTGCCGCCGTTGCGCGTGCCCGATGCCGCCTCGCTCCCCGCGCTCGAAGCGCTCTCCAAGTACGAGGCCGTTCAGCTCTTCGTCGACCGGGCGCACGCAGTCGCGCCCACGTTCAGCGTCACGAGCGAGAACGCGCCGGCGGTCGCCGAGCTCTGCGTGCGGCTCGACGGCCTGCCGCTCGCGATCGAGCTCGCGGCCTCGCGGGTGAAGCTGTTGCCGCCGCAGGCGCTGCTGACGCGACTCAGCCGCCGGCTCGAACTGCTCCGCGGCGGCGCGCGCGACCGGCCCGAGCGCCAGCAGACGCTCCGCGCTGCGCTCGACTGGAGCTTCGACCTGCTGGACGAGCGGCAGCGCCGGCTCTTCCCACGCCTCAGCGTGTTCTCCGGCGGGTTCCGGCTCGATGCCGCCGAGGCGGTGTGCGACGCCGATCTGGACGACGTCGAGGCATTGCTCGAGAACAGCCTCCTGCGCGCGGAGGTGCGGCCCGACGGCGAGCCGCGCTTCCACATGCTCGAGTCGATCCGCGACTACGCACGCGAGCGCCTCGAGCAGGAGGACGAGGCGGACGCGCTGCACGCGCGTCACGCGCGCTGGTACGCCGCGTGGCTCGAGCATCGAACCGAGCAGCGCCTGACCGGGAGCCTCACCGGAAACTGGGCGCCCGAGGACGAGGAGCACGACAACATTCGCGCAGCCCTGGCGTGGGCACGCCACCGCGGCGAGATCGAGCTCGAGCTGCAGTTCGCGGCCTCGGCAGGGCTGTTCTACTGGCCCAACCGCGGCCACGTCAC
This sequence comes from Gaiellaceae bacterium, assembly GCA_045806505.1. GTDB lineage: Bacteria > Actinomycetota > Thermoleophilia > Gaiellales > Gaiellaceae > DASVFB01. The sequence goes on from JBJMJE010000317.1 coordinate 14,715, forward strand.
CGAGGGCCGCCGCTGGCTGGACGACGTCCTGGGACGAGCGCACCATGCGGATCCACGGCGGCGCGGCCGCGCGCTCCTCGCCGCTGCGCAACACGCATGGCGCCAGGGCGAGCACGGACGTGCCGAAGAGCTCGCGGCCGACGCTCAGACGATCTTCGAGCAGCTCGACGACCGGCCGTCGCTGGCGGGCGCGCTCATGACACGGGCGATCACCGCCGAGTACCGCGGCGACCGCGCCGCGGAGGCAACGTACGCGGAGGCGGCGGAGGTGATCTTCCGCGAGCTCGGCCACAGGGAAGCGCTCGACGCGATGCTCAACAACCGCGGTTATGCCGACATCGTCGCCGGGGACTTCGAAGCCGCCGAGCGGCGCCTTGGCGAGGTCGCGGAGTCCGGCACCGGCAGGGCGCGTCTCGTCGCCGCCGGCAACCACGGTCTCGCGCTCGCTC